>NZ_JBBPHP010000025.1:0-103863 GCF_038039535.1 Catalinimonas locisalis | reverse complement strand
TGTCGGGGCGGCAGCCCTACACCCAAAATTATAAAACCCTTGTTAATCAGTAGCTTACGATTTAAATAAAATCAATGGACCACGATTTGGACACAATATTATTTGTGGTGATTTGCACCGTTTTAAAGATATAAAAAGAGACATAAAGTACCTAAAGGAATCCTGTCAAATCTATCATGTTATGTAGATATTATATTAATCCTGGTGTTTGTTACTAAAACTTTGAGGCTTAGAAGTACTCGAACCTTGTAGAACATTTTTGCATTGGCTTATCCAATCAACTCAGTAAAGGAAACTTATAATATACTTACGAATTAACATTTAAGCGTTCATTTAATCATTAGTGGTCTAATTCCCCTAGGCTCTGCGGCATCGGCCGTCCGACTCGGAAAGTTGGGTCCAGGGTTCTACCCTAGGGTTTTATACCTTTTATTTAAAAAGATAAAGGATTCATTATCAACTGGCTTTTATCCTCTACAAGAGTTCTGAATGCTGATTAAATTCTAATATTAATTCTCATAACATAAAAAGCCTCCCTAGCTATTCGCTCAATAGGAGGCCTTCATAGTCTTTTACCGGGATCACGTATGTACTGAATTACTTATTACAGCAGGCAGAGCCATCTTCAGGTTGAGCACAACATTCACCTTCATTCTCTTCTGGTGATTGACTTGGACTGCAACATGATTCACCACTAGCAGGTTGGGCACAACACGAGGCAATGGTTTTTGCAGATACTTTTCGTGTGCCTTTACTTTTTTGTAATACGGGGATGTTTAAAATAGTCTTTTCCATAAGAAATAAATTATAATGTTTTCAGAAGTAAAGACGCGCATCTTTAAGAAAAGACGCATCATCCTTCACAAGAATTACAGCTATTTTCAGCACAATTATTTTTAGGCAAGACCTCCAGAATTTCCCCTCTTTTATTGATCTCTATCTGGCAACAATCGGTAAGCATCTGCTTTAATTTATTTCGCCCTCTTTGTACCCTTGACTTAAGCGTAGAATAAGGCATGTGGTATTGTTGAGCAAGTTCGTTCTGCTTTTCACCCTTTAATTCAGAGGCAATTAAAAGATGTTTGTCTGTATCAGGAAGTTGGTCTATGAAGCGTAGCAAACATGCCTCTAAGCCTTGAGCAGGAGCAGTTGTATCAGTGGTGGCGAGGTTATTTGTAGAAACTTCCCCAAGCTTCTCATGTTGCCCAATGCCTTTGCTGCGATAATAATCATAAACAGCATTTCGGGTAATGATGAATACCCAATTTTTTAGATTTTCTTTCTGAGCCAATATGTCTTCATGACCTGCGATCTTAACAAATACATTATGCAATATATCTTCCGCATCTTCTTTAGAATCTGTTTTGCTTCTGATATAGGTCAGGAGCGTTTTATGAAAATCTGTATATAAAGTGGCTAATTCCATGACAATAACTTTTTAAGTAAATGCTTTGAGTCTTTGAGATGCAAGCAGAGTACCATCAGTAAAAGCATCACTGCTAGCATAAATATACGATGAAGGTGATCGGATGATAAAAGCAAGCCTCCTGCCAATGCTCCTAAGGCAGCTCCTATGTCTCTCCAAGTGGCGTTCTCTGCCACAGCTTGCACTTTATCTTCTTCTCCCTGTGATGCTCCACCCGGAGCAAGAGAAGCGTTAATGCTGTTGGCAATGAAAATGATGGAAAGACCAAGAAATGAATGATTAAAGCATAACAGTATAAATCCTAAACAGATCAAAATTACAGATCCGCTGAAAAGCCTGTCCAATCCCCACTGATCTGCCAGATAACCTCCAGCCGGAGCAAATACCAGAAAACTTACTCTTCTGAATACTAGCCAGGCTGCGGCTAGTGCTATAGCAGAAGTTGCTGTTAGATGATGATCTGTTTCCAGCAACAGCTTGCCAAGTAAGACAATCAGCATACCTTCTACCAGAAAAGTCGTGATCAAAGTGAGCAGGTTAAAAGTAGATGGTATACTGAGCAAAGGATATTTTTTAGTTGGTGGAGCATGCTTCAAATCAGGCAGATGCCAGGCAAAGTAAAGCGCAGGTAAAGAAGCTGCTGCCAGCATCAGAAAAGTAACAGCAGGATTCCATGTTTTGATCAGGAGCGGACCCACCAGCAAGGCAAACATAGGTCCCAGCTCATAAATGCCTCTGCTAATTCCCAGCGAAAAGTCCGCACTTGGATGTTGTAAAGCATATCCCAAAGAAGAGAGGCGTAAGGCAGAAAAGGAAATGCCCCACAAAACTCGTAGCATGAGCCAACCCATCATCTCTAACCCCATGCCATAACCTGCCGTAGAGATTATGGCCAGGATAACAGCCACTAAAGTCATCCACTTAAAACCATAGCGGCTGAAAATCTTTACCAGTAGGGGATTGGAGAAAATGCGGATGAAACGGTTGATGGACAGCAGTAAGCCTACCCAACCTATTTGTATTCCTATCTCTTCTGCATGAACCGGTAGAAAAGGGTAGAAGAAAGCATCGCCAAAACTGGCAAAAGCCAGTGCAAGAGAAGCGTACACTGGCGTTTTGAGATTTGTCCATGGCTTGCTGATCACCCGCAACATGCAGAGGCTAGCTTTTCAGGTTCAGCAGGGGTTCCGCAACAGGCCTCTTCTGCATTATTCAGACTGCATACGCCTGTTTTGGGTAATTCCAGCTCTACTTTTCTGGCTGTTTCCCAATCTCCAGCAATAGCAGCAACCACCGACCTTACCTGTTCATATCCGGTAGCCATTAGGAAGGTAGGCGCACGCCCATAACTTTTAGAGCCTACGATATAAAAGCCTTTATCAGGATGACGGAGCTCCAGTTCTCCATGAGGCCGGACAGTGCCGCAACTATGGATGTTAGGATCTATGAGTTCTGCAATCTCTGCCACACTTTCCAGGGCGGAATCAATGCTGAGCCGGACTTCTCTTAAAAAAGAGAAATCAGGACGGGAGCCTGTGTTGCTGATGATTTCATCTATGCCGGGTAAAGCCCTTTGCTCATCATATTGAGAACCAATAAGCGTAAGCTTACCCTCTTGTCCTATGATTTGCTGCACCTGAAAGGGAGTGTAGACATTTACCCTGTTCTCATTGACCAACTGTTCAATTTTAATACCCAAAGCCCCTCTTGCAGGTAAGGTGTCATCTTCCTTTCCACCATACACCTCACTGACATGCTTCTTGCGCAGCACCCAGTGAATTTGTGTGTCTGGATAAGAGTCTTTGAGTTTATTCAATTCCAGAATGGTGTTGATTGCCGAATGACCACTGCCTACCACCAGCACGCTTTTGTTTATGTATCGCTGCTGGTGTGTAGCTGCTATGTCAGGAATGCCATTAATGATATGCTCACGGTGTTCTGTTTCCCCTACAGCATAGACCCCACCAGAACCGACAGGATTGGGTGAGTTCCAGGTACCTGAAGCATCTATGACTGCTTTGACCTCATAGTGTTTGATGTTTTCATTTTGATGAAGTACCTGCAAGACAAAAGGTAAAGCTTCTCTGGCCTTGGTTTTGACTTTATCCAGATTCTTCCGGCCAATCGCAATCACCTTGCTATTCAGTGAGACAAAAGGCTTGATGGCAGGAAGCTGAGAAAAGGGAAGAAAGTATTTTTGATACAGTGCTTTGCCGGTGGGCAATGCTTCATCATCAGGAGCTTGCCAGGGGGAGGTTTCCAGTAGTTGCCGTGCTGCTTTGTCTATATTATAGCGCCAGGGAGAAAATACCTGCACATGCTGCCAGGAAAGAATACTACTGGCTACCGTAGTGCCTGCCTCAAAAAGTAAAAAAGGTTGGTTTCTTAAAGTTAAATGGGCTGCAGCTGCCAGACCTATCGGCCCTGCTCCAATGATGGCTACAGGAAGATTATTCATAAGATTCATGTCTTTTTAAACTGAAGACTGGACCGCAGGTAAAAAGACGCAAAAATCTGAAGAATTTTTAAATGCCTACCGTAGTGCTCCTTTTTTCATAGATTACCGTATCTCTCCAGATACTATCGAGTTGAGCGATTTTCTCCCGGTAACCTACTTTTCTAAAGCCAAGAGATTCATGTATACGTGCACTGGCCGTGTTTTCCGGAAATAAAGAAGCAAATAAGCTCCAGATTCCTGCCTTTTCACTTTCAGTAATGAGATGCTGCATCAACTTTTTACCTATGCCATGTCCTGCAAAATCAGGATGCATATAAATACTTACTTCAGCCACACCTGCATATACTTTTCTCTCAGATATGGGCATAAGAGCTGCCCATCCTACTACCTGCTTTTGCTGAACAGCTACCCAGCGCAGGTGTGGATGGAATTTTTTATCCCAGACTTCAAAGGAAGGGACTCCAGTTTCAAAGGTTGCATTGCGGCTTAGTAGCCCATGCTGGTAAATTTGAGCAACTTCAGACCAATACTCAGGTTTGAAAGGCTGTATCTGTATATCCATAAATGATGACTAGGTAAATGTTTCTTTGGTCAATGGTGTGTCTGATACTTAAACAAATTTATGCAAGATAATTTTGCTATTTCAAAATACTCATCGTTACTTTACGATAACAAAAGTTCATTATGGGAATCAGTAAGACAGCAGTATTTAATGAGCAACAGAATAAGGTTGCTCAGTATGCTAAAGCTTTAGCACATCCAGCCAGAGTAGCTATTATTGAGTTTTTGCTCAAACATGAAAGCTGTTTTTGTGGAGAGTTGGTAGAAGAGTTGCCACTTTCACAATCTACCATTTCTCAGCATTTGCGTGAGTTGAAGAACGCAGGTCTTATCAAAGGAGAAATTGAAGGACCTAGAATCGGCTATTGTATCCATGAAGAAGCCTGGGAGGAAGCCCGTGATATGTTGATCAACCTGTTTGCTTCTTTGACTCCTAAGAAAAACTGCTGCTAAAAAAATTTATGTGTTCTTATCGTAAAATTACAATAACACAATCAAATGATGTTGACTATGAAAACTTTTTCCCTAAGCCTGTTTATGCTTTTAATCTTAAGCGCTATGACTTCTAAAGAAATCACTCCCAACAAGTTGAATGCACCGCTACAACCTTATGTGCAACAAGTAATCTCTGAATTTGACCAAATCCCTGAAGAGCGGAAAAGGGCTCTGACCAAGCTGGCATTGTATATCAAAAGCAAGCAAAGTTCCAAAGAGGAAGTACAGCTGACTTTTATTTGTACGCATAATTCCCGTCGCAGCCATATGTCTCAGCTCTGGACACAGGCAGCAGCACACTACTATGGTGTGGAAGGTGTGGAGACCTATTCAGGAGGAACAGAAGCTACTGCTTTTAATCCTCGTGCCGTAAGAGCCATGAAGAAAGCAGGTTTTGATATCAATACTGTCAAAGAAGGAGATAATCCGGTGTATGCTGTAAATTATGCTCAAGGTGTTCCTACCGTGGAAGCTTTTTCCAAAAAGTATGATGATGAAATCAATCCTCAGAAAGACTTTGCCGCCATCATGACATGTTCTGAAGCTGATAAGAACTGTCCTTTTATTCCTGGTACTTCATTGCGTATTCCTATTCCTTATGATGATCCCAAAGACTTTGATGGAACAGCGCAGGAAGAAGCTAAATATGATGAGCGTTGTCATCAGATCGCAAGAGAGATGTTCTTTATGATGTCTAAAGTGAAGTCGTAGTTTTATGTTTAAGAAGCTCATTCTTACTGCATTGATGCTGTACATGCTCATCCCTGTGCATGCACAGTCAGTTTTTGATACCATGAACAAGTGGGTAGGAGAGGAACTGGCAGCCTCTTCTGGCATAGGCAGCTATTTCTTCTTACTGCTGGGAGGAGTGCTGGCAAGTCTGCTGCCTTGCGTGTACCCTGTCTATCCTTTGACGGTAAATTTCCTTAGAGGCAGGCAAAGCAGCCTTGGAAAATTTGCGCATCCTTTGATCTATTATATTGGATTGGCAGCCATATATTTTCTATTTGGGGTTTTAGCCTCCCTGAGTGGTGGTATGTTCAATGAAGTTTTTCGGCTGCCTATCGCTAATCTTTTGATTGGGATACTGCTCTTTATCATGGCGCTTGCCACGGTTGATTTGCTGCACCTCCCTTTGTTTGGTGGTCAAGTAGATAGCAAGCAGCAAGGTTTAGCAGGAAGCTTCCTGATGGGTGCCGGGGCAGGCATGTTATCTTCTGCCTGTGTAGGTCCTATTGTGGTAAGTATTCTCTTAGCCATTGCAAGTTCATCAACTATAGTCACCCTTGGCATGACCTTAAGTGCAGCATTCAAGATGTTACTGTTTGGAATGGGCGTAGGGCTGCCGGTATTATTACTTGGTGTATTCGGTTTGGGTCTGCCTAAAAGTGGTAAATGGATGCTGTATGTACAGTGGATATTTGCTTTGCTTATTGGCTACTTTGCTCTTGGCTATGTGGTAAAAGCACTAAACATATGGGGCTTTGAAGATACTACAGCTACTTATCTGGTATTGAGCGCACTTCTTTTTGTCTGGGCTATCTACAAACTACAAGCTGATTCAGCAATGAAACAACTCAGAATGCAGAAGTCTCTATTTGCTTTGGCAGCTGTACTTGGTTTTTTCCTGATGGGTTCACAAATGTTAGTGCTACCGGTCTCAGCAGGTAAAGCTGGTAATGATGCTGCGATAGCCAGTACTTCTTCCATTGAGCAGAAAGGAGCGTTAAGCTGGTATTTGGATAAAGAATTAGCCTATCAACAGGCGGCTCAAAGCGGTAAGCTGGTGTTTGTAGACTTTCATGGCGACTGGTGTACCAACTGCAAAGCATTTCAAAAAATGACGCAGGAAGACAAGGCGCTCAACGAGGCACTGCAAAACGCAGTACTCTACAAAGTCTACGATACCTCTGCTGAGTTTGAGAAATACAGAAATGATGAGCGTTTTCCTGAGCTAAAGATTGGCATACCTTTCTTTCTCATTACTGATGCTGAAGGTAATGTCATTTACAAAACCAATGACTACACCAAAACAGAAGAGATGATGCTCTTTCTGGAGAGTAGTTAACAGACAAAACACGATGAAAACGAAAACCACTATACAGCAAAATCAACCCAAAAGACTTTCCCTGCTTGATAGATTCCTGACCCTCTGGATCTTTCTGGCTATGGCTATTGGTGTGGCTTTAGGCAACCTCGTTCCTGATATAGAAGGCTTTTTTAGTCAGTTTCAAGCTGGTACAACCAATATCCCTATCGCTATTGGTCTGATTGTGATGATGTATCCACCGCTTGCCAAAGTGCGCTATGAGCATTTGGGTAAAGTCTTCAAGAACCTGAAAGTTGTAACTCTGTCATTGGTATTGAACTGGATCATTGGTCCGGTGCTGATGTTTCTGCTAGCCGTTACATTTTTAAGAGACTATCCCGAATACATGATCGGCCTGATCCTCATTGGCCTTGCCCGCTGCATTGCGATGGTGCTGGTCTGGAATGATCTGGCACAGGGAGATAAAGAATATGCTGCAGGACTGGTGGCTTTGAACAGCATTTTCCAGGTCATTTTCTACAGCTTCTTTGCATGGTTATTCATTACTGTGCTGCCGCCTTATTTCGGTATTGAAGGCTCAGTGGTAGATATCAGCATGGGAGAAGTAGCCGAGAGTGTATTTCTCTACCTTGGCGTTCCGTTTCTAGCAGGTTTCTTGACACGTTACTTCTTTGTCAAGACAAAAGGAGAAAAGTGGTATGTAGAACATGTCATTCCCAGGATCAGTCCACTGACCCTGATTGCGCTGCTCTTTACCATAGTGGTGATGTTTAGCTTTAAGGGGCAGACGATTGTAGATATCCCACTAGATGTACTGCGCATCGCAATACCTCTGGTGATTTACTTCGGGCTAATGTTCGTGCTGAGCTTTCTTCTGGCCAAAAAGCTAGGCGCCAATTACGCAGAAAATACTTCCATCTCCTTCTCAGCTACCGGCAACAACTTTGAACTGGCCATCGCAGTGGCCGTAGGGGTATTCGGCATAGAATCCGGGCAGGCTTTTGCCGGAGTAGTAGGCCCGCTCATTGAAGTGCCGGCATTGATATTACTGGTCAATCTTGCTTTTTGGTTTAGAAAAAAATTGTACGGAGCCCAGCCTTCTAAAGTAGAATCTTAATGGAAATCTACGATGTCATCATCATTGGTGGAGGACAAAGTGCTTTGGCAGTTGGCTATTACCTGCGAAGAACTGATCTCAAATACCTTATCCTGGATAAAGAGGAAAAGCCGGGAGGAAGTTGGCAACACTACTGGGAGTCCCTTTGGCTGTTTTCCCCGGCAACTTTTAGTAGCCTTCCCGGAACAATAATGCCCGGAGGGGCGGATTACTATCCCAGTCGGGAGGATACGCTGAATTATCTGCGCAAATACGAAGAGAAATACCAGTTGGCAGTACAAAGACCTACCCATGTGGAAAAGGTTGAGAAGGTAAAGGGCCTTTTCCAACTGAAGACTAACCAAGGTGTTTTCCAGACTAAAGTAGTAGTGAGTGCTACGGGAAGTTTTACCAAGCCTTTCATTCCTCAGATTCAGGGAATGGATGATTTTGAAGGTGAGATTTTACATTCTGCTGCTTACCGTTCTGCTGAACCTTTCAAAAATCAGCAGGTGATCATCGTAGGAGAAGGTAATTCTGGAGCACAAATCCTTGCTGAAGTGAGTCAGCTTGCACAAACTAGCTGGCTTACTTCCAAAAAACCTTCCTTTCTTCCCGATGACGTAGATGGAAGAGTACTCTTTGACAGGGCTTCTGCTTTATATGAAGCCCAAAAGCAGGGGAAAGGCTATCGTCCTCCTTCTTTAGGAGATATCGTCATGGTGCCCTCGGTTAAAGAAGCCAGAGAAAGAGGAGTGCTTAAAGCTAAGCCCACCATTGAGTATTTTGAAAAGGATGGAGTAGTACTTCAGAACGGAGAATTTATAAAAGCAGATTCGGTCATCTTTTGTACCGGTTTTCGCCCTGCGCTGGAGCACCTCAAACCATTGAATGTTATAGAAAACAATGGCCGGATACTCAATGAAAATACCAAAGCTTTGAAGATAGAGGGTTTATGGCTGGTAGGCTACGGTAGCTGGACTGGTTTTGCTTCCGCTACATTAATTGGAGTCGGACGAAGTGCCAGACAAATAGTGCAGGAAATTGAGCAGTATTTATCAATATCAACTTAAACTATGGTTGAGATATTCATCATTGGAGGCAGTGATGCCGGAGTAAGTGCTGCTCTGCGTATCAAAGAGGTTGCTCCTTCTTTTCAGGTTCATATGTTACTCAAAGATGAATATCCCAACTACAGCATCTGTGGGATTCCTTTTTACTTAAGCAAAGAAGTAACTCAGCCAGATCAGTTGGCTCATAGGTCACTGAAAGAATTAAAAAGCGCAGGTATTGACGTGCTGCTGCATCATGAAGTAGAACAGATTCATCCTGAAGACAAGAAATTAACAGTCTCTACTCCTTTAGGTAAAGAAGTATTTGCTTACGACAAGCTGCTCATGGCCACTGGAGCAAAATCTGTTACTCCTGCTATAGAAGGGCTTGACTTAGTTGGTGTTTTCCAGTTACGCTGGATAGATGATATGCTCATCATAGCATCTTACCTGCAAGAGCATCAAGTAAAAGAAGTAGTGATCATTGGTGCAGGATACATTGGTGTAGAAATGGCAGAAGCATTTACCTTAAGGGAGTTAACTGTCCATATGATTGAAGCGTCAGATTATCCACTACAGACTTTCGACCCGGAGTTGGGGTTGGTGGTTCGTGATTATTTGATGTCAAAAAAAATACACCTCTATCAAAACCATCTGGTCAAGAAGATAAGTCAGCGTAATGGAAGCCTATCTGTGGAGACTAACAAAACCGAGGTAAGAGGCCAAGTTGTACTGGTGGTAACTGGTGCACAGCCTGCTTCCGAACTTGCGCATCAGGCTGGAATCCATACAGGAGCCAGGGGTGCTATCAAAGTTGATGGATTGATGCATACGAACCTGGAAGATATTTATGCAGCAGGAGATTGCTGTGAAACTTATCACAGACTGTTACAGCAATATGACTATTTACCCCTGGGAACCACCGCCCATAAGCAGGGAAGAGTAGCCGGAGAAAATATAGCAGGTGGTAAACGCTATTACGGAGGCTCTCTGGGCACGCAGGTAGTCAAAGTATTTGATCATGTGGCAGCAAGAACAGGCTTGAGAGAGGGTGAAGCCAGAAAAGCCGGAATACCTTGCTTTTCAGCAGTGTATGAAGCGTATGATCATAAATCGTATTATCCCGGAGCCTCTTCTATCCTGATCAAGCTCACGGCAAGAAGTGATAACCAACAGCTTTTGGGAGTTCAAATGTGGGGGGCACAAAAAGCAGAAGTGGCCAAACGCATAGATGTGGTAGCAACGGCTATTCACCAATTCTCCACAGTAGAGCAGCTCAATGATCTGGATCTAAGTTATAGCCCACCTCTGGGTACTCCGTGGGATGCTTTGCAGATGAGTGCTCAGCATTGGCTTAGAATCTATAATACTTCTATACATGCATAGTTGGAAACTTATATTAGTGTTGTGCTCAGGCTTGTTTTATCAGGCCAGTTTTGCCCAGGAGATTTTGGAGCTGCGCTATTGTGTGCTCTTTGATACTTACCAGGAGCAGCAAGTCTTTCATGACTGGCAACAGGGAAAAGGGGTAGATTTACTTTCCATGCTGTCTGCCTATGATCCTCATTTAGACAGCATTACTTTCTCAAGTTTTTCAGATAAACTACAAAAAGAACTGTTGAAGCTACAAAGGAAACAAACCCAAGTAAACGACACGCTTTGGCTTATCAAGAGATTATTTTATCAGCTGCATCAGAAATTTCTCAAAAGATACCAGGCGCAGGCCAGCTTTGCAGATCTTATCCGCAAGGGAGAATATAATTGTCTGAGTGGAACGATGCTCTACGCTTATGTACTGGAATATTTGAATATACCCTATATGATTTATGAAACCCCTCAGCATGTTTTTCTAAGGGTATTTCTAGAGGAAGAAACACTTGTCTTTGAGGCCACTGATCCTATGCATGGTGTACATACTCAACAAAAAATGCTTTTCAAAGGAGAACAGGCTGTTTTGTGGATCTCCCTCATAGGATTGCAGTACTTCAATGTAGGAATCAAATACTATGAGGAAGGGCAGTATCTGAATGCCCTGCGTTCATTTAGAAAAGCACAGTTATTATATCCAGCATCGGAAAGGATCAGAAAACATCTGGCATATACATTTAACGTCTATGAGCAAAGTGATTGGCTGAGTTTAAGAAAGAATTAAAGTTTATCCCTGATCCACTATTGTAGAATATTCTAACTTAATTTTTCAAGATGAAAAGCTTAAGCAACTTCTTTACTTTTTTGAATTCAATTCAATTGAATCGGCTAAAAATTGCGTTATAGAATATTTATATATTAAAAATCACAAGAATATCTGCACTCCAAGTCCCACTGCCACAGTAAAAAACAGACAGCAAATCCATACAAAAGACACTAACCGAGAATAGGTATGCTTATCGGAGGCATCCTGCTGAAAGTACATGGGAACAATGATGCGCAGATACACTGCCAAAGAGATGACGCTATTCAATATAGCAGCAATGGCGAGCCAGGTAAACTGGCTGTCAATGGCTGCGCCAAACAACAGGAATTTACCGGCAAAACCTGCTAAGGGAGGGATACCTACCAATGAGAACAAAAATATCGTCATAGCTACGCCAGGCCAGGGAGATGATTTTCCAACCCCCTTGAGGTCTTCTATCTTTTGACCATTGGCTAAGACAATGGCAAAAGCTCCGGTATTCATCACAGCGTACGCAATGCCAAAGATCACCAGCGACTGCTCAGCCAGGCTGCTTTGCTGCATAGCTACTACACCTAACAAAAAATATCCTGCCTGAGCAACTGTAGAATAGGCCAATAGTCTGATGACATTTTGCTGCCATAAAGCTACCACATTACCGAATGTCATGGAGAGCACAGCAAGAATAGCAAGCATAAGGGGCCAATCTAAAAGTTCTGTAGGGATCTCACGGGCTACCTGAGCCAGTGCATAAATAGCACCTATTTTGGGGATCACAGACAGATAAGCTGCAATGGAAACGGGTGCTCCCTCAAAAGTATCGGGAGTCCAGAAGTGAAAGGGAAAAATAGACGCTGCATAGCTGATGCCTACTACCAGTGTTACGAACCCAAAAATCACTGGCAAAGGGGGTAAAGCCGGATCATTTAAGGCTGAAAGCAGGGTACTACCACTAATGCCTACCCAATAAGTTAAACCGAAGATCATAATTGCACCGGTCACTGATCCGTATACAAAGTATTTCATGGCACCTTCCGTAGCCTTGTCGGTTTTGGGGTAGGCAGCCAGGGCAAAACCGCTCAGGCTGTTCATCAGAATCCCCAGTACAATAAACATCACATCTCCGCTTCCCGCCAGTAAGAGAGAACCTAGGGTAGAAAAACCCAGCAGGCTGTAGACAGTTCCTTCACGATCTGTGCCTCGGAGTTCGCTCCGGGCCAACAAAGCGAAAAGAACAGAGGCAGGGCAAAGGATGATGACTGACCAGTGATTGAGCGCATCTATCCTGAAAGTTTGGGAGAAAGCAGTAGTGTCTAATCCTAGTCTGCTGATGCTCAGAATGGAAGCTGCTATCATGCCAATTGACAAAGTAAGCAGACTACCCAAAGGTTTTCTGAACATTTCCCATATCAAAGCTACCACTGCGGTGAGCAGGACGATGATCTGAGGCAGGATCAGGATTAAGTCTCTGGCCATCTGGCTCATATTCCAAGTATTTTTGTGGTTTCATGAATTACTGAAAGTAGAATTTCAGGAAAAAGACCAAGGGCCAAAATGGATAGTATTAGGGGGACAAGTGCCCATAGTTCATAAGCATGTAAATCATCCCGGCTTGTTAGCCCTTCCGGATTTTTGCCCATAAATACTTTTTGAATCGCCCTCAGGTAAAGCCCGGAGGTAATGAGCAGCCCGATGATGATAAAACCTACAGCTATCGGATACACGCTGAACCCACCCAGGAAAATTTGAAATTCGGCAGGGAAATGCGCTAGTCCTGGAAGGCCAAGTGAGGCAAAAGAAGCCAGTATAAAGAGTCCTCCCAACACGGGAGATGTATGCAGGATGCCATTGATGTCAGCGATCTCACGGGTCTTTATCCTATCTTGCAAAGAGCCTACTAAGAGAAAAAGCGCCCCTGTCACTACGCCATGGCTGACCATTTGCAGTATAGCCCCATCTAGTGCTTGTGCACGGGCGGTGTTTCCTGCTACGGCAGCTACCGCCACACCAAATACAAAATACCCCATATGGTTTACACTGGTGTAGGCTACCATCCGCTTTATATCTGTCTGTGCCAGGGCTACAAAAGCACCGTAGAGCGCCGACACTACAGCTATCACCATCACATAGGGCGCAAATTCACGAAAGGCTTCAGGTGTCATTTGCAGAGCAAAGCGGATGAAACCATAAGCACCCAATTTCAGTAAAATACCTGCCAGGATAGCGCTACCGGGAGCAGGGGCTTCAGTGTGAGCTGTAGGCAACCAGGTATGAAAAGGGAAAAGCGGCGTCTTGATAGCAAAAGCTAGGAAAAATCCCCAGAAAGTAAGCGCTGCTGCCAGTCCCTTAAGCACAGGTGCGGCTATAAACACTCGCATATCAAAAGTGTGCGGATCTGCATGCAGGTAGAGGGAGAGAAGTGCCAGCAGCAGGAAGAGGCTCCCTACCAAAGTGTAGATAAAGAATGTCAGGGCCGCTTTCTTGGCATGTTCATGTCCCCAGCCTGCAATGATAAAGTACATGCCTACCAGCGTGATTTCAAAGAACACATAAAAGAGAAGAAGGTCCAAGGATAAAAATACGCCCAGGCAGGCCGTTTCCAGCAGTAATACCAGGGCGACATAGGTTGGGGCTTTGTCTTTGATCTTGGTGGAGAAAATAAGAGAGGTCAGAAATAGCAGAGTAGTGAGTAGCACCAAAGGAAAGCTGATGCCATCCACGCCCACCCGATAGGCTGCTCCCAGGGAAGGAATCCAGGCAAGCTCTTCCACTTGTGAAAAGCTACCTTCCACACCTTTGATCCATATCAGGATAGCGCTTAGCAATGAAAGTGCGGAAGAAGTGATACCGATTCCATAGGCAGGTTTAGACTGATCAGGTTTGGTAAAAAGTACCACCAGTGCCCCGATAAGAGGGAGAAAGATGGTGATAGAAAGTAAAGGAAAAGAAAAATCTTCCATAGTTTATATCATTGAAAAAATGAGAATTATCATAAGTGCCAGCATGCCGCCTACTGACCACACCAACTCTTTGTGCACCATACCGGATTGGGTTTGTTTGCTGTACTTACCCAGTTCTTGCACTGATGAGGTAAGGGAGGCTATCCACTGCTCTATACCACTTTCCTCCAGCTTACGGGATAGGACGCCCAATTTTAGGTTGAAGCTGCCGACCTGGTTTGTGAGTTTGCTAAAAAACTGGTCAATCTCCTGGGCAAAGTGGGAGATACCGGCAAAAGAAGTTCCTACTTTAAGCACTGTAGCATGAATCGCCTGATCAAGCCGGTCTGTCCAGAATGCAAATTTGAGTACAGGCTTTACAATGATATACTGGTAACCCCCTGCCAATTGGTAATTGTTGGCCAGAAAATCACTTGCTTTCCCGAAAAGAGACTGCGTATTCACAAACCAACCCGCTGCAAGACCAGCAATTGCAGCGGCCAGTCCGCTATATTTGGCTATTTCATTTTTAGGAATTTCGTATTCTGCAAATTTCACTAAAGGCTCCAGCCAGAATCCTCCGATAGCCACTACCAATACCAGCACGAGCAAACCCGCCCGCATCCAGTTAAGCTTTTCAATAGAATGGTCATCCGGTTCGTGCTCAGGAGCATCACTCCATAAAATTCGGATGGCCCTGCCCATATAGATTGCAGTAAAGAAAGCCCCGATAAGGGCTACCGGAAAATACCATCCGGTTGCTGAGGCTTGAAGTCCTGCAGCCAGTATACCATCTTTTGACCAGTAGCCGATGAAAGGAGGAATACCTGCCAAAGCAATTCCAGCTATAGCAAAGGCGAAAAATGAAATTTTAAGTTTCTTCCCCAGTCCTGCGATATCGGCAAAAGCGGTGGAATCTTTTGCATGCTGATAAATGCCCGATCCAAGAAAAAGACTGCTTTTCATAAAAGCATGTGCCAGCAGGTGTGCGAAAGCAGCGCCCGGAAACCCGGCTCCTACCGCTACCAGCATAAAGCCAAGCTGACTGGAAGTGGAAGCTGCCAGCATCTGCTTAACATCTCTTGAGACAATAGCTGTCATTCCGGTCATAAGGATGGTGATGCCGCCTACGATGCCTATCCAAAGCATAGCGCCTTCGGACAGCAGGGGAAAAGCTCTGAGGAGTAGGATGGCTCCCGCAGCGACCATAGTGGCAGAGTGCAGCAGAGCAGATACAGGAGTAGGTCCGGCCATGGCTCCAGATAACCAACTCTGAAAAGGTACCTGGGCGGATTTGCCCATCACAGCCAGTAGTATGGCCAAAGCTCCTAGTGTAGAAATTCCTTGCGTAGATGTTGCCGAAATCTGGCTTGTGCCCTGTGCGATAATGATAATAAAAATACCGATGTACAATCCCAGATCTGTGAAGCGGGTAAGTAAAAATGCTTTGTTGGCACCCTCTTGGGCCTGCTTTTCCCAATGCCAGGTGCCTATCAACAGATAGGAAGCAAAACCCATGATTTCCCAGCCGGTAATGAATAATATCCAGTCTCCTGCCATCACCAGCAGTTGCATGGCAGCCACAAACAAAGACATGCCTGCCCAAAACCATACTTTCCCTTTTTCTGCTGCCATATACCCTCTGGCGTAGAGGAAAATGAAGAAAGCAACGACAGCGACTACCACCGCAAGTATGGCAGAACTTTGGTCGGCTTCTAGCAGAAAAGGCATTTCAGGCAAACCAGTTATTTCTACCTTGACCGTACTTCCGCCCTTTACCCTGAATACCAAAAACAGGGAAGCTACCAGACTCAACAGTGCTCCTGCCAGGGCGAATACATCTGCTTTTCTTCTGAAAAGATAGATGCCTATGCAGGCGATGAAAGGAGACAAAATTAGTGTTGTTATCATAGCTATCCTTTTAGATCGCTGGCTTCTTCAGATTCTACCGAACCTTTGGTGCGAAATCGCTGAGTAGCAATCCCAAATCCCACGGCTGCTTCCAGGGCCATGACGGTCATCACCACCAGCACAAACATTTGTATGGAGAAGGTTTCAGGATGCAGAAAGCGCCAGAAAGCCACCAGATTGAGCATGCTGGCCCCTAGCATCAGTTCTACGCCCATCATGATCATCACGAGGTTGGTCTGCCCCAGGGCTCCATAAAGTCCTATGCCAAATAATATGGCGCTTATGATTAAAGTAATGGTCAGTTCCATCGTATTACATTTGATTTTTTTTGTAAGGCAAAGCAGTTGCCGTGGCAGCAATCATAGCGACTAAAATACTTACCCCGGCTGATTCAAAAATCATCATAGACCTCTTCATAACTTCAATGCCCAAATCATGATTCTGCTTTGACGGCAAGGGGGCTTCCAAAGCCATTCCTCCCCAACTGGTGAGTACAGTTACCCCGATCGCAAATGCTCCTACCAATATGCCACCGCTGATGGAAGCTGATTTCTGGTGGCTCATGTCCATGCCCATCAGGCCACCGGGGTCCATCATATACATCATCATAAAGATGGCCATGATGCTCATTTCCGTAGCCATCATCATGATTTGCAGTACGCCCAGAAATTCTGCTTCCATCGCAAAAAACATCGCACCTATGGCTGCCATAGAAGCCAGCAGGGAAAGGGCAGAGCGTACCATAGAGCTGGTCATGAATACCCTCCAGCCAAACCAGATAGCCACTAAGCCAAAAAATATCAGGAATATGAGACGTGTTTCATTCATAACAATAAAAGTATACCTACCCAAAGAATATTAAATAATGCAGCAGGCGTGGCAAATTTCCAACTCCATTCCAGCAGGCTATCGAATCGGATACGTACGGCAAAGCGGCTGACCCCGAAAAAGCTTGCGGCTACTGCTAATGTTTTCAGAAAAGTCCAGAGATAATCCGGCAGCCAGGGCCCATGCCAGCCGCCTAAAAAAAGTATGGTAGTAGCAAGTGAAAGCGTCATGATCAAAGCGAGCCTGCCTATGCGAAAAACCAATAAACGTTCAGCTGTAAACTCAGCCCATACTCCCCCGGCTAAGGTTCCTGGAGCTGTAGGCAAGTCAAAAGGGGGTAGAAAGGCCATAGCCATTGCTGACAGATAGAACAACAAAAATCCCACTGGTTGATAGATGATGTTCCATAAACTTTGCTGGGAATTTACTATTTCAGTCAAAGCCATAGATTCAGCCCGCATCACCGTGGCGGTGATCGCCATCACGATAGGCATAGAGTATGCAATAAGTTGTCCCAGAAACCGCCATCCACCGATCATAGCATATACTCCGTTAGGTGCCCAGCCAGCCATTAATATAGATACCATAATGTAAGCCAGGGCTGCATTGATAAATAAAGCACCGGTAGCTAAATCTATTGCCGGGCTTCCTTTGCCAAAAGGTAATATCATAGCTGCCATCAAGGTAGCTACGATAAACAGCAGTGGGGCCGTTTCATAAAATACTTTATCCATTTTGCGAGGAGTAACAGACTCTTGTCCCAGTAGCGCCAAGCATCTTCTGAAAGGAGCCAGCAGGTCAAATCTGCCATAGGTTATCCAGCGTTCCATCACAGCCAGCAGGTACAAGCCTGCTACAAATAAAATTATGGTTACTATCCAGTAAATAGTTTGGCTCATTGTGGTATATTTATAAATCTATTTCCCAGGGGGCAATGTCCAGGGAGGCTATGCCTATCAGCGCATCACCCAATTCCTGGCCTTTTGCTACTTCCGGAATAAATGCCGCATGGGAGGCAGAAGGAGTGGTTAGATGAAATTTTTTTACTTGTCCTGCACTGATTTGAACGGTCATTTCTGCTACGCCTCTGGGAGTCTCTACTCTTGCCCTACCTTCGCCCGAACTTTCATTATAGGGTATTGCCTTTTCATGTCCGGTGACAGATAGTTTTTCATTTGCTTGAATTAGCTTAAGACTTTGTTCTATCTCAGCCAACCTCATCAATAATTTTCCCCACGCATTGTTGTGCTTACCTTGCAAGGGGGAAAAGGAAAAGTTCTCGTAAGTTTTATCCTGCATTCTGGCATCATGAGTCACCCCTCCGGCTCTGGCGATGCTTCCGCTGGCATGATGAAGCAGGTTTTTAGGAATCATACCTACTGGCTTCAATCTCATTTTCAGATGGGAAGATTTTCTAATTTGTTTTATGAGCTTTAAAATAGCCTGTTCATTATCCCTCCCTCTTTGATACTGCCGGTGTAAGTCTATAGCTTTCAAGTGCATGACAGGGCTACCTATTGTTTGACTGAAAACTGCCAGCCAGTTCAGGTGACTTAAAATTCTTTCCTTTTCCAGCAGGACAAGATCGTTTATACCTTTCTGCTCATCATCTTCCATTTTCAAGGCATTGGCAACAGCTTTTTCTGCCAGTATACGGAAGGCTACCGGGGCTAAAGGGTTGATTGTAGCAATATGCCCTACAAATGCCTTGGGTTCTGAGGGGAAAGTCTCCATCAAATTCCTGCACAGAAGCCCTTTTTCTATTTCTGCCTGCATCACCGTATCACCATCCAGCATCATGGAAATACTTAAGCCTCCCGGAAATCCGGGGAAGAAAGGACCGAAATGGACGGGGTTCATTTCCATAGCCAGACCATCCATACTGCGAGGCATATCTTTGGTCATGGCTACCATAGACATGAAGCCTCCACCACCATGATTATGTCCACCGCCTCCGCCATGCTGATGCTCATGCTCTTCATGATCGTGATCTTCATTTTCTTCCTGCTGGTGTTCATCCTGCTCATCTCCATCATTATTTTTTTTATGATGTTCATGTCCATCATGCTCTTGATGCGTATGCTCTTGGTTATGTTGATGCGAAGCATGTTTTTTATTCTGCTCATTTTGCTGGTGAGCATTTCCATGCTCATGCTCTCCTTGTTTTTGATGGTGCTCCTGATGTTCTTCTTCCTCTCCATGCTCCTCATCCTGCTCTCCTTCATGTCCATGATGCATGTGGCCGTGGTCTTCATCTTTATCTTCTACCGCTTCTTTTATTTTTTCTGTAGCAAATGGTTCGGTCTCTTTTCTCCAGGCATGTTGGGTCAATAGCTTTTTGATTTCTTCCTGTAAATTTTCAGCTTGTAAAGAAAGCTTTATATCTGGTTCTGGAAGAGGATCAGCTTTATCAAGTCCGGCAAAGACCAATACCCTGGGCCGGGGAATTTGAGCATAAGCCATAGCTGCTTTTTCTGCCAGAATTTCAGAAACAGGGCCCACGAGAAGGAGCACACTGGCTTCACGGGGCGTAGCTGCAATGTTAATACCTTTTTTTTCGAGATGAAGACCATAGCTCCTCAATACATCTGATCCGGGCACAGGAAATACATACAGCTCATGAGCCATCGCTTTGGCAGCCCATCGCTTTAAAAAATTCCAAGTGCCTTTTCTGGCACCGTATTTCATCCTGTGTTCCATCATCAAATATTATTGGCGTTTTAGGCCTCCCTGATTCCAGGTGTAAATCAATCCCAGAAATAAAATCATCAGAAACACACCCATGTCCAGCAGGGCCATGATGCCCAACTCCTTATATACTACTGCCCAAGGATACATATAAGCCATTTCCATGTCAAAGGCCAGAAAAAGTAAGGCGAAGCTATAATAATGGACATGATAGCGTCCCCAGGCAGGCTTGGGCGATAAGTTGCCACTTTCAGCAGGCACTATCTTTCCAGGCTCTTCCATGGTTTTGCCCAATGATTTTTTGATCAGGTAGATCATGCCTACAAACCCGGCGGTAAATACCAGCATGCCAAATAGAATCAGGTACTGCTTAAGAGGAGACATAGTTTGATAAATTATTGATACGTTTTGAAGTTCATGTTTTCAATTCCCACACCGAATCTGTAAAATATCGCTTGCTATCAAAGAAATTATGCACTACCTGAAAGCCCGTAGCCTGAGCTAATTGATCAATATTCTGGAGACTGAATTTCCGGGATTGTTCCATATATATTGCTTCCCATGCCTCAAAGTGGACAGTAATATCCAAAGCCTTGATATGTACTTCCTGCGCTTGCTGGCTTACCAGATAGCTACGGACAACTCCTTCCATAGGATCGTACATGGGGAAATACTGAAAAGATTGAAGGTCAAAATCCGCATCCAACTCTTCGTTAATTCTGTGTAACAGATTGAGATCAAACCTCTTGGTAATTCCCCCTTTATCAAAATAAGCATTTAGAATTGTAGTTGGATCTTTTTTTAGATCAAATCCAATCATCAGGCGGTCACCGGGTGAAATATGTTCGGAAACCTTATGCAAAAACTTCTTAACTTCTTCTGCACTAAAATTGCCTATGTTGGCTCCCAGAAACAACACTACTTTACGTATTCCTCCTTTATATGTGTGATTGAGTTGCTCAATGGCGCTGAAATAATCATCACTTATGGCTTGGACTTCTAATGCTGGCAAATGGCGCTGTAATTCCGAAGTGAGTTCTGACAGTATGTTGGCCGAAATATCTATAGGGATGTAGTGGAAGTTAGCCTGCTGTGCCACAAAGTGCTGCAGTAAAACTTTGGTTTTCATTCCATCACCTGCACCGAATTCAATCAGTTGGAATTCCTCTGCTCCCTCACTGAATTTTTCCAGAATTTCAGACTTCTGACTAGAGAAAATTTCGTACTCTGAGCGTGTCAGGTAGTATTCAGGCATAGCCATGATTTCCTGAAAAATCTGATCTCCTTGTTTGTTGTACAGGTACTTTGAAGGTAAGTACTTTTGCTCCGCAGTTAGTCCCTGTGATACGTCTTGTGCAAATTCCCGATGGGTCTCTTTTGGAAATTTGATTTCTTCAACAGCTTCTGTTATTTCTAAAGACATAGTGATTAAAAAATTACTCTTTGTAGTAAAAAATTATGTCTCACAATCTATGACTGTAACAAATGAACCTCATTACCCAAATCTAGAGCTATCTGGATAATGAGGTAGTTGTATTGATTAGAAATAGATTAGCCTAAGAACTGTTTGCAGGCTTCCTCACAGGCCCGACAAGCTTCGGCGCACTCTTTGCAATGTTGAGCTTCATGCTTGTCACATTCATCAGCGCAAGCTTTACAGAGGGTTTGGCAAAAGCGAACTGCTTCTTTTGCATGGCTACTTCCCCTGGCGACGAAATTAATCGCTACATGGCAAGAGTCTGCACAGTCATGGTCTGTACGTATACAGTCAGCCATTTTAGCAATATCATCTTCATTTAAACATTGGTCAGAGCAGTACTCGCAGGCTGCGGCACACTCGGCTAATTTCTGGATAAAATCCTGATGTTGTCTCATGGTAAAAAAATTATTAAATGTTAAAAAAATGTATTAAAAAATAGACCTCTAATTTAAAGACTTGTTATTGATAAGCTGTATAAAATTATGGTTTTATGTTTAGATATATTGATTTTCTACAGGCCTACGCGGCCAATTATTCTTTTCTTTTATATTCTACTTCCATATTCATCATATTTACGACTAATCCGGCCCATGTGAAATCATTTGCACCATAGCCTTCACCTGTAAAAGGGTGATAATACTCCCTGAAACCGCTTTTTTTGATCAGTTTTTGGATACTTTCTACCAAGAGGTGAGCTTCTTCTTTATAATTTTTTTCTAGTAAGAATTGGTGCATAAACCAGTTAAATAAAATCCAGGTAGGCCCTCTCCAGATATATAGGGACTCTGTAGGATTGAAAGAAGGATGGTTTTTAGCCACTGAAGGAATTGGAAAAGGCACGTCAAATTCTGTTTTGTTAAAAAAATGAGTATCTATTACTTTTTTGCAAATTTCATCAGGCATGCCTTTGATCACTACTGGAAAAAAAATTGTGGGAGTCAATATCCGGATTTTTGTATTTGCTTTGCCATATACATCATAAAAAGCTGCTGTCTTGTCTTCATACATGATACTGATCATGCTTTGTATGGTTTGGCTAGCCCTGGATCTGAAGGTATCTGCATCCGGATCATCAAGCTCCTCGCATAGCTCAGCTAATGCCCTTAGGTTTTGGGCATAGATTGTATTGAATCCTGCATCTTTGACTATGAAATAATCTTTATTGTAGAGTGATTCAGTATTGTAGCGATGCCAGAAATTACGCACATCTACCCATATCACTCTCCAAAATAGCCTCCAGTCTGCTTTTTTCTGCGGAAAACCTACCACTACATCAAAAGTTGGTTTCCAATCTATTCCTGACTCAAAAGGAGAAATAATAGAGAGCAATCCATCGCCCTCAAAATCTCTGTTGATAGCCAGCCAGTGATAATATTTCTTTAGTTTGGGCAGCATAAGTTCAAGAAATTCGCGATCGCCAGTGTCATGATAAACTTTCGCTACAGCCTGAGCTACTAAAGGAGGCTGGATTAAAGCACTCATATGGGTTTTGAACAACTTCCATTTCAGGCCGGGGCGAGACTGAAAGATATCGGTAAATCTACCGGGTGTTATATTGTTCCAATAGATCATATGTCCCACAAACCCATTTTCTTCCTGCAAAGCAAAGAGACTAATAAGGTGTTTTTTAGCCATATCATGCTCGCCTAAAGCAGAAAGGATGAAAACATGCAGGCATGTGTCCCAAAAAAACTGAAAAGGGTATGTGCCCGGTGAAGGTTTGGTATAATGAAAATGAGTATTGGTTGACTTGGAATAACCAGTGACCATATTTTCATACATCACTTCCCTGGCTTTCTTACGAATTTCATTTTCTGTCATTTTATTGCTCGTTTTCTGAAGGGTAAATGTCTTGCCAATTCCATCCGCCATTTTGTAATAAACCGGAAAGCAACATTCTTCTTTGTTTTATAGTATCATAATTATTTTTTATCTCATCTGCGGATATAGACGGTTTAATGGGCATTCCCTCTAATGAAGAAAGGTTGGGAAAAGCCTGTTCACCATCAGTGGCTTGAATGAAAGGGCCTTTTAATGAAGCAAGATAAAAGTACAAAGCATCTCTCAAAGGATGTACATCATCCCTAAGCCCTTGATTGGTTTTGTCAGGTTCACCAAATAACAAAACTATACTGAGTGCTTCATCCAGATTAGTGATATTGACAGCTATAGCATCTTTCTTCCGGCCGGTATGAAAAAAATGTAAAACCGGAAATGCCATGTGATTCTGAACATGACTGTTGATCTGCTGCTGAAGTTGAGGAACATAGGTGAGCAGGCGGGAGAAATCATTTCCATTCCAGGTATTAAGCAATATTTGCTGGGGGGTGTTACCCAGGTTACTGATGGTAAGGCTCAGCGTTCGCTTGTTGATGATAGCAGAAGAAACAGAAATGATGTAGCTGATACCGGTGGTGATAAAAATGAAACCTGCAAACGAAAAAACAGCAGTAATGACCTGCCAAAGTTTAGCTCCCGGTTTGAAGTCGCCATTTCCCATGGTTGACAAAACATAACCACTATAATAAAACTTATCAAGCAGGCTAGCTGATAGTTCTTTGCTAGAGGTGACTACGGAAATTTCTTCACTGATCAGCATGACAAACAAACCTATCCAGAGCAGTATGATCCACATGCTAAATAGAAATAGCATGATGGTAATCCCAGAGAATTTCAATACGCTTCTGTTACCCCATAGCTTGCTTACTTTTAGAAACAAGCTCCAGATAGCTTTAGTGATCTTATGCGTGATTATTCCAGCTCCATTGGAAGAAAGGGTAGTATAAAAAAAGTCGTGTGCGGTTATCAATATGATGCATAAACCCACTAAAAATATGATCACATTCATTGGTATGGAATCTTTTTATCCGGAAATTTACTCTTCATTGGTAGCGCAAACTACAACGCCTTTCCAGAAAAAAGTAATCTTAAATTTTTCACTACTGATAATTTTAAAACCTGCTCTTCCAAGAATTTCTTGAATTTGATGAGGACTATAAACTTTATGATGCATGTTGTCTATGCGTTTGATAGCCCATTCAAAGTACTTTGCTAGAAATCCGCTTTTTATATAATCTAACAAGATCAACATGCCGTCTTTTTGCAAGTGTGCTTTAAGGTTGACCATCTCTGAATCAGGGTGCTGAAGATAATGGAAGACACTTGTAGATACTATGAGGTCATATTTATTCTCAAAGTTTTTTTGATTTTGCAGTTTTACCTTATCTCTTAAGTACCCAGGGAGATGTTGAATTTTCTTCCGGGCCTGTTGCAACATATTTTCTACAGGATCATAACCCGTAATATGACCCAGATTAGGATGTTTTTCCAATGTCCTTCTGATCAGCTCACCTGTGCCACAGCCAAAATCAAGTATGGTTTTTCCTTCCAACGATTCAGGGAAGTACTGAAAGGCTTTTTCTAATGTATTGTCTGTATAGCTCTTCCATTTCTTATCATAGGAGTCTGCTATATTTATGAAGTAGTTGACTGACATTTTTATTAGATGTCTTTTGCGCTAAAAAGCTGCAAGCTTCAGTATAATGATACACAGAGAGCTTGCAGCTAAACTCCAAAACTATTTTACATACTTATCCCATAGGCCATAGCTTTCTTTTTTAGGACCTCGTGGTATAGCAAGTCCGGCGACAAGCAGCCCTGTAATAGCACTGCTCAGGTTTAAAGCAAAATTACTATCCTGCAAAAACCAGGGAATTACAGCTAATGCTAAGCCCAACAAGACATTAAGATAACGCCCCCTTCTCACTACTTCTCCCATACATATCACAGAGACCACTATTATTAATGAACCTCCCAGATGGTTGATGTCGGCTGCTGAAGTTTCTATGCTAACTCCAAATGCAGCCGGAGCAAACATTAACCAGGCACCGAGAAGGGTAGAAATAGCCAATGTCCAGGGAACAGACATGCCCCACACCGAGGCTTTAAATACTTTCCAGGGACTTTGAGGAAGATCCATCAATTTAGGAGAACGTTCATCCTGATTATGTTCTACAGGTTCACCACCTTTCCAGAATACTTTCCAGAAGTTATCGCCTCTTCGTTTGGCCTGCACCATGTGCTGCCCCATTGCTATAACCTCATCAAACTCCAGCGGAATCATGGGCAACATGATAGCTGCGGCCAGCAAACAGGGGGTACACCAGTACCCTACAATTACCGGTTGAGAAATCACCAGGAAGATATGAACCAGGCCGAGAGGAATTACCAGAATACCAAATAAAGCTACCATCCAGGGCATGGTGCGCCAGCGGGAAGGGCTTCCCATCCAACCCATCAAAAACTCAAAGGTATAAGCTAAAGAACCTAATGCACCGTCAGAGACTGGCAATGAGTGAGACATGTTGGAGTTGAGTACCAAACGGCTCCCTTCACCAAAGAAAGGGTCCCATACCTGATCTATATAACCCAACTGAAAAGCCCCCAGGTAACGGGATACTATCCATCCGGCAAAAGCAAGTACAATCATAATCCAACGTTGGGGCCAACTGGAAGGGTTATAGCTCCACCCTGGAGGTACCTGTGAACCCATTTTCATGTACATAATCATGTTGGGCATTCCTGGTATCAGGATAGTCAAGGCAATTACCAAAGCACCAACCAGGGTATCGTTGAGGTAAGCTACTGCTGTAGGTGCCCAGAACAAGACCGGGGCTATGTTGAGCCAAACCCCAATAAAGCAGCAAAGCCATAAGCTCACAGGGCGGTTAGGTGTGAGTGAGCGCCAACCAAAAAAAATCAGCAGTAATCCACTGATGATGTCGCTCCATTTAAGTACAGTAATTCTTTGAGATAATGAAAGCCAAACTTCCCGCCCCCCGCTGGGCTCTACTGTTCCTGATCCATAGCTGAAAGTCAAGGGCGACAAAACCAGCCAGAAACCTAAAAGTACGAGCATCCAGTAGATCCACAAAGTTTGCTGGTGGTGCATGTGCAACATTTGCAGCCGTTGTTCCTGATCCATCTTATGATGTTCGTGGTCACCATCTTCATGGTTCTGATGGTTGTTGTTATTTTGATGCATATCCATAGGGCGGACTACTCCACGGGAACCCATACCTCCGGAGTGCTTGTCACCTTTACTTGTCATAAAAATCAGTTTATATAAGGTTAAAAAATTAAATGCCTATTATAAGATAAACACTATTTCCTGATTTGCTTTATCATCCACATAATCAGCAAAACAAGCACGATAAAAATCAAGATGCCAAACACCCACATCCAGATTCCACCTCCCATACCCATATCGTTTTGATTCATCATTATTTATGAAATTTTTTGTTATAACATCTTATTGCTCGTATCCATCAGGTAAAGGAGTAGCTTCCATAGCACGGGACATACCCTGTTCTACAAATTCACTTACTGCTCGCTGGGCGTGTTGTTGTATCAATTTTACTACCTGAGGATTATCGGAGGTTTCCAGTACATATACGCCTCTTTCTGTATTTTCAATTTGCATTTTAATCTCATCAGCATGTTCAAAAATTTGCCTGAAAAGTGGGTCCATCTGCCGAATCGGGCGATTGTTCTCTACTCTTTCTTTCATTTGTCGTACATGAGTTTGTATAACTGGTACCAGCTCAGGATCATTGGATTCTGTCCAGGTTTTGACGCCATTGTCCAGGTTTTCAACCCGGCGTTGGATTTTCTCATGATTTGTTAACAGCTGATGAATGTTGCGCATATCACCCATCATACTCTCGTCCATCTTGCCAGACATCATGGCCTTTCGCATTTCTTCATTCATCATTTCATTACCCCCTACCATCCCTTCCCCCATCATTTCATTCTCTTTCTGTTCCTGCTCTTTTTCTGTTCCAACACAATTCGCTACGATAATGGTAAAACTGATAACAATGACGATGTAAATACCTGTATATGAGAGCTTCATGAGCTAGAAGTTAATTATTCTACATAATTCAAAATGGTCTCAAATTGTCTTTTTATCCTGTCATCTTTTGGGGTAGTAGCTTTAGGATTACCCATAATTGCCAGAGCATTTGGGCCAACTAATGTTATTTCAACAAACTGTCTCTTTGCTTCCTCTATGATGATATCATTGCATGATGAAAGTGCTAAATCACTTATTTCAGATAATTCCGATTTATCTGCTGCAAGTACAATAGAACGACCTACTTCCTCCTCAATTAGCTGATAGTAATATTCATCCAGTATATATTCATGGATGGTGTCAAACTCTGCCTGTATCAGTCAATATTTTGATTTGCGTACCACTTCATCAAAGCTAAGTTTACTGTACCTTCTGTTTATACTATGATTGTATTCCATAGAAATACATGATTCAGCGCGGTAGAAATGCTTCTGCATTAATATCTAAACCATTAGCTCAGAGCATAATAAAATAATAGCCACTTAATTGTTTGGTAATTTGCCTCTAGAAATGTTCAGAATTCTGTATTTTTTGTATGAAATTATTTTAGATCCTAAATCTAGGAGGCTTAAAGTCAATTGCCATGTTTAGTGGCTGTGTGCTCCTGTTTCTAAAAAATCTCCCTGTGGCCCTACTCCTTCAATGTATACTAATTGTGAGCCATAATGTGCTGCATGACTTACAGTATATGCACCTCCGATAAGAATAAGAGCTACTGCTACCATAGACCAACGTTTTCCTTTGATTATAAAATGGTGGATTAGCTGTGCTATCAAGGCAGCAATTGACAGATAAATTGTCCAATCAGCATACAAATCATGTTGCTCCAGCACCAGTTTTGCTTGTGCTGTGAGGTCATGGGTGTGGGGATGATACCAACGCCCTGCTGCGTAAGCACCTAAGGTAGCTACGAAAATTACGATGGTTAAGACCCAATTCAACTCCTGTTTCAGGAAAAAAATGTTAAATATTCCCAGGATAGCTGCTAAAATTAACAGTACTATCGGAAAGTGAACAAGAAGGGGGTGCAGATTAGGAAAATCATCAAAATCAGCGCCGACCTTTCCTGAACCAGAGTGTTCGGCACCTCGTTGTTTTGTTTCATCTTTAGAATGATGGCTTTCCTCATGTTCTGTAGTTTCTTGCTGAGTTTGTTGATGGTTCTCACCTTCGTGTGCATGAAGTGGATATGTACATAGGAATAGGATAAATAAAGAGAATATCAAAGTAGCTTGTGTCTTCATGTTAAGCTTGCAAATAATGGTTTTTATGTGATTATTATATTTTATAGATTTTTATCCAGTCTATTTCTCAGAAGCCTCCATATTTGTACTCTTGGGCATGTTACAGAACCATAAGTACAGAACACACAGCATTCATACTCTTTTACTTTGATGGTTGAGGAGCAGTTCAAGCATACAAACTCCGAAACTGATTTTTCCAGAGGCATCCTTTTCAAAACTTGATATTTACAAACCGGACATGTAAGGGTGGAAAGTTTTTTTACCTTCATAACCAGAAAAAAATACCTAAATCAAGGTAAATGATTATAAGAGAAATCAGTAGTCTAGAGCATAAAACATTGTATGGTAATATGTCTTTATTGTATGTTATTTTATCTCTAGGTAAGGGCACACAAAAGCTTTTAGGCATGGCCGGAATCTGATACATCATACTATAATACCACCGGAAAATTAATGGCTATGGTGTTATCTCACTACTCTATACTGTATTCACCAATCAATGCACTTTCTCCTCCAATACTCGCATTGTTGATGGCAATATCCAGACTTCCAAATTTGTCCTTGATAATTTTTACCCCTTGAGAAACATCTTCAGCACTGAATGTATCCACTTTGACAAAAAGCGAGCCCACATCGTGGGGCTTCAGCTTTTCTACTACTGCTTTCTCATCAACCTCGGCTACTAATTATCTATATTGATCCCGTTTTTGGCGAGAAGTATTGCAGTACTTTTACCAATTCTTTATGAAGCTATTGTGATTATTGTGGAGTTTCCTTATGATAATTGTTCCATTTTTCTGTTTTTTTAAATATTCAAAATGTGATTAAAGATTCTCTATTACTGACTTTAGCTTAGACTGAATTTCTTTGGCTATTTCGGCCAAGTCTTTGTTGTCAACTGCCTGCATAGAAGCCACCGGGTCCACAGCCGCAACTTCTACGCTATCAGCATCTACCTGCTGTACAATTACGTTACAGGGCAGCATCGCCCCTATTTTATCTTCAGCTAACAATGCTTTATGCGCAAAAGGCGGATTGCAGGCACCCAGGATCTTGTAAGGTCGAAAATCTTCATCCAGCTTTTTCTTCAGGGTTTCTTTTACATCAATCTCGGTAAGGATTCCGAACCCTTCTTCTTTCAGGGCGTCTGTTATTTTTTGGATCGCTTCTTCGAAGCTTGCGCCTTTCAATATTTTTTCGTGGTAGTATTTCATGGGTTTATATTTTTTAGTGTTTCGTCCTATGAGATTATAGTGATTTGAATTGTAAAACGATGTAACAATTGTTACACATCTGGATAGCTAACCCTTAGTAAATGATCCCTATCACTTTGAGACGATCAATTTTTACCTCACAAGCTTAGGTCAGGCTGCTATTCAGTCAGGTTTCGTGTTTCTTCTTCAAGCAAACCTTCAAACTCAGGCAAGGGCCTGTTTTTCTTTTCCTCTTCTGTTTCTACCACACCATTTTCTCTGATGTCATTGATCAACCATTGCATTTCCATAATTTCCCTACGCTGGGCTTTGATGATCTCATCAGCGAGTTCCCTTACCCTTATATCCTCAATTTGAGCACGCTCACTCGTCAAAATAGCAATTGAATGATGGGGAATCATGCCTTCCATGTAGTCAATACCCGTAACAGTGACCTGGCTTCTTACCAAACCTATACCACCGGCAATCAATACGATACCCAATCCGATGGTCGCTATGTTTGCCCCTCGATTTTGATACATATTCAGCATAAACAGGAGCATTATGATGATCATGGAACCAGTCATGATCAGCGTCATAAAAAGCCTCGTTTCACTGAACCAGAAATGATCAATAATCTGATAAGAATGGGTATACATTAAAAAAAACATTGCTACCATAGCGGTTGCAATCATTGCGAAAAATTTAGTGTAATTGTTGCCGTGTTTCTGTTCGCTTTGCATCTTTTTAAGTTTTTCTAATTTAATTGTTTTAAAAGTTTATTTTTAGTCAAAATCTTAAGGATAAACCTCCACCTGCTCCAAAGCGGTTGTCATAGCTACCCATTAATGAAAAATTTCTGTTCAGGAAATATTCCACACCAGCTGACCAGGTGTTTTCTCCCTTATAATCTACCGGCACATCAGTTCCTTCTTCAGTTAAAGTGTTTACCCAACCAAAGTCTGCCTGATACTCATAGTTCCCAAAAATAGCGGTACGGGGAAATATCATGATCTCTCGGCTTATTCGGATTTCAGGCCGTAATTTATTATCCACCCTGAGGTCAAGATTGAACATGTAGGGTGTAAAGAATCGGATACCGGCAATAGCGGTTGCTGAAATTTCATCCAGGCTATTTTCTATCTCGTTTTCTACGTTCATCCCAGCAAATACCCTAAAGTAATCATACAGATAGTACTCATAGGTAAGTTCGGCTTCCATATTTTGGTTGTATCCATACTCGGCATTCAAATTGAATTGGTTTCTGATGTTGGAAGAAACGAGGTTCAACTCTGACATATGAGAGGCGACATCAGCCAATCCCCAACTATAAAAGTGGTTGCCTTCCCCAAATAAAATTTTGGCTGGAAATTCTTCCATTCGTGGATCGCGCTCTGTATCGTAGCTTACGGCTCTGGCCATACCTCCTATCATGTGATAGAGTACGTGGCAGTGCAAAAACCAGTCGCTGTCTTCAGTGGCATCAAATTCAATCACCGTTTTTTGCATAGGGGGTACATTGACGGTATGTTTTAAAGGAGAGTATTCTCCATGCTTATTAACCACTCTAAAAAAGTGACCGTGTAAGTGCATGGGATGATGCATCATCGTCAAATTGTTAAAAATAATGCGCACCTTTTCTCCCTGGGAAATCTTGATCATGTCCGCTTCAGACAAAGGGACACCGTTCATGCTCCATATATAGCGCCACATATTACCTGTAAGGTTAAGGAGGATATTTCTTACCGGTTGATCTTCGCCTATAGTGGTACTGGTAGGGGCTTTTAAATAGTCATAGTTGTATTCTGCGAACATATCCATACCTGCCATCTGATCACCTGATGTCGACTCGTTCATCTCTATACTATTTTCATGATTCATTTGAGCATGATCCATTTGTTTGGGTGTATCCTCATCAGGCATATCCATGTCCATGTCTTCATTTTTATTCATATGGTGGTCCATGTCAGCATGATCCATACCCTCCATGTCCATTTCGCCATACATCTGCATGCCCCAATTATTCATCATTTCCTGTGGTTCTTCTTCACTTGGGTTATACTTCATAGCCGGAGCTCCCATCCGCATATCCATTTTTGCCATCTGTTGCATCATTTTGATTTTATCAGGACGTGGAACTTCCGAAGCAGGAATAATGTCACCGGTCCCAAGGTAAGCCACAGAGTAGCCGGAACCATCTTGTGCAGTGGCTCTAAACTCTATCTTCCCTTCATCAGGAATTGTAACGATAAAATCATAAGTCTCAGCAATGCCAATAAAGGTTTTACTGCGTTTCACCGGTACCACGTTTAAACCATCTGCTGCTACCAACAATGGGTCTTCTCCACCAAAGGTCATCCAGAATTGCGATGAGGCTGCACCATTGATAATCCGCAGACGAACCTTATCTCCCGGCTCAAACTGGGGATATTCCTGCACTACCTGACCGTTATTGAGAAAAGCCGGGTAATAAATATCTGCTATATCTGCGCTTTCCATCCTCTGTCTCCAGAAGTTCAGCTGGGCACCGAAAGCACCCCGGGCGATCACCTGGTTCAGCGGTGTGGCCGTCCCTTTCTTGATATTGTACCACTCATTGCCACGTTTTAGGTTCCGCAATACATTCATTGGCTTCTGGTGAGTCCAGTCAGACAGTATCATCACCAACTCCTTGTCATAATCCAGGTTCTCTCCCTCCTTAGGTTCAATCACGATAGAACCATAGACCCCGCTCTGCTCCTGCAACATGGTATGAGAATGGTACCAATAAGTGCCCGATTGTATCAGCGGAAACTCGTATTTCTGCGTCTGACCGGGTTCAATAGGAGGAGTAGTTAAGTAAGGTACACCATCATAGAAGTTGGGCAACAATAGCCCATGCCAGTGGACAGATGTTTCTACATCCATCTCATTTTTTACATAAATAACAGCATAATTTCCTTCCTTAAAGCGAATTGTAGGACCGGGAATGCCCCCATTGACCGTCATACCCATAGATTCTTTTCCAGCCTTCTTCACCATCTCTTGTCTGATGGTAAGATTATACACTACTGTATCTTGTGTATCCTGGCTATAGACAATATGTGAAGTGAAAAGTAATAAAAATGATAAGGATAAAAAGTAAATATGTAATTTCATTATGCTAATTGTATATCTAGTATAACAATCCCTCAGATAAGGAGCTGTTTAAAGTGAGCTTGAAATAAATGTTAGAAATTCTGTATTTTTTTTATGAAATAAATTCAAATCCTGTTGAGATAAGTCCTACCTATCTTTTCTGCGTTCTTCTTATAATCAGAAATTGACATGCCGGTAACTTTCTTAAATTGGGCGGATAGATAATGTACGCTACTATAACCCAGTTTTCTGGCTATTTCACTCACATTGAGTTCACCATAATCCAAAAGTTCTTTAACCCGTTCTATTCGCAAATGGATGTAGTAACTTTCCAATGTCCTGCCTTCGTGCTTTGAAAAAAACTTGCTTAGATGCGCATAGTTCTTTCCTATCTGAGCGATGAGAAAGGCAGAAAAAATTGGTATTTCTTTTTTCGGCCCTGCCACAGTTTCCTGAAGCAATAAGAAATCAAGGACGGCAGTTTTTAATTGTTCAATCAACTTGCTCTCCGGGTCGTTTAACAATTCAAATCCATGATTGCAAAGTTTTTTCTCCAAAGTAGTGAGGTTAACTGAATCAGGGATTACGACTGTAGCATAACCGGGCCTGAAGTCTATCACTTTGATCCCTAAAGATTTCATTTCAATGCGTATGACTGTTTCGCAACGCGGACAGATCATATTCTTTATATGCAGTTTCGTTTTCTTCATAACAGTATCATTTAACCAGTGCTTTCTGCTTAGGCTTTTGTAGTTTAAAAAAGACAATGTGATAGCCAGACGGGATATGGAAGAAAATATTAGGATGCTTTGTAACCAACTATCTTATTAACAGCATATGAGCCGCGAGAACACCCGCACCTTCTATAATGCATCTGTGGTTAGCAATAAAAATTTACTTCGCTATGAGATATAGCAATCCCAGGCTATCCAAGAAATGATATAGCAATGGCTAATTGAGAAAAGATTGGATAAATATCCGTATGTCAGGCACTTTAGGAGGAGGATATTTGTACCTGATGTTTGGAATATCAGATCCCAAACTACTATTACGCTTTATCCGATAGGACAGAATGAAAAGAGGAAGAAATGCCTTATAGGTTTTTGTTCTTTCAGATGAATTGTCTTTAAGTATCAGTTCCTTTCCGAGAAGTGATTCTGAAAACTCACTACAACACTTTTCAGTATGATCATATGGAAGCTTATCGTCCATATCTCCATGAGCATGGGTGGTATCATGACCCTCCTCAGAAACGCTTGAATGAGTATCAGACTTTTCAAAGATCTCATTATGACAAAAACATATACCAATAACACAGTTAAAACTAATGCTCCCAAAGCAAGCATAAAGAACCAGTAAAGAACTGGCAATATTTATTCGTGATATGTTATTTTTTCTTCGCAACCTCTGTACAATTGATTATTATAAAACTAAAGGGGGCGATAAAAGTTATATATCTAATTTAATGTAAACTAATCTACATTTCAATTATAAATCCCTTTAATCTTAATTACTACTTTCTTCACAAAATATGGAGATGACTTACAACAAATAAAAATAATATCTAAAATTCCACTCTAGTATTGTCATTTCCTGTCAGACTAACTGAGCCTATCCATAGGCTTTCAAAAAGTATTTACTTATCAGGTAAATCCAAATGGGTAAAACTAAAAATTGTAAGAATGGGGAAAGACCAACTTCAACAACAGGAATGATGGGCATGCTTTCTGCGTAAGCCCAATGATCAGCAGAGACATGGCTCATTTCAGATAGAATTGCCCCCGTTCCACCAACCAACATTACTAATACAATACGTAATTTTTTCAATTTTTGAATCCAAAAAAAGTCTCTGTAAATCAGGGCAAAAAGATTGTAAAGTAGCATCACCCACATAGCATCTGCCACTGAGGCTAGTGCACAAATTGAAATATGCTTAATATTGTATTGGAAACCTTCATAAAGAGGCCCTTGTAGAACTTCTCAAACTAGATTAAACAGAAAAGCCAAAATCAGTATATGGATTACCAACTTCTTATATGCTGTTTGATCAGACACTTTCCTTAAGAAATACACATAGCCTATTACCAAAAGGATCAGGGCAGCTACTGGTACGATGAATATGTCAGGTTTTATTTTATCCACTTATTGGAAGATTATAGTTAGTTTCATCTTTTTTATTTCTGAAGGCATTATTGAGTTCTTTTGTGAAAATTTTTGCTCCTTTTTCATTTAAATGCTCTTCATCAAAAGAGTACTTCTTCTGATAAAATGATGGATAAAGTTCCGGTGAAGAAAGGTCAATTACCTGACCTCTTACAAAAGCTCTCATTGTAGCGATGTAAGCCAGGTCATAAGGTTTTCGCCGAGGAGTTATAATATAAAAAACTTCGATATTCCTATCCATAAGGCGCTTTTCTAGGTGGAGCCAATCATCAATATAAGCGTCACTAATAGCTATCTGTTTTGAAATGACAGGTTTGGATTGGCGGATTATGATTTTAAGAGTTTGTTCCGGGTTTTGTAGGAATTGTTTTCTTCGTGCCTTTACATTTTCATTTAATACGGGATCATCCTGATAAGGCTGAAAGCCCCTGGTTTCTTCTAAGCTATAAGATAAAGGTTCTAATTCTGTTTCATAGTCACTTATAATAAGCCCGATATACTTTTTTAAACCAAACCCTAAATACTTGTAGAAGAAAGCCTGTGAATATCTAAGTAAGTAGTAAACTTTAAATTGTATAGGGTAATTTGATTTTATGCTAAAATCCCATATGCTAAAGTACTTATCATAATCAATAGAAAATAATGCAGGATTTGCATTGTAATTGCCGCCAATCCTTGAAGGAGGGATAAGCTCAATAAACAGGTATTTACATGAACTGTCAATTTCCAGGTACTTGATGTAATCAAAAGTTCGGTAAGGCCTTAAGTTATCATAAGCAGCATTGTATGAAACTGTAGCGCCATGATTCAAAGAATCAAATAGTGCTGGTGTTATCTGCCGGTAAATTCTACTGGTTCCAACAAAAAGTGTATTAATCTGATTTTTATTTTCCTGGTAAAAGTTGATTTTATGGAGGATAGGATCTTCTTCATAATGAACATACGCATTCTCTACTTGTATGGAATAAATGAATGTGCTAAAACTGAGCATAAATATTAACCCAAAAAAAAGATAGAGGAGGGTTTTGATTATTGTTGTTTTCATACTTCTGACATTTCACTCCTAGAATTGGAAATAAATAAATTCTTTAAGGTCATTAGGCGTATAGATAATGATCATACAAAAGACCAGCATGTATAAGGGCCTTCTTAAGTACTTGGGGGAATCATCTAGATATAAGGGGCAGATTTTATCTCTTTTCCACCATTCTATGGTTAGAAAGAGAATAAGTAAGGGCAGAGGAGTAAAAAAGTATACATCCGGAAGAGAAAATAAAGAAGTACTCCACATCCCCTTAATATATGACCATGACTGCTGAATATTTTCAGCTCTGAAAAAGACATAGGTAAGTGTTTTTAAGACAAATGTCAGGGCAATGAGCGCAAAATCTTTTACAGATGGGAAGAATCTCCCTTCAGCAATAGGCCCCATATGGTTACGGTGTACACCGGAAAGAATCAATGGTAAAAAGTACAAACCATTGACAAATCCCCAAATGACAAAGGTCCAATTGGCTCCATGCCAAAAGCCACTAACCGTAAAGATGATGATGATGTTGCGAATGATCATCCACTTTCCCCCCCTGCTACCTCCCAAAGGGATGTACAGATAATCTTTGAACCAGGTAGATAAAGAAATATGCCATTTCCGCCAGTGCTCAGCTATGTCCCTGGCAAAATACGGATAGGCAAAATTTCTCATTAGCTTAAAGCCAAACAGCCTGGCTACACCTATGGCTATGTCAGAATAACCGGAGAAGTCACAATAGATCTGGAAAGCAAAGAAAGCCAGTCCGATAAATAGCTCACTTCCTGAGAGTTCAGGATGATTATCAAAAATTTCAACTACAAATGTGCCCAGATAATCTGCAATCGCTATCTTCTTAAACAACCCCCATAGTATCATCCGCAAACCTGCTTGTCCATCCTCATAACTAAACGTCCTTTTTTCGTCAAATTGGGGAAGCAGATTAGCAGCCCTTTCTATAGGCCCTGCTACCAGTTGTGGGAAAAAGCTGACAAAAGTAAGGAAGTTGATAAGATCTTCGCTAGGCTTTAAATTTCCCCTGTAGATATCAATAGTATAGCTCAAAGTCTGAAAGGTATAAAAACTAATACCCACAGGTAGTATAATGTATAGGGTATACACACTGGCATTTGTATAACCAATAGTAGCGAAGGCATTCAGTAGCGAATCAATAAAAAAGTTGTAGTACTTAAAGAAGCCCAGTAACCCAAGGTTGCTTAGCAAGCTGATCCATAAAAAAAGTTTCTTTCTCTTTTTCTGTACAGACTTGTAAATAAAGATACCCATGGTGTAATCCACCAGAGAGCTAAACGCAATCAGCGACAGAAAGCGCCAGTCCCACCAGCCATAGAAAAAATAGCTGGCAATGAGCAGCATTACATTCTGTTTTTTGATACTGTTTTTGAATATGAACCAGTAAAAGAAAAAGCAGATGATAAAGAACAGGATAAACTCCAGTGAATTAAAAAGCATTCTTATTTTGTCAGGGACTGGTGATGAAGATGAAAAGTGGCTTCTGATTTATAATAAGAGACTTGATTGTCACTGCTGGGTTGGAGTATAATAAAAGCCTCTGATTTGTCTATCATCTCTCCCGAATAAGGGTCAGTGGCGTATCTTACCTGAGCATCATTTTGAATTCTGCCTACACACATCTGACAGCAGCCATAGTATGTTTTTCCTTCATAGGCGACAGGAATCTGCTTCTTACCTCCCATATAGGCATCATTGACCATGCATACCAGTTCAGGAGAAATTCCCTCCTGCTCTATATCCTGTGCTTGTTGAACAGGTAGGATCTGCTTATCTTCATTCAGCTTAGTGAAATTGAAATAGGTGAAGCCAAATAAAGCAATAACCAAAACGGATAAAGCTGCAATGGTAGTAATTACACCGCTTGTGTTGTTCTTTTTGCTTTTTTTCATGATAACAGGATTTTATAGGGTGGATTAAGAGGCACAAAAAAGAGTGCCTCTTTGAAATACTCAGCCTTACAGGCTTTCTTTGACTGTTCCACACTTCAGCATCTTATCACCGAAGTAAGGATTGCGGATTTCCTTATTGTCGCTGAGCCAGTAAGCACCTTTGTTGTTATTAGCCATTGGGCAGTACTGATAATAGGCTTCTTCATCACCTATACCAAAGGCTTTAATGCTTTGATAGAGTGCTTCGCTAAAATGGGTGAAGCCTTTTCTCTGCTCATCTATAGCATTGGATTTTTCTACGGTTTCCAAATTACTTTTAATTGTTTTGAGGTGAGCCATCCAGTCCATGTGTGCCTGGTCCTTCAGAAGCTTCATGTCCACTTTAGATAAAGCTTCCTGCACGGGTTTTACAGCCTCTTTCACCTGGGTCTTGCTGGAAGCTACAAAAGCTTCTTTTAAATCCAGACTTGCCTGGTAAACTTCAGCAAGCTGCTGCTGAAAAGCTTCAGGCGTTTGATAAGTTACACTTGTGCTGTGATGGTTTCCTTCTGTCATCCTACTATGATCATGGCTTTGTGCCTTTGCACCAAATGCCAACAGACTTAATACGAGTGCTACACTTAAAATTTGCTTTTTCATGATGTTAAAATTTATTGGTTCAAAATTTGAATAATAGATAAAGTAATGATGATGATGAATAGTACCGACCATAAGGCCCGACTAACAGTTTTCTTTATTTTTGAGGGCTTTTGTTCACCTCCTGTTTTGCAACATTCCTTCATTTGATTGTTGATTTCACTTCACCACATGTAAGCATAGATGCCCCGAAGTAGGGATTGCTGATTTCCTCTTCGGTACTCAACCAATTCGCTCCCTTATTATCATCTGCCATAGGGCAAAACTGAACGTACAGTGTCTGATCCAATGGATTAAAAGCTTTGGTCAAATCAATCATCCCTTCAGACACTTGCTGAAATGTAGTGCGTAGTTCCTCTATTGTTTTGAGATGCTGAACATGTTGAAGCGCATTTTTCAGATCGCTGCTATAGCTCATCCATGCATCGTGTGACTCACCGGTAAAAGCAGACATATTCACCTTATCCAATGTTGTTTTGAGATCGGAAGCGGCTTTTTGAGCCTGATCAAATTCATCGGCCGTTAAGGCTTCCTTAAATTTGAGGTACTCAGTATAAAGGGGCCGCAATGCTTCTTTCGCCTTCTGACTAATTGACACTGGCTTAGTCTCTTTTTTCTTAACCTGTCCTGAGGAAGTCGGCATCTCCATACCCCCATGGTTATGCCCTGTCATAGCCGGGCCTCCTTCAGGGTTCATCATGCTTGGCTTACCAGCCAGTTGTGCTGCCGCATCAATGCTGAAGGTACCATTGACCGCTATTTCTTCCCCTTCTTCAAGGCCACTCTCCACGATAAAGCTGTCACCTAAACCCGGCCCAAGCGTCACATCACGCATCATGAAACTTACTCCACTACCTGTAGTATTTTTCACATAAACTACCGAACGTTTGCCTGTCCACATTACGGCTGTTTTCGGAACAATTACATTGTTGGACTTTTTCGGCAATGTAGCTTCTACCGTACCGGAGACAAACATTTCAGGTTTTAGCTGATTGTCTTTGTTGGGCACTTCTACCCGGGCTTTGGCTACCCTGGTTTTTGGATCAATTACCGGATCTAAAAAGCTTATCTTGCTTTCAAATGTTTGGCCCGGCAATGATTGAACTGTAAACTGCACCTGATCTCCCTTATTTATCCAGGGCATATCCGACTCATACACATCAAACAACACCCATACGCGAGATAAATTTGCAATCTCATAAATGGGCTCCCCTCGCTTAATGTAGTCACCCACATTTACATTTTTGCTCAACACATAGCCTGAAATGTCTGCCGTGATTGGAAATTCATCGGAAGGGTTGCCACTTTCTAATATTTTATCTATCTGGCTGTCTGAAAGCTTCCAGTTTTTGAGTTTTGCCCGGGCTGATTTAAATAATTGTGGCTGTGTCTCTTTAATTTTTTGCGCTTCAAATAATTCCTCTTGAGCAGTAACTAAATCAGGGGAATAGATATAAGCTATTACCTGTCCCCTGCGTACATATTCACCTGTGAAGTTAACATTCAGTCGTTCAATTCTGCCTGGAATGTGGCTGGATTGAGAAGAAACAAGCCGCTCATCTTCCTGCACCTTCCCGTTTAATCTAACCGACTTCACGGGATCCATGGTACCTACAGCAGCCGTTCTGATATCAGCCAATTGCATGGCGGTTGGCGACATACTCACCGCCATGGGATCAAGTACTTCATTCTGATCATCCTCCAAAGGAATAAGGTCCATGCCACATATGGGGCAGTCTCCTGGTTCGCTCTGGCGGATCTGAGGATGCATAGAACAAGTCCACACGGTCTCTCCGGCTATTTCTGTAGTGTGCTGGTGCTCATCATCCATTTTACTTTCGGATGATGAACCACCAAAAATCAACCAACCCAGCAATAAACCTATTGCCAGTGTTGACAGTGCTATGATTATTATTTTTTTATTCGTGTTCATCTTAATATGTTTTTGCAGTTAAGTAATTGAGTTTGGCCAGGGCAATTTGATATTGCGTTTCTGCGGTTGCCTTCATCTTTTCATATTTTAACAACTGTTGCTGCATACGCAGTACCTCTTCAAATTCATTTCCTGAATTTCCATAAGCAGTAAACAATAGATTTAAAGCCTGATTGGATTCCTGAATTTGTTGATCATATAACTCAAGTAATTCTTGCTGTTGTTGAATTTCAAACCAGGCCATTTCGTAGCTTGACGTTAGGGTATTGGCAAAATCCTCTTTTTGGAGTGAATAGCTTTCCTGCATGAGTTGCGCTTCCTTAACAGCGGCTTTGTATTTACTCCTGAAAATGGGGATGCTGACGGAAACCATGGGCATCATCGCATTTTTGCCATTGTCTTGCGGAGCAGCCATGTCGGAGGCTAAATCTGAGCGATCTCCAACCAACACATAGTCCAGGCCCAGGCCAAACTTTGGAAGCCCTTGTTTGTAAGCGACCTCCTCACTTGCCTCACTGGAGGCTATTTTTAAGTCCAGTTCTTCCAATACCGGATTACTATCAAATAAAGAATCTTTTCTATAATCTGATTCTAACACAGGGGTGGGCAATATCTCAGATACCTCTACCTCTTCGGATTCGTTTCGGTTGAGCAGGTTATTAAAAGTGACTCGCAGGGGCTTTTCTTTTTTAGAAAGAATTTCCAGATTGGTTTGCGCCTCTTTGAGCATGATATCCACCCGAAGTACATCCACCATCGGTCCCTCTCCATTTTCAAACTTTTTAGTACCAATGGTTTTATAAGACTCCAGTATTTCAATATTCTCCCGCTCAATCTCTTTCCATTGATTAAGTTCATAAAGCGGATAATAGGCTGCTGCCACCTGGTAGTACAACCTATTCCGAGCGTCTAAGAAGGCTTGATATTTTGCCTCTGCCATTAAAGCTGCGGCATTTCCCTGTGCCCGTAGCGTCCCAAACCAGGGAAACATCTGGGTCAGGGAAAACCTTGCCTTTTGTGGCCCTACCCTCGTTTCCACCGGTGAAATGAAATAACCAAAAGAGAAATTAGGGTCCGGTAAAGTATTTACCTGCTCCACCTTCTGTATGGCCGCTTCAAATTCCCGATATTTCGCCTGTAATCCCGGATTGCTTTCCGCTGCTATTTTAAAATAGTCATCCAGGACCTGCGCCTGACTTACGCTGGTTCCGAGAAAAACAAGTATTACAATATTTACAATAATCTTCATGGTTGTGTCTTTTTAAATTTTCTTTCTTCCCTCATAGCGTATAAAACCGGCACGATGAAGTAGGTGACGGCTGCGAAGAACATACCTCCGAATGCTGGAATAGCCATTGGGATCATGATGTCTGCTCCGCGACCCGTTGAGGTAAGTATAGGCAGCAAGGCAATGATGGTGGTGGCGGATGTCATCACGGCAGGTTTTATTCTTCGTTGACCAGCTTCCACTGTTGCCGCTCTTATTCCTTTCAGACTGTCTGTTTTATTACGATTAAAACTTTGATCTAAATAAGTAGCCATTAATACCCCATCATCAGTGGCTATACCAAACAAGGCAATAAACCCGACCCAAACAGCCACGCTCAAATTGATAGTATGTATTTGGAACAAGTCTCGGAAATTCGTACCGAAAAGGGAGAAGTCCGCAAACCAGGTCTGGCCATACAACCATAGCATGATAAAGCCTCCACTAAATGCCATGGCAATACCAGTAAACACCATTAATGAAGTCGCTACAGACTTAAATTGGAAGTAAAGGATGAGGAAGACGATACCCAATACCAACGGAACAATGATTGAAAGCCTCTTTTCAGCCCTTACCTGATTTTCATAGCTTCCTGAGAACTTGTAGCTGACCCCGGCAGGAACGACTAAATCACCTGTATCTATTCTTTCCTGAATAGCTGCCTCGGCATCATTGACCACTCCAACTTCCGAGTATCCGTCCCTTTTGTCAAATAGTACATAACCCACCAAAAAGGTTTCCTCACTTTTGATCGCCTGTGGCCCCCTCACATACTCAAAGTCCACCACCTGGCTAATTGGTATCTGTGCTCCTGTAGGTGTAGGCAAAAGAATTTTACCCAATGATTCGGGATCGTCCCTGAGTTCGCGCGGGTAGCGTACCCTCACCGGAAAACGTTCGCGTCCTTCCACGGTAGAAGTAATTTTCATTCCTCCAATGGCAGTTTCAATGGTCTGCTGTACATCTTCCACATTCAGCCCATAGCGCGAAATCTCATCCCGGTTGATGTTGAGATGGAGATAAGGTTTGCCCACAATACGATCAGCAAACACCGCTTCCTCTTTTACAGAAGGAACATTTTTTAGTACTTCCTCTAGTTGAAGGCCAAAATCCTCAATAGTTTTAAGATTAGGACCATAGACTTTGATACCCATGGGAGCCCTCATGCCTGTTTGGAGCATGACCAGCCTGGTTTCAATAGGCTGCAGCTTTGGTGCAGAAGTAACTCCAGGAATTTTAGTGACCTTTACAATTTCATTCCAGATATCATCTGGAGATTCTATCTGCGGCCGCCAGTTGCGGAAATAATTTCCGTTATCATTAGGGATGAGTTCCTCTGTTGTAACCCCACGCTTAATGGCTTCTTCGTTAGAAAGGCTATCTCCGCTGTTGAGTATGAAGCGATCTTCCTTATCAACTTTGAACCTTACCCGGTGCCCTTTTTCACTGAGCATGTACTCCGGTTTATAATTAATGATATTTTCATACATGGAAATAGGTGCCGGATCTAATGCGGATTCTACCCGTCCTAATTTGCCTACCGTTAATTCTACTTCCGGGATGTTGGTCAGGAGCATATCCAATTGACCTACTACTTTACGGTTGTATTCAATGCCGGAATGCGGCATTGAAGTTGGCATCAGCAGGAAACTTCCTTCATCCAGAGAAGGCATAAATTCTTTTCCTACACCCGGGAAGGTATGGGTCAAGCCTGACCAAACTGTAGTTGTCCGGACATCCCAGCCGAGATTGTCCAATGCTTTAGGAATAAACCCGAAAATGGTATTAAAACCCAGCCAAACATTAGCGCCAAGCAAAATCAAGAAGGTAGGTATCAATAAAAAAGTTACTTTATTATCCAGGCACCATTTTAATATAGATTTGTAGTAATATTCTAAAAGCGTGAACGACCCCAGGATAAATCCTACCAATAAGGTCACGAAAATAAAGTTGAGTAACAGAGACTTCGAGGCTCCCAGTGGTAGCCAATATTTAGCTAAAAGCCAGGTTACGCCAATGAGTACAATGATCAGCTCGGCATAATTAAAGAGAAATAATACAGGCCTGGAAAAGCGTTCCTTTTTAGTGTCAAAAAAATTCTTTGCAATTCCGATTGCACCAAATAGTACCAGCAATACACCCCCCCAGATCTGACCGGTAAAGAGCCCTATAATTCCAAATAGTACTAATGCATAGCCACCATATTTCTTAAGAAACTTATTATTGATTTTGAATCCAAAGAACCAATGTGCCAAGGTAGGCATGATCAATAGACTCACCAACAGCGCAGCTACCAGGGCAAAGGTCTTGGTGAATGCCAAAGGTCCAAAGAGCTTTCCTTCAGCAGCTTGCATGGTAAAGACCGGAATGAAGCTGACAATGGTGGTAGAAACAGCAGTGAGAATAGCGGTACCCACTTCCGAAGCTCCATTGTAAATGGTATCTATCAGTTTTTGACCAGGAGGAGCCTCATCTATATGTTTAATAATGTTTTCGGAAAGTATTACTCCCAAATCCACCATTGTACCAATGGCAATGGCAATACCGGAAAGTGCAACTATATTGGCATCTACACCAAAATAGCGCATGGCGATAAACACCATCAATACTGCAATGGGCAGGATACTTGAAATGAGAAATGAAGCCCTGAGATTATACACCATCACGATCACTACCAAAATGGTAATGAGCACTTGAAGCGAAATGGCTTCTTCCAGGGTTCCCAATGTTTCATAAATAAGCTCGGAGCGGTCATAAAACGGAACGATGGTTAACTGGCTTTCCCTTCCATCTGCCAACGTTTTTTTCGGCAGTCCCGGGGCTATTTCTTTGATCTTATCCTTGACGTTGTTAATGACCTGCAAGGGATTGGCACCATAGCGGGCCACCACTACGCCACCTACCACTTCAGCACCGTCTTTATCCAGCAGACCTCTACGGGTGGATGGCCCCAGGGTGACTACACCAATGTCTTTAATACGGACGGGAACATTTTCCTGAACGGCCACCACGGCCTTTTCAATGTCTTCTACTTTTTTGATGTAGCCCAAACCACGCACCAGATATTCTGCCTGGTTGATCTCAATGGTTTTAGCCCCTACGTCTTTATTTGATTTCTGTACCGCCTGCATTACTTTATGCAAAGGGATATCATAGGCTTTAAGGGCATCGGGGTTAACATCAATCTGATATTCCTGTACAAAGCCACCAATGGATGCCACTTCTGAAACTCCTTCTGTTGCGTTTAATCCATATTTGACGTAGAAGTCTTGTACGGTACGGATTTCGTGGAGATCCCATCCTCCCGTAGGGTTTCCATCCTTATCTCTGCCCTCAATGGTATACCAATACACCTGGCCCAGCGCAGTGGCATCAGGCCCGAGTGCGGGTTGAACCCCTTCCGGTAATAAGCCGGAAGGCAAGGAACTTAGTTTCTCTAGAATACGGGAGCGTGACCAGTAAAACTCTACATCTTCACTGAAAATGATGAAGATACTGGAAAAGCCAAATATAGAAGAACTCCGTATAGATTTTACGCCCGGAATACCTAATAAATAGGTAGTCAGCGGATAGGAAATTTGGTCTTCTATGTCTTGTGGTGATCGGCCCTGCCACTGGGTAAATACGATCTGTTGGTTTTCTCCTATATCCGGAATAGCATCTACCGGAACGGGATCAGAAGGTAACGCACCTATCTGCCAACCGAAAGGGGCAGTCACAATGCCCCAGGCAATGAAGCCAATTAAGATGAGAACGGTAACTAACTTGTTCTCAAGAAAGTATTTAATGATTTTATTAAGCATGTTATTTACATTCAACTTTTGAATTGATTTAAAAAGGCATAGCAATAATGCCCCAAGGCTCTAAAGGGCTAAGCCTTGATCACGATCAATTGAATGAAATGCTTAAATAAGGAAGGATTGAACGAGTACTGGTATATCACGCTCAATCAGCGGTGGGCTATATTGATGATATTTGGAAAAATGCGGAGTGTACTCAGCAATGGCTGCAAGGAAGAAGCTACTCACTACCGCAATGAATTTGAAGTCAGGCTTGAATATTTTGGGCACAATGCTTCCCGCCAGAGAGTCTTGCTGATCACTGATTACAGACATATCTTCACAGCATGATTTCTTTTCTATTTGGCTGTGAGATTCCTGCTCATGTTGACAAGGTGGCAATTGCTTGGTATGCATTTCGCAAGATTCAGCCTGGCCTAAGAAAGCAATATGCTGAAGTTCACCTGCACAGAAATGTGCATTCATCGTGAACCCTGTCGTTGCGACCAAGATCACCATAGCCATGCATACTGCGATTAATTGAGGGATGAACTTCATGTGAATAAAATCAATTTCTTTGCAAGTTTACGTGTCTCTTAGCAAAAAGGTGTTACAATATTTTTGTTTTATTTTATGTAATTTTTGGTTTGTCAGCACATGGCACACACACCTCTGATAAAATCAACGGAGGTGTGTGTTAATTATTATCCTACTTTCTCTGCTTTGAAGCCAGCTTTCTGCACTGCTTCTCTGATCTTTGCCTCGTTAGTTTCGCCAATAATAGTAAGCACTTTTTCAGGATTTTTAAGGTCTACTTCCCACTTCTTAATACCTTCGGTACTGTTGAGATAAGGGGTTACCTTTTCCAGGCAACCTGTACATTTGATGTTGGATTTAAATTTTAGAGTTTTCATATTATTTAATTTTATATCATATAGTAAAGGTACTATCTGCACGGGTTTTACTTTTACATCATTACCGACAAGTGTTTCAAAATTCATTGATAGCTTAAAGTGATTTTCTTAGTTTCGGCTTTAGATGAACAAAGCAGTACATAACCTTCCTGTAATTGTTTATCTGTCAAGGCATAATTTTCTACCATATTCACTTTACCTAAAAGTAATTTGATTTTACAGCTGCCGCACATGGCTTCCTGGCAAGAGTAAGGAAGAGGAAGCCCTTGTTGCAGTGCCTCCTGTAAAATGTATTTGTCCTGGGAAAGCTGAATTTTGAAAGCGTGTTCTCCCTTCAAAAAGGTAATCTCAGCCTTTCCTGAAGCATTTTTGGATACAGCATTAACTTTGAGGCTGAAAGATGCAAAAGACTCAGTGTAAATATGGTCCTTCCTGAAATTCAGTTCCTGAAGATGAGCCAGCATTGCTTTCATCATAGCTTCTGGCCCACAGAGATATACTTCAGGAGTACGACTTATCTCAGAATAAAGTACCTGCTCTACAATGGCTTTGCTGATGTACCCGTGATGATAAGCAAAGTTGCTTTGGATAGAATATTCTTCCAGAAAATGATAAATGTTAAGCCGCTCTTCATGAAGTTTTTGTAAAGCTTTGAGTGATTCCTGAAAGATGATGGACTTTTCGCTCTTGTTGGCATAAATCAAGGTAATTTTTACTTTTTCAGACTTGTACAGCGCGGATTTAAGCAGTGCAAACAAAGGTGAAATGCCACTACCTCCGGCAATCATTATCAGATGTTTATCATCCAGATTATGGTTTTTCAAGCTAAACTTACCCATGGGTTCACTAATTTTTAATAAAGAGCCTTTCTTCACAGTGGCTATCAGATCAACGGACAGTCTGCCTCCCGCCATTTTTTTGATGGTAATGGCAGGCAACTCATCTGCTTCAGGAGATGATGAAAATGAATAAGACCTGCTGAGCATTTTTCCTCTATGCACTTTGAATATATTGATGAACTGCCCCGGAGTGTATCCTTCAAATGCTGGACTTGCTTCAAAACGAATTGTGATAGCATCTTCTGTCTCATAGTCAACGCTATGTATTTTGACTTTAAATTCCATAATGATATAGTGGTTGAGCTTGCACTACTTTTCCACCCTCAGCATTTGTATACATTGAACAAGGGGAAAAGTAGCGCAGCAATGGGTGAGGATATTAAATTTTGGCAGCTTTAAGCCTCAGGCTGTTGGCTACTACCGAAACTGAGCTAAAGGCCATGGCAGCTCCGGCAATCATTGGGTCCAGCAGAAAACCATTAATAGGGTAAAGAATACCTGCTGCCAGTGGTATACCAAGCAGGTTATAAATAAAGGCCCAAAAAAGATTCTGACGAATTCCCAAGACAGTCTTTCGTGAAAGTTGCAAAGCTTTTGGGATAGCGTTCAGATCTGAAGTAATCAGCGTCATTTTGGCAACATCCATGGCAATATCTGACCCTTTACCCATTGCTATACTTACATCCGCTTGTGCCAGAGCATGTGAATCATTGATACCGTCACCCACCATAGCTACTATTTTACCCTTTTGTTGCAATGCTTTTACAAATTCAGCTTTGTCAGAAGGGAGTACTTCTGCTTGGAAAAGGCTCAAGCCTACCTGCTTGGCTACTGCTTCTGCAGTTTCCTGGTTGTCTCCGGTAAGCATATAAACTTCAATACCTCTCTGCTGTAAGTGCGTAATTGCTTCCTTTGAAGTTGCCTTTATCTTATCAGCAATGGCCATGATGGACAGTACTTCTCTGTTATTGGTAAAATATATGACTGTTTTAGCCTGCTTTTGCCATTGATTTGCTTTTTGCAATAGGGCTGTGTCTATATGGATGTTTTTTTCTGTAATAAACCTCTTATTACCTACAAAATAGGCTTCATTCTGATAAAGAGATGTAACTCCCTGACCTGTGATACTCTCAAAATCGGTGATTGCTCTTACACTTATTTGCTCATTTTTAAGATGGTTTACCACAGCTTCGGCTAAAGGATGTTCACTTTGGGATTCCATGCTGAGTAGGATGCCTTTATAAGTATCCAAAGCCTGTTTTTCAAGCCAAATTGCCTCAGTGACTTCAGGTTTACCTTCGGTAATCGTTCCTGTCTTATCCAGAATAACAGCATTGACTTTATGCCCAAGTTCCAGGCTCTCCGCATCCTTGATCAGAATATTATTTTCCGCACCCTTACCAACACCTACCATGATAGCTGTTGGTGTAGCTAATCCAAGTGCACAGGGACAGGCAATGACCAGTACGGTTACTGAAGCAAGCAATGCATGCGTAAATGCATCTTCTCCACCTAATATCATCCAACTCACAAATGTGACGATGGAAATGCCCAAAACAATAGGAACAAATATTCCAGCGATCTTATCTACCAATTTCTGGACAGGCGCTTTACTTCCCTGAGCTTCCTGCACCATTTTGATGATGCTTGCCAACACTGTGCCTCCTCCAACTTTCTCTGCAATCATCTTAAAGCTTCCTTTTTGATTGACTGTTCCGGCAAAAAGCTTATCGCCAGCCGACTTGGCAACAGCTAATGGTTCGCCGGTAATCATACTTTCATCCACATAAGATTGGCCTTCTGTTACTCCTCCATCCACAGGAATCTTTTCACCAGGACGTACAATCAATACATACCCTTCTTTTACTGCTGAAATGGGGATTTCTACTTCCTCACCTTCTATCCATGCCTTTACAGTTTTGGGCTGTAGACCCATCAGCTTTTTGATGGCAGAAGAGGTATTGGATTTTGCTTTTTCTTCCAGCAGCTTGCCTAAAGATATAAAGGTAATGATCACAACAGCTGCTTCGTAATAGACATGGGCATGTATGCCCCTGCTATGCCAGAACTCAGGAAAGAAAGTATTGAATACGCTAAATACAAAAGCGATTCCAGTACTTAATGCTACCAGCGTATCCATATTGGCTTTACCATGACGGGTCTGCTTCCAGGCTGTTACAAAAAAAGAACTCCCGAAATAAAATAAGACAATAGCCGATAATCCCATGGAAATCCACTTGCCAGCCTCCCATTCCATCATAAACATACCAATGATAAAGACAGGGAGTGTCAAAATGGCTGACCAAATGAATCTGGTTTTAATGGTTTGATAATGTTTAGCCTGTATGTCTGCATGAACCTGTGAAGGATCTTCCACATCTACAATCAAATCATAACCAATAGACTGGATAGCTTGTCTTAGGTCTGCTGTGCTAGTCTGTAAAGGGTCATATTCTGCCCAGGCTGTTTGAGTTGCAAAATTTACGCCTGCACTTACTACTCCTGGAGTAGTATTAAGCATAGATTCTACACTCACGGCACAGGCAGCACATGTCATACCTGTCACTGGAAAGGTTTGTTTTATAATGCTGTTAGCCTCATCATTAAGGGGCTCAGTTTGTAAGATTTCTGTTTTCATGTCAAATAATATTTTTCTCAAAAGTAGAATGAAGCTCTCAGCAGAGCTTTACAAAATTTTGGGTTTGCGTTTCAGATTTACCTGGCCAATTGAACGGTGTCTGACTTCTTTTTCTTAATGTCTCTTAGAGTAGAAGGAGATAGACCTGTATTTTTCTTGAATTGAGATGAGAGATGGTGTGCACTGCTAAAGCCTGTTTGGAAAGCAATTTCTGAGAGGGAAAGATCCGTATATACTAGGAGTTCTCTCACTCTATCCAGTCTGATGGCTATGTAGTACTTTTCTATGGTCTTTCCTTCATACTTGCTAAAGAACTCCCCTAAGGAATCGTAATTTTTGCTGAATTTTTGGGAAATAAATTCGGAGAGTTTCAATTGCCTCAATCCATCTTCACTGGCTGAGATCCATTCCCGAATGGCTTGCTTGATAGCCTCCAAACACTGCTCGTTTTTATCCGAGATCAGTTCAAAACCCAAACTGCTGAGGAGTTGGGCTACCTCTTCTTTTCTGTTTATTTCAATGGCATTGCTAAAAATTACTTTGCCCAGTGAAATTTGCTGAACAGCATACCCTTTTTGGGTAAGTAGACCTTGAATAGTAGATATGCACCTGTTGCATACCATTCCTTTGATGTTGATTTCAGTAATTGTTCCCATCCTGATATTGTTTTATGCAAAGCTCAGGAGTTTGATGGCAGGAAGTGTTATAAAATAACCTGATAGGCTTACATGTTTATATGATATTGTCCAGGGGTTTTCTTAAGCTAGTCTGGCGGGATTCTTTGAATTCAGATGGAGTGAGTCCGGTAATTTTTTTGAACTGAGAAGAAAGGTGTGCTACGCTACTATAGCCCAACTTGTAGGCAATTTCTTTCACCGATAGCTCGTCGTAGAAGAGGTATTCTTTGACTTTTTCAATTTTTTGTTTGATGATATACTGTTCCAGGGTAATGCCTGTCACACTTGAAAAAAGGCTGCTAAGGTAGTTGTAGTCATAATGGAGTTTTTCGGAAAGAAAAAGTGACCAGTTGATATGCATTTCAAAATGCTCCTGACGATGAATGGCCTCAATGACAGTGGCTTTGATTTTTTCAAGCAGCTGGCTTTTTTTATCATCTATCCTTTCAAAACCATTTTCTGCGAGTAAACCATCAAGTTGTGCTTTTTGATCCTGCATAAGCGTTTCTTCTTCAATTTTTACTTCTCCAAGGCTTACAGACAGTGGTTTCAATCCTGCTTGATGGAAAAGCTGTTCTACCACCATGATACAGCGGTCACAAACCATGTTTCTAATATGTAGAGTGGGCATCGCTATTATGTTAAAATACTAATCTTCTTATAAACAATGTTAAGCCTAATTGAAGTCCATGCAAAGAGAAGTATGCACAAAATTTTTAAAAAAGATTCGATTTTCCCGTGAAATCTAAGTTTAAGTGTACTAGATTGATGTCATATTATAACCAACAACCGATGAAGCCTTTTATACTTTTCTTATTTCTGAGTGCTATGCTGTTCCAGCAGGCGTTTTTTCAGGCAAATGCACAAAACATGCTGGCAAAAGGCAGACAAGCTCAAGTATCTGTAGATCCTCAAGGCGTAATGCGTATCGTGTTTGGAACCAATGATTCAATCATGGTAATGAACTCTTCAGATCAAGGCAAAACTTTCTCAAAACCTGAACTTATAGCCCAGCTGGAAGGAATGCACCTGGGTATGTCCAGAGGTCCTCAGATAGCCAGTTCTGCTAACTATACGCTTGTCACTGCTATGAGTAATGATGGCAATATTCACACCTTTCAGCTTAATCATGTAACTAATCAATGGAAAAAGATCGCCAATGTAAATGATGTTCCCGCATCTGCCCCTGAAGGTCTGATGAATATTGCTGCTGATGATCAGGATAATTTTTTTGCGGTCTGGCTTGATGTCCGATCAGACAAAAGTAACAAGATTTATGTAGCTAAGAGAAAAACAGGAGAGCAATGGTCAAAAAATGTAATGGCCTATCAATCCCCTGATGGAACCGTCTGTGAGTGCTGTAAACCTAACATTGCTGTGGGCGACTCTAAGGTTTATGTGATGTTTAGAAACTGGTTGGATGGCTCCAGAGATATGTATGTGATGCAATCTGAGTCTGATAGACTTTCATTTGCTCCCCCAAAAAAAATGGGTGAAGGGAATTGGCCCTTGAAAGGTTGCCCTATGGATGGTGGTGGAGTTTTGATTGATGATCAAAATGAAGTGCATACCAGCTGGCAGCGGGAGGGCAAAATATTCTATGCCCAACCTGGAAAAAAGGAAATGCAAGTTGGAGAGGGAAGAGCCAGTAGCATCAGTGGGCAGAAAAACCCGGTGGTTGCCTGGCAAGATGGCGGTACATTAAAAATCAAGTATCTGGATTCAGGCAAAGAAATTCAGGTAGGAGAAGGCGCTTTTATTGAGGTAGTAACTTTGAAAGATAATAGTATCTTCTGTGTATGGGAAAATGAGGGTGAAATTTATTCCAAAAGAGAATAGAAAATTGGAATGTCAACTTTGAAAGTGATGACCGCATACTTACTGTAGAGACTTTTGATCTAACTGAAGAAGAAGTAAAGAAAACGGTGCAGAAAGCGGGTTTTAAGACTGAGGCCTTATAGCACAAGGACTTCTGAGATCCATTGGGTTTAAGAAGTGCACCTTTTTCTAGTAGTCCAATCCAACTTTGCAATACCCTTGCATTGCATTAATCCGTATATTTGTAATAGTGAAAATTGCGTGCTACATATTGAGCTTCTACTTCATGGCCTTGGCAGGGGTAGCCTGTGCCGATACAGTACCTCAGAGGGATACTTCAGAAAACATCACGGTAGTTAATACTGCTAATAACAATCATGACCATGATCACAATCAGGGTTGGGACGGTTGCTCCCCACTTTGCGTTTGTCATTGTTGCCACGTACATTTCTTATTTACTTCGGGAGTTGACTTCACACAGATTGTTGTGAAATTACCTGCTATTTACACTTCTTATTTTCAGGATTTCAGAAGCATTGAAATCTCTGGATTTCTCAAGCCCCCAAGATCATAATCCTTCCTGCCTGATAGGATAAGTATGCGCTGTCGTTAAAGTCCCCTTTATCAGGACTGATCAGGCATTTTACTTACCACTCAGGCATTTTCTTTAATGAACCTTTAATCTTCAAAGGCATCCTTTCATTGTGTTCAATCTTATTCAGAAAGTTGAAAAAATTGAATAAAAACAAAACCAAAAAAAGGAAAAAGAGAAGGAAGAAAGTCACAGTCAATCAGATCCTAAAGTGGTTTTTTATTGTGTTGGTCTGCATCATACTGATAGTAGCTATGATTGCCAAAGTTTATCACTTCTTCTCTGTCCATTTCAAATAATTAAAAGTCATATGATCAATAAAATCATTTCTTTTTCAATAAAGAATAAATTCATCGTGGGCCTGCTTACCCTGGCCCTCATTGGAGTTGGAATACACTCCATGTATACGGTCAATCTGGGTTCTGTACCTGATATCACCAATAACCAGGTACAGGTAATGACCGTATCGCCCAACCTTGCCACAGAAGATATAGAACAATTTGTGACCTATCCGGTGGAACTGGCCATGGGTAATTTGCCAGGGGTAGACGAAATCCGCTCTATTTCCAGGTTTGGCCTATCGGTAGTCACCATTGTTTTTGAAGACGATATGGGTACTTACCTGCCCCGTCAACTGGTGCAGGAAAAACTGAACGAATTAAAAGAAGCCATTCCGGAGAAATTTGGCAGCCCTACTATGGGGCCGATTTCCACTGGTTTAGGACAGATTTATGAATACACTATTCAACCACAAGAGGGTTATGACTCGCTGTATTCACCAATGGAGTTGCGTACAATCCAGGATTGGATTGTTAAAAGGCAACTGACCTTGCTTGATGGTGTGGTTGAGGTAAATTCTTTCGGTGGCTACATCAAGCAATATGAGGTAGCTATTAGCCCGGATAAACTCAATGCGCAGAATGTGAGCATCTCTCAGGTATATGAGGCACTGGCCAGAAACAATGTCAATACCGGTGGGGCGTACATTGAGAAGAACAGGATGTCCAATTTCATCCGGGGAGAAGGATTGGTGCGCTCTCTGGAAGATATCAGAAAAATTGTCATAAAAACGGAAAACGGAATTCCAGTCACCATAGGAGACGTGGCTTCTAAGGTACATTTCGGCAGTCAGGTACGATATGGGGCTTTCACACAGGATGGAAAGGAAGCTGTTGGGGGTATCATTATGATGCTGAAAGGATCTAATCCCAATGCGGTAATCCAAAATGTAAAAGAGCGTATGACCGAGGTAGAAAAGTCCCTGCCCGAAGGATTGGCCATTAATACCATCATAGATCGGAGCGACCTGATTTCCAGAACGACAGATACCTTAAAAACCAACCTGTTGGAAGGCGCATTAATTGTGATTTTTGCCCTGGTAATTCTATTGGGTAGCGTCCGTGGTGGTATTATCACTGCTACCACCATTCCGCTTTCCTTGCTTTTTGCTTTCATCTTGATGAAGCAGTTTAATGTGTGGGCCAACCTCATGAGTCTGGGGGCTATTGACTTTGGGATCATCATTGACGGGGCGGTGATCATCATTGAAGGTACGGTCTACGAAATCCAGAAACGCATCCGATCAGGGAAAATTAAGTTCAATCAGGGTGTGATGGACGAGGTGGCTTATGATGCCGGTAGTACCATGATGAGTTCGGCATTTTTCGGACAGATTATCATCCTTATTGTTTTTGCTCCTATCCTATTCCTCACCGGTGTGGAAGGTAAAATGTTCCAGCCCATGGCCTACACCTTTGGCTTTGCCATGATTGGTGCCATTATCCTGTGCCTTACCTATGTACCGATGATGTCGGCCTTATTCATGAAACCTATTCAAAACAAAAAAAACTGGTTTGGACGATTTGAACGCTGGCTGGAAAGGGTAAGTGATAAAATCATTGGTGGTATTCAAAAGGCTTATCTGCCCTTGCTAAAAAGCGCCCTGCGTTTTAAAGCAATTGTGATTATCGTAGCTATTGTGCTGCTGGGAACAGCCGGGTTTATTTTTTCACGAATGGGAGGTGAGTTTGTGCCTCAGCTTGATGAAGGAGATATCGCCATGCAGGCACTCATCAGGCCCGGAAGCTCCCTAAGTGAATCAAAAGAGGTATCTATCAGGATTGAAAACCTTTTGTTGGAAAGTTTCCCCGAAATAAAAACAGTAACTGCCCGGATCGGGGTGGCGGACATCCCTACCGACCCTATGCCGATGGATATAGCCGATATGTACCTCATCTTAGAAAAAGATAAAGACCAATGGGTGTCTGCAGAGACTAAAGATGAACTAATTGAGCAAATCAAGGATAAGCTTGAGACGCATCTTACAGGAGTAAACCTGGTATTTACCCAGCCGGTAGAGCTGCGTTTTAATGAGTTGCTGGAAGGGGTACGGGAGGATATTGCCGTTAAACTCTATGGTGAAGACCTGGAAGTGCTTTCCGAAAAAGTGCAGGAGATGGCCGATATCATTTCTACCGTGCCAGGAGCTGGTGATGTAAACCCCGAACGGACATCAGGACTTCCCCAAATGACCGTTCGTTACAACCGGGATAAAATTGCACAATACGGCCTGGATATTCAAAAGCTCAATGAGTATGTAAGCTCTGCTTTTGCCGGTGGTGTGGCCGGGGTAATTTTTGAGGGAGAAAAAAGGTTTGACTTAGTCATCCGCTTTGATGAGGCGCACCGTCAAAGTATAGATGACCTGCGCACACTCTATATTGATCTGCCCGATGGCACACAAGTACCCATCAAAGAAGTCGCTGATATTAGCTATGTACCGGGTCCTATGCAGATATCGCGTGACAACACCTATAGAAGAACTTATGTTGGAGTCAATACCAGGGGACGTGACGTAGAGTCAGTGGTGAATGAAATACAGGAGAAACTGGATACACAACTAGATTTACCTCCAGGCTATTACATTACCTATGGCGGTGAATTTGAAAACCTTGAACGGGCTAAGAGCAGATTAGCCATTGTTGTTCCAATAGCACTGTTTCTGATTTTCGTTTTACTCTATTTTGCTCTACAGTCATTTTCACAATCCATCATGATTTATATCGCTATACCCCTGGCAGCTATTGGGGGTGTATTTGCTCTATGGATTAGAGATATGCCATTTAGTATTTCAGCGGGCGTTGGTTTTATTGTGCTTTTTGGAGTGGCTGTGTTAAATGGCCTGGTCTTGATTAACCGCTTTAATTCCCTAAAAGAGGAAGGAGTCACCAGCATCAGAGACCGCATTTTTACAGGAACAAAAGAACGAATCAGACCCATTATGCTTACCGCAACAACAGATATTTTCGGATTTCTGCCCATGGCTTTTTCAGCATCTGCAGGAGCTGAAGTGCAGCGGCCTTTGGCTACTGTAGTGATTGGTGGTATGCTTACCGCAACTTTGCTTACGCTGGTAGTGCTGCCCGTGCTATACACTTTTGTAGAAGGCAGAAGTGACAGAAGAAAAAGCCTGAAAGCACCGAATGCCAACGTGATTGTTGTCCTGATCGTTTGCGGTGGATTGCTAGGATTACCGGCTGTGTCCAATGCCCAACAGCAGGAACAAGAGCAAGACAGCCTGCCTACAGTCACATTAAAACAGGCCAGGAAGCGGGCGGTAGAGAGTTATCCTAAAATTCAATCGGCACGTCTGGAAATTGAAAGCCAACAAGCCCTGAAGAAAACTGCCTGGGATTTTGGCAATACCCAAATATTCACCGGGAGAGAAGAGGTAGGCAATGGTTCGGAGGTGAGTGCTGAAGGAGTGTACACCCAAATAGGCATTCAACAACAACAGATTGACATTTTTGGGATAGCACCCCGTTTGAAATTGCAAAAAGAACGGGTGGCACTGGCCGAATCCGCCCTTGACCTGTCCGTGATAGAGTTGGAAAGGGAAGTAAGCCAGGCATGGGCAATGGTATATGCAGCCAAAAATAATTATCAGGTCTATGAGCAGTTGGATTCTGTCTTTACGGATATTGAGCGGGCAGCCAGAATTAGGCTTGAAGTTGAGGCTACCTCCAAGCTAGAATACTTGGCAACTTCTAACCAGGCCAATCAGGTGAAGATTCAAAAAGAGCAGTATTATCGTGACTATTTGAGTGCTTTACAGCGCCTCAATTTATGGTTTGTCAATGACACCTTGTTCACTGTACCGGACATTCCCGCAAATCAGTTGGATGAACCCTTAAACTATGTAGCCGACTCTCTCGGTAGTCATCCTGTACTCAATGTTTTTCGCCAAAGAGTGAACGTGGCCGACGCAACCATAAAGGAAAGGCGTTCTCAGTTTTATCCCCAACTACAAGGCCAGTACGGAAAACAAACAGTAGACGGACAAAGTGGTTTTTATACCTATCAGCTTGGGGTGCGGATTCCCTTGTTTTTTGGACCAGAATTAGGTAGGACTCAAGCGGCAAAAATTAACCGGGAAATTGCCAACCAAGATTTGCAACAAACTCAATTGGAATTAAATACAGCCTATCAAAGTATGCGAGAGCAGTACCTGAAATGGCTCAATTCCTGGAATTATTACCAGGAAGAAGCCTTGCCCTTGGCACAAGAACAGCGAGCAGGTGCCCTTACAGCTTACCGGGAAGGCGCTATTGATTATGTTTCTTTCCTGCAAAATATCCGGGATGCTATCCAAATAGAGATAGATGCTTGGAATGCGTTTGGCAACTACCTGGATAGCCGCTACCAACTGGAATACTACTTAAAAACATCAAATTAAGCATTTAATAAAATCTGAATGGATAATCAGATTAAAAATATAAGCAAAATGAAAAAGCAAATTATATATATACTGACCCTGGTACTGATTGTATCGGTATTTACGGGTTGCGGAAGCAAGTCGGCTGATAACCAGGATGAAGCTTCCCATGAAGCGCATAATGAGGGTAAAGAGGGGCAGGAAGGGGAAGGTCATAGTGAAGAAGGAATGGCCGAGCTCCACCTTTCGGACCTCAAATTTGAAAGCTTGGGCATCAAAGTTGACACACTACCCACCCGCCCACTATCGGGTGTGGTAGAAGCCAATGGCCAGTTAGAAGTGCCTCCTCAGCATGAGGCTACCGTTACGGCTATTCTGGGAGCCAATGTTACTTCCATAAAAGTGATAGAGGGAGACCAGGTGAGCAAAGGGCAGGTATTGGCATATCTCTCCCATCCCAACCTGTCTAAATTGCAGACGGATTATATACGAGCTTACAGCCAACTACAGTTTCTGGAAAAAGAAAACCAACGACAAAAAAGGTTGTACGAAGAGGAAGTAGGTTCCGGAAAAACCTACCAGCAAATACAGGCGGACTACCAAGCCATGAAAGGGGAAGTAAAAGGCTATGAAGCTCAGCTCAGGCAACTCAGCCTGAATGAGAATAAGGTGCAAAGCGGTGATATTTATCAATACGTACCCGTAGTGAGTCCCATAGATGGATATATTGAAAAAGTAAAAGTTCAGGTCGGTCAATATGTAGACCCTCAGACCGAGATGTTTATGATTGTCAATACCGACCACATTCATGCCGACCTGATGGTGTTTGAAAAGGATGTATATAAAGTGAAGAAAGGGCAGAAAGTGTCCTTTACTGTGGAGTCTGTTCCGGGAAATACGCTGACTGCCAAAATTTATTCAGTGGGTAAGCAGTTTGAGCAAAATCCGAAAGCGGTGCATGTGCATGCAGAGATCGAGAACAAGGAAGATTTTCTGATCCCGGGAATGTATATCAATGGTAAAATCCACACAGAAAATGAGGAGGTAAAAGCACTGCCAGAAGCAGCGATCATTGAAGAAGAAGGCAAACCCTACATTTTTATGGCGGAAGCCCATGAGGAAGAGGGAAAAACGGAATGGGCATTTACCCCTGTTGAAGTGCGAACCGGTATTACTGACGAGGGCTGGACCGAGATCAACCTGCTAGAGCCGCTTCCTAATGGCACTTTGGTAGCTTGGAATAATGCCTATTACCTGATTTCAGAGATGCAGAAAAGCCAGACTTCACATAGTCACTAAATAAAGCAGTTGACAAGAAAACATGTCAACTGCCAAACTTTGAAAAGATTAAAAACTGAAAAAAATAGCAAGATGAAAGAAATCAAAGCACTTATAAAGCCGAAAAAAGTACAAGTAGTGGTAAAGTCTCTGCGCGATGCAGGGTTTGAAAGTGTGACCTTATCTAAAGGAGAGGGAACAGGAGCTCATAAAGATCCCGATGCATCTCCTTCCCTTGACTTTCACTTTACCGATAGCGCGATTGTCAAATTAGAGCTGGTCTGCCAAAATGAAGAATTGGAAAAAGCAGTACAATTAATATGTGGCAAGGCACAAACCCCTGAACCAGGCGATGGGATCATTTACGTCTCTGAAATAGATGATGCGTATAGAATAAAGACATGTGATTCTTTAAAAGAATAATCTCAAGCAAATGATCAAGGATTTAGAACAAAACTTAAAGGCTCACAATATCAAACCTACAGCTATGCGGTTGTTGGTATTAGAGTACCTCATGGGTAGGGAAGCCGCAGTAAGCCTGACCGATCTGTATAAAGACTTTGAGAAATCGGACCGGACGACTATCTACAGAACGCTGAAGGCTTTTGAGGATAATGGCTTGGCACACAGCATTGATGATGGTACAGGTGTTCCTAAATACGCCTTGTGTGAAGAAGGTTGTAAATGCGAAATTGAAAGGGACTTACATCTGCACTTTCACTGCAGAATATGTGGACAAACCAAATGTCTGACCAGTTATAAAATTCCCGAAGTGGATTTGCCTCCGAAGTATGTTCCTGAAGAGGCCAACTTAGTGGTAAAAGGTGTTTGTGATAATTGCTCAGAAGATAAATAGAGAAATTATGAAAAAATTACAAATAAATATACCATTGCTCCTGCCCGAAGTACCGGATGAGAAGGATCAATGTGTGCAAAAACTTATTCAACAGCTTCAAGACAAAGAAGGCCTGGAAAAAGTGCATGTGGCTGACGAAACAGACAATGGTGTGCCTCAGCTTTGCTTTCATTATGATCCTGAAGTCATTTCTATTGACCGCATTCAGTCGATGGCAGAGCAAACCGGGGCGGAAATCACTCAGAAATTTGGACATAAACTCATAGAGGTAGAAGGCATTCGCCATACCCGTCATGCCCGTCACATTGAGCGTGACCTTCGGGATATAGCGGGTATTATGGAAGCCTCAGTATCGGCATCCGGTATGGTGCGGGTAGAGTATGATACGGCCAAGGTGGATGAGGCGGAAATCTTGAAAGCGATGAGAAAAGAGGGGCTTGATATACCGGATACCCAGGTAAGTGCCGAACGATTTCTTGAGCAGGTAGAAAAAACTGAAAAAGAGCATGACCACCAAGAAGGTGATAGTCATGGAGCAGGTGAGGAACATTCTCATTCGCATGGGGGCATTTTCGGTAAAAACACCGAGCTGATTTTTTCCATTATCTGTGGAGCATTGCTCGGAATTGGCTTTGGATTGTCTTATGTAGAGGCTGTGCCTTCCTGGGTGAGCCTCGCATTGTATATCGGAGCCTATTTCTTTGGCGGATATTTCACGGCCAAAGAGGCCATTCAAACAGTGGCAAAAGGCGGCTTTGAAATTGATTTCCTGATGCTGGTAGCGGCCATTGGTGCAGCAATTTTAGGCGAATGGGCCGAAGGTGCTTTGTTATTGTTCCTATTTAGCATGGGGCATGCGTTGGAACACTATGCCATGAACAAAGCCCGTAAATCCATTGCTGCTTTGGCAGAGCTCGCTCCTAAAACGGCATTGCTTAAGAGAAATGGTAAGACCAAAGAAGTCGGTATTGAGGAATTGAGCATCGGTGATATCATCGTGGTGAAGCCCAATAGCAAAATTTCGGCCGATGGGGTGGTTGTCAGCGGTACCAGTAGTGTCAATCAGGCTCCTATCACCGGGGAAAGTGTGCCGGTAGATAAAGAACCGGTGGATAATCCTGATAAAGACTGGTCGGAGGAAAAAGACATCAAAGACGAGAACCGTGCTTTTTCGGGTACTATCAATGGCAACAATACGCTGGAAATCAAAGTGATCAAAGAAGCCAAAGACTCTACACTTTCCCGATTGGTGAAACTGGTGAATGAAGCCCAGACCCAGAAATCACCTACACAGCGGCTCACCGACAAATTTGAGAAGTATTTTGTGCCTTCTGTATTGGTCTTGGTGGTCATACTCAATTTCGCTTTTTTGGTACTGGACGAAACGTTTAGCGAAAGTTTCTACCGTGCAATGGCCGTATTGGTGGCAGCCAGCCCTTGCGCTTTGGCCATTGCCACACCAAGTGCAGTGCTAAGCGGAGTAGCCAGGGCAGCCAAAAGCGGGGTGCTTATCAAAGGTGGCCGTCCGTTGGAAGATCTGGGTGTACTCACCGCCCTGGCTTTTGACAAAACCGGAACACTAACAGAAGGTAAGCCCAAGCTCACCGAAATAACTCCTTTAGGTGATGTAAACGAGCAAGAACTGTTAAAAATAGCAGTAGCCGTAGAAAACCTCAGTGACCATCCACTGGCCAAAGCTGTAGTGCGGGATGGTAAAGAGCGATTGGATGGTACTGATATACCTGATGCGAAAGATCTGGAAGCGGTGCTTGGTAAGGGGATCAAAGCCTCCTTGGGTGATGACAAAGTGTACATCGGCAACCTGGACCTGTTTGAATCCCTGGATGATAATAAGCCGGAGAAGGAAACAGAAGAAAAAGTAAAGTCACTGGAGTCAGATGGCAATACCACCATGCTGATCCGTCAAAATGACAAATACATTGGCATAATTGCCCTGATGGATACCCCGAGGGAAGAAGCTAAAAACACATTGGAACGACTGAAAGAAATCGGTATCAAGCGTATGATTATGCTTACGGGTGATAATCAGAAAGTAGCCGATGCAGTGGCCAAAGAGATTGGACTCACGGATGCTTGGGGCAGCCTGCTGCCGGAAGAAAAAGTAGAAGCCATTAAAGAACTCAGAGAAAAAGAATCCAAAGTGGCGATGGTCGGTGATGGCGTAAATGATGCTCCGGCCATGGCCAATAGTACTGTGGGTATTGCAATGGGAGCAGCAGGCAGTGATGTAGCCCTGGAAACAGCTGATATTGCCCTGATGGCCGACAAGCTGGAAACACTGCCTTTTGCTATCGGTTTAAGTAGACAAGCCAAAGGCATTATCAAACAAAACCTTTGGGTCAGCCTGGGTATTGTAGGTATTTTAATTCCTCTGACGATTTCAGGCATTGCGACCATCGGGCCTGCTGTGTTGATCCATGAAGGTTCCACTTTGCTGGTAGTCTTTAATGCGTTGAGATTGTTAGCTTATAAGAAGTAGCATATAAAAATTAAAAGGATGAAACTAAATACAAGAATGCCCAATTCGCTCAAACCCTACTTTGAAGAAGAGCTGAATCAGTATAGGTTTTATAAAAATCAAAACGATCTACGTACTGCATGGTATCATCTGGAAAGGGCGCACATTTTAGGCCAGACTTATCCCTGGCACCACAGTTATGTTCACTGGAAAATGCTCCTGTTTGGAATCCATATTAAGAACACCAAAGAAATTATTGGACAGATTCCTCGGCTTTTAGTTGGAGGTGTAAAATCATTTGTGGGTCATATTCCGGTTGGCAATACCGGAGGGGCGAATGTTCCGCCTCTTAAGCCAATGACGATTCCCGATGAAATTATGGATATTTTTAAAAGATCCGGTGTAAAGCCGCTCGCATAAATAGAATGAAAAAAACCACATTCCATATCAGCAAAATGGACTGCCCCTCAGAGGAGCAGATGATCCGTATGAAGCTGGAACCTTATAAAGAGGTAAAGCAGCTTTCTTTTGATATCTCAAACCGTAAACTGGAGGTATATCACACGGAAGAAGTAGACAAGATCCATCAGGCCATTAGCGAACTCAAACTCAACGACCGGCTGGAAAACACAGAAGATGAAGCTGAGTTGCCATTAGCTGCTGACGATTCTCACCAGCGCAAAATCCTGTGGTGGGTACTGGGCATCAATTTCGGGTTCTTTGTTGTAGAGATGACTACCGGATGGATTTCCCGTTCTATGGGCTTAATAGCCGACTCTCTGGATATGCTAGCGGATTCCATCGTCTACGGCCTGAGCTTATTTGCTGTAGGTGCAGCTATGTCTCGCAAGAAAAAAGTAGCCAAAATCAGTGGGTATTTTCAAATGGGTCTGGCACTATTAGGCTTTTCAGAAGTATTGCGCAGGTTTTTCAGCGAAAGCGAAACACCTCTGTTTCAGTGGATGATCATCATATCAGTACTGGCCCTCATCGGCAACCTGGTTTCACTCTGGCTGATCAATAAAGCCAAAAGCGATGAAGCGCATATGCAGGCCAGCGCCATTTTTACCTCTAATGATATTATTGTTAATGGCGGAGTGATCCTGGCCGGTGTGTTGGTTTATTTTCTGGAAAGTAAATGGCCTGATCTGGCGATTGGTGGGATAGTTTTCGCCTTTGTGATGAGGGGGGCAGTAAGGATTTTGAAATTAGCTAAATGAAAATGCATGCCTGTTAAAGGAAAACTTTACCTTAAAGAAGCTGCTATTGTTGGCGAAAAAGATGGCAAGACTTTATGAGCGATACTGAGATTCGGTGTTTTGATAAATTCTGGAAAAATAAGAAAATGAAATAATATCAACTAAATGTATATGGAGAAGCAAAGGGAAAAATACCTCAAAAAAGCTCGTAAAGTTCAGGTTTACAATATCATTTATGATACGATTGAAGTAATAGTATCTCTGATCGCAGGTTTCACTTCTGGCAGTGCTGCTTTAATCGGTTGGGGATTAGACAGTGTAATTGAAGTGGTATCGGCAAGTACATTGTGGTGGCGCTTGCACGGAGAAATAAAAGACATTAAGGAACAACAGGTGCGGAAGCGGGAAAAGATAACCTTTTTTGTTATTGCCTCTTCCTTTTTACTGGTGAGTTTGTTTATTACCTACGATTCTATTTCAAAGCTATTAGCTCAGAAAACTCCTTCATGGAGTACAACAGGAGTAATTATACTTGTCATTTCCCTTGTAGTAAATCCTATTCTCATTTGGTACAAATACCGCTATGGCAAAAAGCTGGATAGCAAAGAGCTTATTGCAGATTCCAAGGATACCTTTGTATGCCTTTATCAAACCATTGCGGTATTGAGTGGTTTGCTTGTTGTTCGCTATTTAGATTGGTGGTGGGCCGATCCCGTTGCGGCCTTTCTAATTGTACCCTATGCTCTTAAAGAAGGATGGGAAGCTTTCCAGAATGGAAGAAAGATTTCATATGATCCAAGCAAATAAGAAAGTTTGCGGTAAAGCAAGACAATAGAGTAGCAAGTCGGGCATTTTAAATTTGAAGTAATAAAAATGACAGAGCACTTATTCAACGACTATAAGCACCGTCTCAATGCATTGGATGAGGATATCAGGAAGCTGGCTTTAAAATATGCCGAAGAATTCTACGTCCATGATAAATGCACAAAGGCAGAAGCCATAGACCGGGCAATTGCGAAAGCTGAAATGAAAAAAAGAAAATTATAACTTAACTATTGACCACTATGCTACAGATACTTGAATTCACCAAAAAACAATATAATAGCCACCAGGGCTGAGGATAACCTGACAAAAACGGATATCCAGAAAATACATCCGCTGATTCATAATATTGTGAATCGTGAACAAAAAGTACGGTGGTACTTTGAGATGGAGAATTTTTCCGGATGGAAATTCAATGCGTTCTGGAAGGATTTAAAAATGGATATGTCCCATGCCAGTGATTATGAAAAAATTGCAATGGTAGGCGAAAAGAAATGGCAGGATTGGATCACTCAATTCATGAAACCGTTTACCGATGCAGAGATCCGTTACTTTGATCTGGAAGAAAAAGAAGAAGCAAAGGAATGGATTGGGCAGTAGAAAATAATATAGGAGGAGGTTTTAGAAAAGAGTCAGGCCAAAGCAATCCTTCGGCTTGACTTGAATTATGCTTCACTTTCTCGCTACTAGCAATTGATACTCACAAGGTATCACCACCAAACTCAAAATCCATCACTCTATTTGGGCATACCCACAAGCTCTACCATCGCAAACTCTCATACAATGTGGAGAAAGCCTCCAAAGTCGTGGAAGAAAGTGTATTGCTAGATGCTTATACGAGGCTTTTAGGAAAGCCCGCTAGGATATTTTTACGCTTCTTACACTTTTTGTTTTTAAGTTCAGGTTACTATATTTCTTTATGATTGCAATCTTAAAGTCTATTTTCTTATTTATTCTGGCAGGACTTTGTGAGATAGGCGGGGGCTATTTGATCTGCCTTAAGGGAAAACAAATCGTGGTGGGTTGGTGCTATTGGAAGCCTAATCCTCATTGGTTATGGTGTAGTTGCTACCTGGCAACCTGCTAATTTCGGCCGTGTTTATGCGGCTTATGGTGGAATCTTCATAATCATGGCCATACTGTGGGGATGGAAAGTAGATGGTATTATTCCGGATCGGTATGACATTATTGGTGGGATAATCGCCCTTCTTGGTATGTTAATCATTATGTACGCACCGAGAGCGCATTAAAGTATTTAAGCATTTGCTTAAACTTTAATCTCTTATCTTCGTTATTTAAGTAGTTGCTTAAATATTAAGAGATATGAGTAAATCGTGTATTCGTGTTTTTGCAGATGTTGAGCAGATCCAGCAATGTAAAATCGAAATAGACCGTGTGAAGCCATCAATCGCAAGTGTTGCCAATGCCTTGAGCTTATCGGGCAATGAGGTCAGGCTTAAAATCCTTTACCTACTCAGCAGGGAATTAAAGCTATGTCCCTGTGACCTGAGTGACATTTTGGAAATGACCGTGCCTGCCATTTCCCAACATTTAAAGAAATTGAGAGAAGGAGGTCTTGTAACCAGTGAGAAGGTGGGGCAAACGGTTTTCTATTCACTTCATGAAGAAAACCTGAAGGTAATCAACCCAATTTTAAAAAGTCTTGCTCTAAGTGAACAAAAATCTACTGCATCATGAATACAAGTAACCAACATTCCAAACAGACAGATTTATCAACTAAAAGCGCTGGTGCTGGATTATTCGCAGCAATTATAGCTTCATTATGTTGCATTACTCCTGTTTTTTCATTGCTAGCAGGTATCAGCGGTATTGCCGCCACCTTTTCATGGATGGAGCCATTCAGACCCTATTTAATAGCACTGACAATTGGGGTTTTGGCTTTTGCCTGGTATCAGAAATTAAAACCATGGACAAAAGAAGGCATTGAATGTGCCTGTGAGGAAGATGAGAAACCTTCATTTTGGCAATCAAAGAGATTTCTTGGCATTGTCACCGTTTTTGTAGGGTTAATGCTCGCCTTTCCTAGTTACTCACAAATTTTTTATCCTGATTCGGATAGTTCAAGTTCAGTAGTTGACGAACAGCCGTCAGATGTCAAACAAGCAGCTTTCAAGATAAAAGGAATGACTTGCTCGGGATGCGAGTCTCATGTCAACAATGAGGTTGGCAAATTAGAAGGAGTTCAGGAAGTAAAAGCCTCTTATGAAAATGAGAATGCAGTAGTTAAGTATGACCCTGAAAAAGTAAAAGAGGAACAGATTGTAGAAGCAATTAATAAGACCGGATACAAAGTAGTTGACAAACCTAACGAGAATTAGCATGGAGAAAGAAATCATTTTACAATCCATTATTACCTGTCCCTACTGTGGACACGAGAAAGAGGAAACCATGCCCACAGATGCATGTCAGTATTTCTACGAATGTGAAAATTGTAAAGAAGTAATCAGGCCTGAAGATGGAGATTGCTGTGTTTACTGTTCCTATGGTACAATCGCTTGCCCACCTATTCAGGAAGGCAGTAAAAACAATTGTTGCGGATGAAAAAATACGATGTAATAATAATCGGATCAGGCATGGCGGGGATGACCATTGCCAATAAATGCGCCAAAAAAGGACTAAAAACTGCCATAACCGATTCCCGCCCTTATGGAGGCACCTGTGCTTTGCGTGGCTGTGACCCCAAGAAAATATTGGTAGGAACTGCTGAGATCATTGACCGGGCCAATAAAATGAAAGGAATCGGTATTGAAGGGGATATCTCCATCAATTGGAAGGATTTGATAGCTTACAAAAATGAGTTTGTCTCCAAAATGCCTAAAGGCGTGGAGAAGGGCTATGAAAAAGCGGGTGTAGAAATGTATCATGGATCAGCCAGCTTTGAGTCGGAAAACACGGTACGCATCGGGGAAGATTTGCTTCAAGCTGAGAAAATAGTCATTGCAACGGGAGCAAGACCTGCAATACCAGGCATTCCCGGAGGTGATCTTTCGATAGACAGCACTTGCTTTTTAGATTTAGAACGACTTCCCAAATATATTACGTTTATCGGAGGTGGATATATAGCTATGGAATTTGCCCATCTGGCTGCCAGAGCAGGTAGCAAGGTTACTATCCTGCATAGAGGGAAGCTGCCTTTGGAAAACTTTGAACCCGATATTGTGAAACACCTTGTGAAAGCTACCGAAGAATTGGGGATTGCCTTGCATCTAGAGTCAGAAGTGGTAGCCATTGAAAAAGTAGATAAAGGGTATACGGTAAAGGCTCAAGCAAAAGATGGTGAAAAAACCATACAAACGGATTTGGTAGTGAATGCAGCCGGTAGAGTACCGGAACTGGATAGCCTTAATCTGGAAAAAGCTAATATTTCCTACGGAAAGAAAGGAATTGAAGTAAATGAATACCTACAAAGTGTAATAAATGAGCGGGTGTACGCAGCAGGTGATGCGGCTGCTAGCAAGGGGCTTAATCTAACCCCAGTGGCCGTATTGGAAGGTCATGCAGTGGCAGCCAATATTATCCGGGGAAATTCCAAAAAGCCTGACTATACGGAAATGCCGAGCGCAGTCTTTACCTTACCCACACTTGCTGCGGTTGGCATGACGGAAGAACAGGCAAAAGAGTCAGGCGTTGAATATCAGGTAAAAGGCGGCTCTGCATCAAAGTGGTACAATGCCAAACGGATCAATGAATCAACCTATGCTTATAAAGTCATTTCTGACAAAGAAGGATACATTTTAGGAGCACACATCATCGGGCCTCATGCAGAGGAAATGATCAACCTTTTTGCGATGGCCATTCGTGGAAAACTTAAAGTATCTGATATACGAAACATGGTTTATTCCTATCCCTCCATGGGATCGGATATCGGGTCAATGGTTTAATTGAAATTAGAAAAACCACAAAATTTGTTGTTTACCACCCCGGAAGGAAACGTACCTTTAACAAAAAGCGAAGTATTATGATACCCAAAGACCTAACAAAGGATATAAAAACCCGCCTGCAAAGTATCAAAGGCCAGGTAGATGGTCTGATAAAAATGCTGGATGAAGGAAAAGATCCGGAAAAAATTTTGATACAGTTCAAAGCAGCCCAAAAAGGGTTGGACAAAGCCCATTATTTATTACTGGATGAAGCCTACCGCAAAGCATTAGCCATTAAAATATCCGAAACCGTAGAAGCCTGTCCGGGCAATTGTGGTAATGAAGACCGTATAGAATTTATCCGTCAACAATTTCCTAATCTAGAATTGGACAATCTTACCACTATGATGAATGAGATTGCTAAATTAAAACAGCGCATAGGCTCAGATAATGGCCAAGAGAAGGAATAATTCAGTTTTCTTATTCATGAACCCTTCACAAATATCGATCTTTCTCCATTTTTAGCCATTTCCGTGCTTCCTATACTAACCTTTATCCTTACAAAAAAAATAAATCAAATTTTCTAGCCTTATTCACTTGGCTACCACCCCCTCCCTGAACTTACCTTTGAATTGTTCTTATCCAGAGAGACCCTCAAACATATAAAACTGTACATTTTAAAAGGAGGTAAAGATGAAAAGACAAGTAGAAATATTTACAGCAAACTGCCCTGTTTGCGATCCGGTAGTTCAAATAGTGAAAGATTTGGCATGTGAGCAATGTGAGATCACAATTTATGATTTGGTAAAACAGTGTGAGGACAAAACCTGTCTGAGCAAGCTGGAAGAATATGGAATCAAAAAAGTACCTGCTATTGCTGTGAATGGCTCACTTTTATCCTGCTGTGAAAATCAGGGGATTTCTAAAGAAGAGCTGATCAAAGCGGGTATAGGACAAGGGTAAAAACAAGTAAGGCACGGCTTACATTATATTTTCCCCTTGCTGCCGTGCAGGCAAGGGAATTCATTTAAATCACAAAAATTATGAAACCATTGAGTAATGATTTACAACAATGCATTGACAATTGTAACGAATGTATCACCGCAGCACGCATCTGTCTGGATCAGCACTTAGGCGAGCCGGACATGAAAAAGTGCCACCAGCTTTGCCTGGATTGTATTGCCCTTTGTACGGCATGTACACAGATGTTGGCCTCCCAGTCCGATTACGCCCGCAGGGTATGTGCTATTTGCGCGGATCTTTGCAAGGCGTGTGCAGAAGAGTGCGGCAAATTTGACAGTGAAGTGTGCAAGCAGTGTGCAGAAAAATGTGCAGCCTGCGCAGAAAGTTGTGCTAAAATGGCGGCATAATCTTATGGAAGTCTTAAAATCATTAAAGCAGGATTTCGTCAGCATAGCTTCCTTATTTACATCAGTATCTACCTTGCTGTGCTGTGCCCTTCCATCATTACTGGTGGCTGTTGGTATGGGAGCGGTAGTGGCAGGATTAGTTTCGGACTTTCCGGCATTGATTTGGCTGAGCAAGTACAAGGAATGGACTTTTCTAGGAGCCGGAATATTGATCGGATTTAACTTTTGGCTGTTTTATGGACGTAAGAATAATCAGGTATGTAAAATTGACGAATATGGCAATGAAACACCATGTGATACAGCCGCCCGATGGAGCAAAGTGATTCTTTGGGTTTCATTTGGGCTATACATACTCGGATTATTCTCTGCTTATCTATTGCTTCCGCTTCAACAACTTTTAGGAATGTGAAATGCATACGATGAAAAGAACAATCTTTATAACATTACTAACAATTATAGTCATTTCTCAGGTAAAAGCTCAGGGACACGGACCGCTTTATGGTTTACAAACCCCCACATTGGTGAAAGGAGGGGTAGATTTTAATGCAGCAGCCATGAGCTTAGCCACCGAAGATGATCAATCCTTTATGCTTAGATACATCTGGTCGTATGGGGTGACTGAAGATCTGCAACTCAACATTACAACACCCACCATGATCAACAGACTGTCTGAAGCCCCCAGAACAAGAGGTAACAGCAATATGCCAGCGAATGGGGACATAGAAGCATCTGTCTGGTATCGTTTCTTTTCTAATGCATTTGGCGTTGGCAAACGCTTTGAATCCACCGCCATTTTAAGTGTTTCGGCACCAACGGAGAAAACCCGAGGAGAGATCAATGTAAGCAACTCCATTTACGGAGCGATCTCTACCGGCTATGCTTCCCGTATCTGGTACGCCTGGATAGGCGGTGGTTATCAGTATTACTTCAAAGAGTCTAATGATCAGTTGGGTGACCTTCCTTATGCAAGTCTGGTAGTCGGTTATCGGCCGAATATATTTATGGGTGATTATCCAAAGCCGGACTGGAGAATGTTTGTTGAATCACTAGCGGAGTTTCCGGGAGCTAATACCCTTGAAGGTCAGCTTACTCCCGTTGACCAAAGAGGGAAAAAAGTAATGATTGGGCCTTCATTCCTCGGGCTTTATGGAGCCTGGGGTATATCCTTCGGAGCTTTATTTCCGGTCTATCAGGATGTAGTGCAAAGCCCCAAAGAGCGATACAGACTTTCAATGAATATCAGTTATTGGTTATAACATTAAATAAACAAAAATATGAAAAAGATAGGAATAATAGTAGCATTAACCATTTTCAGCTTCAGTAGTTCAATGGCTCAGTTGATCAAAGTAGATCAGGAGGTATTTGGAATGGACTGTGCTCCGTGTGCCTATGGTCTGGAGCGTGGGCTCAAGAAAATGGATGGGCTGGAAAGTGTAAAAGTAAGCCTCAATGACGGCAAAGCTTATCTTACGCTTGCTACCGACAATGAACTTACCTTGCAAAAAATCCAGAAAGAAGTGAAGAATAATGGATTTTCAGCCAAAAGTGCGGAAGTAATTTTGCAAGGCGAGTTACAGCAAAAAGGAAATCACTGGCAGGTCAATGTAAACAACGAGACCTTTCAGATAGATTCAGATACTGAGGGCAGGATTACTACAGCTATGAAACCTGGAACGGTAAAGCTAAAAGGATTAGTTCACGATGAAGAAGAAGACAATGTGGAAAATTTATGGAAAATTGAGGTAACAGAAATCTATTAGAGTGATGATGACTTGTTACCAAGACTGTGAATAAAAGTAAAAATTTCCAATACGGATTTAAAAGCTTAATATGTGTTTATCGCTCCTTTGTTTTAGGGCATAATAAGCAAGCTTACTTATGCAATAGGTAAAGATATGCTCATTCATTTGCTGCATTTAATTAGTAACTTTGTTAGCAATAATTCTTAAGCTAAGGCTAAAATTGATAGAACTCTTCACAATTCATACTTAGGTTCTTTCAGTAATATAAGCCTTCCAATAGCCTGGTTCCACTTCGAATGAAGAACATTTTTTTATAATTAAATAATAGAAAAGTACAAACTCTTTTTGTGCTTTTAAATACTTTTTCACTATAAAATGAATAATCATGAGGAACTATGCACTAAACAACGAACCCGGGGCTATTACTTATCGATCAACAGCTACCAAACTATTTGTCATTTTTGCTGTCTTTGCTTGTATATCAGGCTGTCGCTTTATAGATGACTTGGAAGATGTGCTGGATGACAAAAAAGACAAGGCAAAAAAACCAGCTCTTGAACTGGTTGCTGAAGGACTCACCGCGCCAGTTATGGTCACTGAGGTACCTGATGGCAGCGGAAGATTACTTGTTGTGGATCAAATTGGCCTGATTCGGGTAGTGATGCCGGATGGGACACTCCGGGAAGAGCCTTTCTTAGATATCCGCGACAAATTAGTAGAGCTCAATGAGCATTACGATGAGAGAGGGCTGCTGGGATTAGCCCTGCATCCCGACCATCTCAGCAACGGTAAATTATATGTTTACTACAGCGCACCGCTGCGGGCAGAGGCTCCTGATGATTGGGACCATACCAATTATGTATCTGAGTTCACCGCCTCGGCAGCACCTTTGATGGCTGATCCTAATTCGGAGAAGACCCTCTTACATTTTGACTTCCCTTACTCAAATCATAACGCCGGCACACTGGTCTTCGGGCCTATGGATGGCTATCTCTACATCTCTGTAGGCGATGGTGGCAATCGGGATGATGAGGGCATGGGCCATGTAGATGACTGGTACGAAGATAATGCTGGTGGTAATGGACAGGATATCACAGAAAACCTGCTGGGTAATATCCTGAGGATTGATGTGGATGGTGGTGATCCTTATGGCATACCGGCTGATAATCCTTTTGTAGATAAGGAAGGACTGGATGAGATTTATGCCTATGGCTTCCGGAATCCGTATCGCTTTTCCTTTGACATGGAAGGCCGCCACCAACTATTTGCAGGTGATGCAGGGCAGGAACTATGGGAGGAAGTAAGCATTGTAAGAAAAGGAGGCAACTATGGTTGGAATGTAAAAGAAGGCTCCCACTGCTTTGATGCAGAAAACCCTGAACATGTTCCTGCTGATTGCCCGGATACCGATCCGGAAGGAGATCCGCTGATTGATCCTGTCATTGAATTTAAAAATTCTAAACAACCTGGTGGTTTAGGTCTTGTGGTAGTGGCGGGATATGTTTACAGGGGAGATGAATTACCAAAATGGAACGGCCAGTATATTTTTGGTACCTGGAGTGCCACTCATGAAGCACCTAATGGATTGGTGTTCATAGCAAAACCCAAAGGGAGTGCAGGGCTATGGGATTTCCATCAGATAGAATTTACTAACACACCCACTGGTGATTTGAACTCTTACTTGTTAGGCTTTGGACAAAATTCCAAAGGGGAAGTCTACATATTAACTTCTGATACGGAAGGTCCAAGCGGCCATTCAGGTAAGGTATATATGATGGTTGAAAAAGATAAATAAGGCCAGGTTCTTCCAGCCCTCAGCGTGCTGATAGCCTTAGTCATTAATGGAAAGTAATCATACTGATCATTTGGGCTGTCAGCTTTTGTGGTCTTTGGCCTCTTTGCTGTACGATAAAAATTAATATACTTTTCTTACTTAAGCTCCCAAATCAAATTTATCCATATCAGTTAGCTTTTACTGTAAGAGAAAGAAGAGCATGAAATGTCCTTAAGTCAGGAAAATTATTTTATCTTTGGCTTAATGAACTGGCGATCTACCATAGCAAGTACTTTGATGCTTATTCTTTATGCAGGTGTATTGTTGCATAATGCTATACCTCATGTACATATTGAAGCAGAAGAGGTGGATCATTCCGTAACGCATCATCATAGTGATGGATCACATCATCATCACGGCGAAAGTTCAGAGAATAATTCTTCAGAAGATACAGATTCGCTTCTGGGTCTAACCAGCTTACTGGCGCATGCCAATATGGGAGTGAACCATTTTACCGACTTTACCAGTAACAAAAGCTTGTTTGTTCCTCTGGTAGCGGTCCTGTTATTCCTGCTCTATAGCATTGCCTGGAGCCTCTTTCTTTTATTCAAGATTCCCAAGCCTCCCGAATGGCAACACCATAAAGCACTTCAACTTTTATATCTCAACACTACTTCCCGCCGTGGCCCTCCTTCATTTTCTTAAATGTTGCATGGGATCTTTATCACATTACAGGTAAAGGTCTGTCTTTTCTATTCCCTTGTTTTAACATTCAAATTTTTAAGAAAATGAAAAGCTTCTTATATATCGCTTTACTATCAATTCTATACCTATCTGCCTGCACTGGTACATCTACTGATGATCATGGACATAGCCATGATGAAGGCACCCATACTCACGAAGATGGTTCTACCCATGCCGATCATGAAGATCATGAGCAGGAAGAATTCAGTGTAACCGACTCTACGCATCACGAACAGATGCACGAGGACGGAGAGGATCATGACCATTAAGCTCATCTAAAAATTACATTTCTTATGTATAAACCAGTTTGCTTACTGGTGACCATAGCCCTTTTGGGTTATGGTTGCCAGACTAGTCCAGATGAGGAGCATACGCATGGAGAGGGTGGGCACGAACATGGTGCTGAGGCTTTATCCTATACCGTATGGACCGATAGCCTGGAGCTATTTGTAGAATTCCCGCCTTTGATAGTAGGTCAGCTCAGCTCTTTTGCCGCGCATTTCACCCGATTAGAAGATTATAAGCCTTTTACAGAAGGTTCTGTATCAGTGAGCCTGGTGCAGGGAGATAAGGGCATACGTCAAAAGGTAGATGCGCCTTCTTCACCCGGGATCTTCAACCCTGCCTTACAGCCCAAACAGGCAGGGCAAGCCCAGCTTATTTTTGAATTGAATGCGCCTGGTATGCAGGAGCGTATTATCATTGATTCACTGGAAGTATATGCCACTACCGAAGAGGCTGTGGAGCATGCCCCCGAACAGGAGGAAGGAGAAGTCACTTTCTTGAAAGAGCAAGCCTGGAAAGTCAATTTTCAGGTGCAGGAAGCCCAGAAAAGAGACATCCATGAAGTAATCAAAACTTCCGGGCAGATCATGCCCGTTCCAGGGGAAGAAAGAGTGATTAATGCCCGGACCAGCGGTAATGTTACTTTTGCAGGTTCTCAGATCGTAGTAGGTAAGCCTGTGCAAAATGGGGAAAGAATTTTCAATATTCAGTCTGCGGGTTTTACCGAAAACAACCTTGGCACCCGCCTGCAACAGGCAAGGGCTGAATTTGAACGGGCACAGGCCGATTATGAAAGAGCACAGGCACTGGTAGAAGATCAGATCATTTCAAGAAAAAACTTCCAGGAGATCAAAGCCGACTTTGAAGTTGCCCAGGCCAATTATAATAACCTGGCAAATAATTACGGCGCTCAGGGACAGCAGATACAGTCACCTATCCGGGGGTTTATCAAAAACATACTGGTAGAAGAAGGAGCTTATGTCAACAGTGGTGCTCCATTGGCTACTATTTCACAAGATCAGCGGCTGATGATCAAAGGAGAAGTATCCCAAAAGTACTTTCAGAAGCTTCCCCAGATACGTTCAGCCAATTTCAAGACTTCTTATCAGGAGCAGGTACATGATCTGGACAGCTTTAATGGTAAGCTGCTATCCTATGGAAAGAGTGCCGGAGGAGATGCGCATTATCTGCCAGTCTACTTTGAGCTTGATAATCAGGGAAATCTGCTTTCCGGTTCATTTCTGGAGCTTTACCTCAAAACCCAAACCCTGGAGAATGTACTGGTCATCCCCAAATCAGCACTGATGGAAGACTACGGCACCTATTATGTCTATGAACAGATCAGCGGTGAGTCTTTTGCCAAAAGAGAAGTTCGGTTGGGTGCTGATGATGGATTGCAGGTACAAGTGTTAAAAGGCATAGCTCCGGGGGCTATGGTGGTTACACAAGGGGCCTATCAGGTCAAAATGGCTTCTATGTCTTCTTCTGTACCGGCGCATGGTCATTCCCACTAAAGCAGAACAGCTATGCTGAATAGAATTATCAATGCATCTTTACAAAACCGCCTGCTGGTCCTTTTTCTGGCACTGGCAGTTTCTGTAGCCGGTACGGTCATTGCCCTTGAAATGGATGTGGATGTCTTTCCTGACCTCACTGCTCCCACCGTAACCGTGCTTACCGAAGCACATGGTATGGCTACTGAAGAAGTGGAACGTTTGGTGAGTTATCAGATAGAATCTGCACTCAATGGGGCTCCCAATGTACGCAGGATACGCTCTTCTTCTGCGATGGGGATTTCCATCGTATGGGCAGAATTTGAATGGGGAACGGAAATCTACCGAGCCAGGCAGATTGTCAGCGAAAAGCTTACTCAGGTAGAAGAAAACCTGCCCCCGGGTATCGGAAGTCCGGTGCTGGCACCGGTATCTTCTATCATGGGAGAGATTATGCTTATTAGTGTGAGTTCTGATGAAGTTTCCCCCATGGAACTGCGCACCCTTTCTGACTGGACCATCCGGAAACGTTTGTTATCGGTAGGTGGAGTTTCTCAAGTAGTTGTCATTGGAGGAGATTATAAGCAGTATCAGGTACTGGCCTCACCGGAACGGATGAAGTATTATGGTGTCACTTTCTCAGAACTGGAAGAAGCAGTGGCCGGAGCCAATGTGAATGCTTCCGGGGGCTTTTTGAATGAATACGGTAATCAATACATCATCCGTGGAGAAGGGAAAACCACTGCGCTTCCTGAGATGGGGCAATCTGTCATCAAAGTAGTAGACCAAACGCCAGTCACCATCGCTGATGTGGCTGAACTCACCATCGGCGCTGCTCCCAAGATCGGGGATGGTTCCATGAAAGGAGAAGATGCGGTGATTTTGACCGTGCTCAAACAACCTGAAACCAATACGCTGGAACTCACCGAGCGCATAGACTCAGAACTGGCGGATATGCAGACGCAACTTCCTGAAGGGGTTAACATCAATACCCACATCTTCCGGCAGGCCAACTTCATCCAGGCTTCCATTGACAATCTACAAAGAACCCTGCTGGAAGGAGCCTTTTTTGTAACGCTGGTGCTCTTTCTGTTTCTGCTCAACTTTAGGACTACCATCATTTCTCTGCTGGCTATTCCGCTCTCTTTGTTTGTGACCATCATTGTACTTAAGCTATTGGGATTGACCATCAATACCATGAGTCTGGGAGGGATGGCCATTGCCATTGGGGTGCTGGTAGATGACGCCATCATAGATGTGGAGAATATCTATAAACGACTGCGGGAGAATGCCCGAAAGTCTGAAGCTGAGCGTATGCCAGTCGTACAAATTGTCTATCAGGCATCCAAAGAGATCAGAAACTCCATCATGATCGCTACGCTGATCATCATTGTAGCCTTCATTCCTTTGTTTTTCCTTTCCGGTATGGAAGGGCGACTGCTGCGTCCTTTAGGAATCTCTTTTATCACCGCCGTACTCACTTCTTTGCTGGTAGCCGTAACCCTTACTCCGGTACTGAGCAGCTATCTGCTCAAGAATCGGGACCGCCTCCTCAAACAGGCGGAAGGTAGTAAAGTAGAACGCTGGTTATCTCACCGTTACCGCTGGGTGCTGGAACGCGTACTGAAATTGCCCAAAGCAGTGCTGGCGGGTACGCTAGTGCTTTTTGCAGTAGCACTGGTGATGATGACGCAGCTGGGCAGAAGTTTCCTGCCTGAATTTAACGAAGGCTCGTTAGTGATCAGCGTAGTGACGCCTCCTGGAATTTCATTAGAAGAATCAGATAAAACCGGTACACTGGTGGAAGAGATACTGCTTTCCATGCCTGAGATTGAGGTCACTTCACGCCGTACGGGCCGGGCAGAACTGGATGAACATGCGCAAGGGGTCAATGCCTCTGAAGTGGATGCACCCTTTGTTTTGCAGGATCGCTCAGAAGAAGCCTTTCTATCAGACTTAAGGGAAAAGCTCAGTGTAGTGCCGGGGGCTAATATTACCATAGGCCAGCCTATTGCCCACCGCATTGACCATATGCTCTCCGGCACAAGAGCCAATATCGCCATCAAAATCTTCGGTCCTGACCTTTCTCGCTTATTCAACCTGGGTAATGAAATTCAAACGCAAATTGAAGGGGTGGAAGGATTGGTAGACCTGAATGTAGAGCAGCAGATAGAAGTGCCTCAACTCAGGATTAAACCCAAACGTGCACTGCTGGCCAAATATGGTATCCGTATGCAGGAACTCATGGACTTTGTAGACGTGGCTTTTGCGGGAGAAACAGTTTCTCAAGTGTATGAAGGACAGCAAAGCTTTGATCTGGTCCTGCGCTATGAAGAGGAGAGCCGTGGTGATTTGGAAAGTATCCGCAATGCCCCACTGGATACTTATGAAGGTAAAAAAATACCCCTCTATTATGTAGCTGATGTCAGTGTAGCCGGTAGTCCGTATAACGTCAACCGGGAAGATGTACAGCGTAAAGTGGTAGTATCCGCCAATGTCTCAGGAAGAGATTTAAGAGGAGTAGTCAATGAGATTCAGCAGCGCATTGCTGAAAATGTAGAACTACCTCAGGAATACAGGATAGAATATGGTGGACAGTTTGAAAGTGAGGCCAATGCTTCCCGTTTACTTCTCCTGGCTTCTATTGCTGCTATGATCATTATCTTTCTCTTACTCTATCTAGAGTTTAATGATCTGACGTTATCCGGGATTGTACTGCTTAATCTGCCACTAGCACTCATTGGTGGGGTGATCATTGTCTTTTTTACTTCCGGTATCGTATCCATTGCTTCCACCATTGGTTTTATCAGTTTGTTTGGCATTGCCACCCGTAATGGCATATTGCTTATTTCGCATTACCAAAGTCTGCTCATTGAAGGAAAAAACCTGTATGAAACCCTGATTGAAGGTTCTCTGGACAGGCTGAATCCCATTCTAATGACTGCTTTTACTACGGGGCTGGCCCTGATTCCTCTGGCCTTATCCGGGGCAGAAGCAGGCAATGAAATACAAAGCCCTATGGCAGTGGTGATATTGGGAGGTTTACTCAGTGCTACCCTGCTTAACCTGGCCGTCATTCCGGCAGTGTTCTTTCTGCTCTACCGCAAAAAATACGCATGATTAACGCATCCTATGCTATGAAAAAATATTGTTTTTTTATCATCCTGCTGACTATAATCTTTGGCTTGAATCGGAAAGTAGAGGCACAAAACACCGTGGAGGAAGTATTACGTGCTGTGGAGCAAAATAATCCTACACTACAAGCCAGAAGACAGTACGTTGAAGCGCAGGCTTTGTCCTTTAAGACAGATATTTACCTGCCCAACCCAATGCTTGCTTTTGAATACCTGCCCGGCACACCTGCTGAGGCAGGAACGCAGAAAGACTTGACCGTATCCCAGGCTTTTGACTTTCCTTCTGTTTATTTCAGAAAAAAAGACTTAGCAGAAGCACAGATCAACCAACTCTCTTTTGTATTGGATTCATTGCGTCAGCAAGTGCTTTTGGAAGCCAAACTGCTTTGCCTGGAGTTAATTTATGCACGTAAACAACAGGCTCTATTTAACCAACGCCTTAGCAATGCTGAGCAATTGGTACGGGATTATGGGCGCAGATTAGCGCAAGGGAATGCCAATATCTTGGAAGTCAACAAAGCCAAATTGCTGAGGCTCAATTTGAATAATGAACTCATAGTATTGGAAAGTCAGATTGTGCAAATGACAGAAAAGCTTACAGCCCTGAATGGAGGGGAAGAAATGTTGTTTACTGCCGATAACTATCCTGAGATGGATAACATTCCTGAGTTTGAGGTACTGGAGCCTCTCACCGAAGCCAATGATCCGACACTTAATTATTATGAGCAGCAGCAAGAGGTCAGTCAGGAACAGTTGTCAGTAAACCGGGCATTAGTTTTACCTTCTTTTCAGGCAGGTTATCGGTACCAGGCTATCTTAGGTCAGCAATACAATGGCTTTATGGCTGGCATTTCCATTCCACTTTGGGAAGATAAAAACAAAATTAAGCTAGCGCAAGCGCAAATCAATTGGAGTAATCAGGCAGTGGCAAGAGAAAGGACTGAGCATCTCTATACAATTCGCAGATTGTATGAGAAACAGCAGACTTTACAGAACACTTTGCAGGAATATGAGGGATTGCTTTCAGAACTAAACAATACCGCATTGCTGGAAAAGGCTTTGCGCTTGGGAGAAATCTCATCCATAGAATTCTTTATGGAAATCATGTATTTCTATGAAGCAGAAGACAAGTATCTGAGACTGGAAAATGAGTATCAGCAGGCTGTGGCAGAATTGCTGAAGTATCAGCTATGAACTCACGTAAATGAGTTCTCTTATTGATGGACTATTATTAAATACGAACTGAAATTTTATTTGTGTAACAGCCACGATCGTTTTAAGAAAATCAAATCAACAACAAGATCAAATCACTTTCTTACTATATTAACAGGAATCATATTTGTTTATGAAGGTTCTACTCATTGAAGATGACTCTACACTATCAGAAGCGATTGTTAGTTTTCTTAGCAAGGAAAAATATCTCTGTGAGATTGCAAGTGATTATAAGGCCGCCGAGGAGAAAGTCAATATGTACGAGTATGATTGTATTCTGGTAGATATCACTTTGCCGGGTGGAAATGGATTGGAGATTATCCGCACGCTAAAGAAAATTTACTCGTTGGCAGGGATCATCATCATTTCGGCAAAACATTCCCTGGATGATAAAATCACAGGACTAGATATTGGTGCTGATGATTACTTAACCAAACCCTTTCACCTGGCAGAATTAAACGCCCGCATCAAATCTTTGATTAGAAGGCGAAACTTTCAGGGCAACAATGAAATTAACTTTCAGGATATACTGGTTATCCCTGAGCGCAAAGAAGTTTATGTCAATGGCCATGCTGTAGACCTGACGCCAAAAGAATATTTACTGTTAGAGTTTTTTATGGCCAATGCGCAGCGGGTCATTTCCAAAGAGGCTATTGCCGAACACTTATGGGGTGACCATATGGATGTAGCCGATTCTTATGATTTCATCTATTCCCAAGTCAAAAACCTGAGGAAAAAGCTGAATCAGTATAGTCAGAACCACTACCTTCATGCTGTTTATGGAATGGGGTATAAATTCGTCAAAGATTGAAGCTGCTCTCTAAGGCCAACCGCTATTATCTGCTGCTCGCTACGCCTGTATTTCTGACAGCAGGCCTGATGTTTTATTTTATGATACAGGCAGCCATTAGGGAGGAAATCTCTGAAATCCTGGATTTTGAGATAGAAAAGAAGATAGAAGAACTTAGAGCGCAAGATATACCGCTGGAAAATATTGCTGAAGTAGAGTTTGAAATCAAACAAGTTGATACTTATCAGGATACCCGCACATTCCAGGATACCGTACTATGGGACCACTACCGGGGGCAATGGATACCCTATCGGCAGATCACCGTATACGAAACTTTTGAAGGTCAGCCTTTTCAGCTCACTTTTAGGGAGTCTTTGATAGAATCTGATAAATTACTGCTTGCAGTCACAGTGTCTCTGGTATTGTTGTTTATGCTCATGGTCTTGGCACTTTTGCTGGTGAACTACTTTCAGATACGAAAACTTTGGGCAGGTTTTTATGAAAATATTCAACTCTTGCGCAGCTACGAACTAGATAATCCCCAGGCCGTTAAAGAGACCCAATCCGATATCCAGGAGTTTCAGGAGCTTAATGCAGCCATCAGAAAAATGACTGATAAGATCCACGGAGATTATTTGAGGTTAAAAGAATTTACTGAAAATGCCTCCCATGAAATACAAACACCGCTGGCGGTCATCAAAAGTAACCTGGACCTTTTACAGGAAGAGATTCAGCAGGAGAAAGCCGCTAAAATTGTAACTAAAATCAGCCAGGGGCTTCACCGCATTTCTAAAATCAACCAAAGCCTGCTGTTGCTTTCTAAAATTGAAAACCGGCAGTTTAAGCATCTGGAAAAGATCAATTTAAAGGAGGTCATCAGCAACACCCTGAAAGACTTTAAGGAGATGCTTGCCGATAAACAGCTGAGCATCAAGTTTATTTCGGAGGAATATACGCGGACATTTCCTATAAATCCAGCCCTTGCAGGCATACTCATCAATAACCTGATGAGCAACGCTATCAAACATAATATAGCAGAAGGGGAGATCAATATTTACCTGGATAACCAAGGACTAGAATTCAGTAATACCGGACTGGCTTTGACGAATCCACCGGAAAAACTTTTTGAGCGTTTCGTCAAAGAAAATCCCAGTCATGAATCATCGGGCCTGGGGCTTTCACTGGTGCAAAAGATTTGTGAGACTTATCACTGGAAAGTCACTTATCAACAAAAGGAGCAAACCCATACCATTCATATTCTTTTTTGAAAGCCACCTCAATATCCAGAATTTCTACAGAATTACTTCATTCATTTGCATAACTCAAAGCAGGCAAATGAAGCACTACATTTTTTTACTCGCACTGATGTTACTTTCAGCATCATTGACGGCTCAGGGAGACAATACGATTTCCGGAAAAGTATCGGAGGCCAGTGCTAATGAACCGCTTCCCTATTCGTCCGTCTCTGTTTTTTCTGTCCCGGACAGTACCTTGGTGAGCGGAGTGATTACTGATGAAGAGGGGCTGTTTTCTATTGAAGGTTTAAGGAAAGGTAAATATAGCCTGCATTTTTCTTTTGTCGGTTATCAGCCCAGGAATGTGGATGTTTTGTTAGGTGAACTCAATACGTATTTTGATGTAGGTACTATTGCGCTGGAGGCAGTTAGCGCTCAACTGGATGAGGTAGTGGTGGAAGGGCAAAGGGAAATTGTATCCTCCGGCCTTGATCAAAAATCCTTTAATGTAGACAATATCCTTTCCCAGTCTGGCGGCTCAGTACTGGATGTGATGAAAACCATGCCCGGCGTAACGGTAGATCAGGAGGGAAAAGTAATCCTCCGGGGGAGCGATAAAGTGGCAGTCCTGATAGATGGTAAGCAGTCCAGCCTTACCGGTTTTGGCAACCAGAAAGCCCTGGATAATATTCCCGCTGCCAATATTGAACGCATTGAGATCATCAACAACCCATCTGCTAAGTACGATGCCTCAGGCATGGCCGGTATCATCAATATCATTTATAAGAAAGAAAAAGAATCCGGTTTCAGCGGTGATGTGGGATTAAGTCTTGGTTTAGGCGCGTTTTCAGCACCACCCAGGGAAGATCTGCCCACCGAACTTGGCAGCTTCCAAAATAACCCTAAGGCTATCCCCAGCCTCAACCTGAACTATCGTACACCCAAGCTCAATTATTTTCTGCAATCGCAAGTCATTTTGCAGGAGGCGCTTCCCAACAATGAATTTACCATCCGTAACTATAGTGATGGGCGGAATACCATTTCACAGGTACCTGAAAACCGCCGACAGGTACACTATATCCTGAACGGAGGCGTAGACTGGAACCTGGATGACAATAACACCCTTACCTTCTCTGGTATTTATGACTTTGAAAGACACGTGGATACAGCACAGGTGGCCTACATTGATCAGAATGCAGAAAGGCGCTACCGCTACTACGCCTGGAATGAGGAAGAGGTAACCGGCTATATCAATCTCTCAGCACAGTACAAACATAAATTTGAATCCGCCGGGCATACGCTGGACGCTGGGCTTCAGTACACCCGGGGCTGGGAAGACGAAACCTATTCCCTCAACGATAGCTCAGCTGTGCGACAAGGTAAAGACAAGACCAATATCCTGGCGATTGAACATACCACCACCGCCAGTATTGACTATGTGAAACCGCTGATGAGCGGCAGGCTGGAAGCCGGTGCCAAAGTAAGAATCAGAAGACTGCCGGTAGAGTATGCCATCACTCCCGGAGAAAATTCTATCATTTATCCTGATCTGGGCGATTGGTCCAGATGGGGAGAAGATCTCTATGCTGCTTACCTTAACTATATCTTGGAGCAGCCCTTCTATGATATTGAGGGCGGTATAAGGGCAGAGCAGACCGAAGTGTTTTATAATCTGGACCCGGCTAATGCTTATTATCCCACCAATGATGCTTATGATTATTTCCGGCTGTTTCCTAATATCCGCTTCACCTACAAAATCAATGAAAGCAACCGCCTTTCAGCTTTTTACAATAACCGGGTAGACAGAACCGGCGAGCCCGAACTGCGGGTCTTCCCCAAATTTGATGATCCTGAACTGCTCAAAGTAGGTAATCCTTACCTTCGCCCTCAATTTACCCAGACTTTTGAGCTGGCCTATAAATACCTCTGGGCCACTGGTTCTATGTATGTGGCGGGCTTTCATCGTATTATTGAAGATCCTTTCATGCGTATTTTTGCCATTGACAGCAGTAATACTGATTATAATATCATCAACAAAACTTATCAAAACACCGGGGGGGCTACCAATACTGGGGTTGAACTTATCCTTACCCAGGATATCAATGAATTTGCCAAGCTATCGGGTAGTTTCAACTGGTACAACAATCATATTGATGCCTATACGGGCACAATACTTTTTCCTTATGAACGTCCATTTAACATCAATGAGTATGATGATAATACCTGGGATTTCAAACTCAATGGCCTGTTCAACTTGCCTAGAGATATTCAGCTTCAACTGACAGGAATCTATTACGCACCGAAAAATATTCCCCAGGGAGAGCAGCTTTCCCGTTCCTCAGTGGATTTAGGTATCAAAAAAGGCATGATGAATGGCAAAGGAGAACTCACCTTCTCTATCAGCGATATGTTTTACAATTTTGGTATCCGACAGGATATTGTGGAGGAAGCCTTTACAGCTCGTTATGAGAACAATTACGAGACGCAGGTAATGCGACTAGACTTTAACTATAAGTTTTGATTTAAGCAATGCAAATTATTTAAGTAGAGCATGTAATTGACTTTAATTTTATGAAAGATTCAGTAAACGAAGGAGTGAAAGATATCTCCGAAAAGACTATTGATATTAAAGATGAGGTGTTTAAAGAACCTACCAACCGGGTAGATGACTTTAAATTCAGCAAAAAAGTAGCTACCGTCTTTGATGACATGGTGAGCCGTTCTGTTCCCTTCTACGGGGAAATGCAGCGCATGGTGGCTGAAATCGCCGCTGATTTTGCTATGCCCGGCTCAGTGGTTTACGACCTGGGCTGCTCTACCGGTACCACTATGATTGGTATGGACAGCATGCTGGACAACAGTATTAAATTTGTGGGCATAGATGAGTCGGATGATATGCTCAGCAAGTGTGATGAGAAGCTCAAAGAAGCAAATTTCACCAGAGCGTACGAATTAAGGAATACGAATCTGCACCAAGGTATACAATTAGAGAATGCTTCCGTGGTGGTGCTTTGCCTTACCCTTCAGTTTGTGCGTCCCCTTTACCGGGACAAACTGATCACCGAGATTTATGAGCAGATGAACCCCAATGGCGCATTAATCCTGGTGGAGAAAGTGCTGGGTGAAGATTCTATTTTCAACCGCCTGTTTATCAACTACTATTATAATTATAAACGAAGGAATAGCTATAGTGAAATGGAAATATCGCAGAAGCGTGAGGCGCTGGAAAATGTGCTGATCCCTTACAAACTGATGGAGAACCGGGAAATGCTGCTCAACCATAAATTCCGGTACTTTGAGGTCTTTTTCAAATGGTATAACTTCTGTGGACTCGTAGCTGTAAAATAATGGTTAAAATAGGTAATTTCATCTTTCACTACCGGAACTTCATGTTTCCGGTATTTTATCTGGCACTTTTTCTTCCCTCTCCTCCCATCTTTGGACATTATGTAACAGCCATCATATTGGGAGGAATCATAGCCCTTACGGGACAAAGTATACGCTGGACAACCATAGGATTGGTGTATATTATCCGTGGTGGCAAAAACCGACAGGTATATGCTGAGAAGCTGGTTACTGACGGTATTTTCGCTCACTGCCGGAACCCCATGTATGTAGGAAATGTGCTGATGCTGATTGGTACCGGAGTACTGGCCAATAGTTTATACTTTCTACTGATCGGAGGGCCTTTCTTTATCTTTGTGTATCAGGCAATCATCATGGCAGAAGAAAATTTTCTGCATAACAAATTTGGCGCTGAGTTTGAAGCCTACAAAGCCACTACCGGACGTTGGATTCCTAAATTCAAAGGGCTGGGTACGACTTTAAACAGCATGACTTTTCAGTGGAAGCGGGTCATTCTTAAAGAGTACAACACCTCGTATATCTGGTTGCTGGGCTGCATGCTCTTGATCCTGAAACAGACCTATGAGCATGAACCTACAGCAGCGTTTGATAATGCTTTGCACATTCTTATCGGGGTGATTGCCTTGATTACATTGACCTATGGTACCATTAAGTACCTGAAAAAAATCAAAAGATTTACCAGTGCCTGAGTAGTTTGACTAATTTTCGGATGTGCCAAAAAGTTGCTTAATTTCGATTTGTACTAGGGGGATAGAATTATTAGTTAGTAACCTCAAACCTAATCGTAAAAGTATAAGCGTGCTCTTCAAAAATTTTATCTACCTTGATCTGCATGTATTTTTCATTCAGTTCATCCACCATCCAGTTTTCAAAAGTGTAGGATTCTTCTGTTTCATAGCCATAGAGCATGCTGTGGCCGGAGTCAAAAAGAGAGACTGAAAAGATACTGTGGTCATCATTGAGCTTCCATCCGGCAATGTGGGGGATGTAGGATAGGTCATTCTCCTTGCAAAGTGTACTACCTTCTTCAGCATGCAGTTCGCCTACAGCACCGGTACCGGGAGCTTCTGTGAAGAAGATATTGTCTTTGATACAGGCAGGTAGTTGTTCGTACCAGTCCAGCACTTCACCATCACTTTTTCTCTCTGCCTGTATGGAGACTACCTTCCAGCTTTTCTCATGCAGTAATTCTTTGAGAGGATACTTGGGTGTAACTTCAACCTGAGAATTACAGGAAACAAGGCATAGCATGGCTAGCCAGAAAAAAGCAAAATAGTTTTTCATGGGGTATAAAAATTTAATAATCCAGTACTATGGTATTGGCAATAGTGGTTCTTTCCAGTCTTTTTTGTTGCTGATCTCTTTGAGTCTGTAAAGATCGGCAATGAGCCACTTCTAACAAAAACTTATCTGATCTTTCTAGCATCTCACTGGCTAATTGCAGATAGTCTTCAGAGAAAGATTGCAGTCGCATCCTTTCAGTTTCTGTCATGGAAAAACGAGTTGGTTGTTTTAGGACTTCATCCATTTCCGTAGACTTTAAGATCAGGTCTTCTGCTAAATATTGAAAAGCCACGGCGGCATAGGCCTTTCGTTCATTGGCTATGCTTTGAAAGCTGTTGGAAAGCGCATGAGATCTTTGTTTCGCTTCCCGAAAAGAAGACAGATCATCAGGCAAAGGATCAGCAGAGCTTGTAAGGAATACATCCCGATAAATCCTATCCGGAGAGTCTTCAAAGAGAGGATGCTCCACAACAAAATCTATCTCCAATCCTGGCTGTACTACTCCATTGACCAACTCATTGGCCAGATAAATTGACTTAGACAAATCTGCCCAGTGCAGATCCCGTATGCTCTCTGCCTGCTTGAGATCATCCAGTACCTGTTGCTGTAGCATTTCAATACGGGTATAGCTGGCAAAGATATCTTCAGTCAAGTCCAGAGTTTTCTTGTACTGCTGTTGTTTGATGATGTTTAGTGCCAGGTTTTCACTGCTTTTGGCAATGGCTTGTTTGTCTATGACAAAGATGACATAGGGCTGGGCTTTTGCTGAAAATGATAGCAAAAGCATGAGCATCAAGAGGTATTTCCAGATCATAAGCATGTTATTAATTCAATACAATGGAGTTGCTGAGAGTACTTCCCTTTCCTGTTTAAGCTTGTATGTATTCACCACCTGTTGCTTTTGAAAGGAAGGTGTTGAAGCCTGCCTAATCAACTGATCGGCTTTCTCCTTCAACTGCTTCGCTGCAAGTAAATGATCCTGCATCCGGCTAATCATTTCCAGTCGTTCTGCTTCAGTCATGGAAAATACCTGATCCGTATTGAGCAATGTACGTAGCTCCTCTGCCTGTTCTGTCTTCGTCTGTGCTAAGACCTGCCAGGCTATGGCAAGCTGTAGCTTTCGTCTCTGACTCATCTCTTCTAAGGCAGTGACATTGAGATTTATCTGTTGTTGATAAGCTTCAAAGGGAGCAAGCTGGGTAAAGATGATATCATCCCGATATGGTATGATAAGGTCATGTAGCATCTGGCTTTTTTCTATAGGTTCAGTCTGCTCATGATACAGCTCATGAAGTTGAGCAGCAAAAGTATAGTCATCCAGATGATGAGAAGAACCTACTGCCTGACCTATAGCCTGTTGTTCTTGTCCAGCCTCTGAAATCCTAAGTCCTGCGGTGCTGGTAGTTTGCTTGAGGAATTCCCGGTAGTCATACTGAAGCTGGTCAGTAGCTTCCACATTTTCTTTGGTATCTTCAGTTGCTTCCCGGATCACTTCCAGCAGCGCTGCCTGTTTGAGGTTGGTTTTCATGTGGTCATCCAGGCTTTCTTTGAGCAGATTATCCATTACAGGAATCATTTGCTGGGCCTGCACCTGAAAGCTGAATATCAATACAATGGTTAGTGGAAGAATAAATGCTTTTTTCATGGGGAAGAGAAAAGTTTGATTAATCATATACATACAAAGGAGTAGCAGAGAGCACTTCTCTTTCAAGTTGTTGCTCGTAATGCTTGAGTGGCCCTGATTGACTTTTTTCTGCTTCCTTCATCACATCCAGCACCAGTTGATCGGATTGCAGCTTGAGATCCATGCTTTTTAAGATATAATCATGAGCCTGTTTGATGCTGGAAAGCCTTTCTCCTTCTGTCATAGAAAAACGTTCATTGACAAGCAGGGCCTGGCTAAGTTCTTGGGCTTTTTCCAGCAAGTCTGCTGCTACCTGATTGTAAGAAAGCGCTACCTGTAACTTCTTTTTATAAGCCATCTCATCAAAGGCCGCCCGATTAACTGAGAGTTTCTCCAGCGTCATTTGCAAAGCAGTAAAGTTAGGAGGTAGTGGACTATCTGATCCAAAGCCATCCAACTCCTGGTAAAGTCTCAGACCACCTTCTATGCCTTCAAGGGTTTGGTATGCCTCTTTGAGCATACCAATTTCTTCATAAGCCGGTACATAAACATCCATAGAAGTTTGTAAGGCTAAAGCATGGGCTTCGCTTTCCACCAGGTCTGCCCATTGCAGTTCCTGAACCGTTTCAGCTTGCTTTAGAAATTCCTTGTAGTCATACTGTAGTTCATAGATATCTGAAACTTTATCTCTGATCAAAAAGGAAACCGCAAGCTGATCCTCCAGTTTGTCTAGTTGGTCATCCAACGTTACTCCATTGGCAATGGTGATGGCAATATGGGCAGGATCTACTACCGGTATTCCTTGGGCACAGGTAAATCCAAAAAGAGTAATCATAACTAAGATAATGACGATTGATTGTTTCATGATTAATACTTTCAAGGTTAATTTTCTTTAGATAAATACAGGGGAAAGCCGTCCGGTAAAAAGATCGTGATCTTCTTTCTTCTGGAGCCTTGCAGGATATTGCGTCCCAGTTCAGTAGCGACATCTAAAGGAAGATCCTGCACAGACCGCTGTCCCTGACGGTAAACCGTTTGCCTTGTGACTTCTTCCAGTACATTTTTAGATTCATCCAGCAAAATACCTTCATGATAGGTATGATGATGGACCTGCAATTGTACCGGAGTCTGAAGAATCCTTGAAACCATAACCAGGATACGGTTCTGGGCTATTCTTGCTGTTCCATACAAGATGGTTCCCACAGGAAAGCTTTGTCCATCAAAAGACAAATCTTCCGTTAACCGCAGGCTCAGCATGCTGTTGTTGCTCAACAGCTGATCTTCATGCACTACACAGGCTGTAAAGCTTTGTTGAGAAGCAGTAGCAGCTACTCTCACCGGCTGAAAGAAATCTGTGCTTTTCACCTCAATTTCTTGTTGGATCACTGCTGCTGCTTTTTGGGCAAGCTGGGGTTTTCTTTTTATTGGTTTTGCAGTATTCTTTCTATACCTAATTTCGTGCTGAGGTGCAGCCTGAACCACTACTGTTTTCAATGTATCGGCGACTATATAAACAGAGTCATCTACCGATACAGCTTTAGGATTCACTTTTTGATGCATCATCTGCCAATCAGGATTTGTCACTTTTAGTTTCGCTGAGGCTTTACTAGACATCTCTTTTCTTCTTTCCTTTGCTTCTTTTTTGAGCACTTCCTCATAGACGGCTGTCTTATCCGGAAGGCTTTTAGGATGAATATTCTCTTCCCAGCCAAAGCTTGGCAGAGGTGTACCTTTTAGTGCCTGTAAAAGTCCTTGACCCTTGAAGTGTAGCAATGTAATAAACACCGCTGCTACACCTACAATGAGTAAGAGACTGTATCTGGATAAGTTTTTCAGGAGTTTCTCTTTCCAGCTTTTGGCTGCCACCGGGGCTTCAAAGCGAAGCTTTTCAGCGTTTATATGCTCCTCATCAATATTATCTTTAAAATCCATCCTTTTTTGAAGTTTATAAGTTCAATGTTCAGAGTTCAAAGTTGTCTTAATCTCCCAGTCTGAATCTGAACTGTGAACAGTGAACTAATACAAATTCGCCCGTTTGATCAATTGATAAGGAAGCTTAAGCGAGACACTGCGACGTGCTCCTTTTTCTCTAAGCGTAGCAATAACAGACTCCTTTCTTTCCAGTGCCTGCAGTGGTAGTATATAGTAGAGATAGTCAGTTGAATAAGGTAAGATATCATTGATCTGCAGATTTTCAGTCTCTGTTATCGGAAAGTGAGCCACCTGCGTTTTGGCAAAGAACCCTTTCTTGTACTTTTTGAGTCTTTCAAAACCTACAAACTCAGTTTGATAGACTACGGAAGTATGGTTCTTCACCCTGAACTTGAGATAGGTAGCCTGATGATCATGCAGTATGCCTACCAGCCTGAAAGTGATGCCATTTTCCTTGTTGCCGACATAATGAAGATCTGTTGGGCTCTCAAGTACTTTGAATCTCTTTTCAACTTCACTAATCATTGACTCTTCCTGCTCCCAAATATTTTTCCTAAAGTCATAGAAGGCTTTAGGATGAGAATGAAAGACAAGCACCCCTTGAAAAGGTTTACCACCTACCACAGCATAAAATGGCGTAGGAGGGACAGTATCAGCTTTTGCAATCACCATGACACTTTTGCCTTCAATGCTGGCTTGAAAAAGCATAGGATTTCCTATGTCTGCTAAACTCACCACCTCATCAAAGAGTAGGTAAGACTTCGCCTGATCGGACACATAAATGGTATCTTGGCCAAAACTGTGAGTAGATAATAAGAACAATAAAACGAGTAATACACTGAATCTGATCATAGTTTCTTGTCTTCTTTACGAGGGTAGGCGATAAAATCAAAATCAGTGAGCAAAAGACCATAAGGATTCTTTTCATGCCGGTAGGCTTGAACCACTTTAAAGCTTGCTGCAATGGGAAGACTGCGGACATTGTCTCCGATATGTACCTCCTGTAAAGCATAGAATTTACCTTCTATGGGCAAAGTGTTCATATCCAGTACCACAGAGTCTAATTTGACTTCAGTATGAGAGCCATAACGGACATAGTTTTTCTGCACTTCCCCTTCCTCAAAGTCATGGTATATTCTTTTACCTGATTCTTCATCAATGAGGTTCAGCGCATAGTTGATATGCTCATAATACGTCTCAGCACTATGGGCAAACATATGCTTGACAAAAGTCTCCACATGGTTCTGGGTCTCAATGCGTGATACTTTTCTTCCATCATAGTAGCTGGCAGGAAAGGTGCCCCAGGAGGTAATGACATAGGTCTGTTGCTGATAATACTCTGCTACTTTTCTGTACTGTATGATGTAGATCACAGTAGCAGTGATAAAACCCAGGATGCTGACAGCTGCCAGCATCTGCATGGTCTTGAAGGTCTTGTTAAAGTCTTTTACGTTTGACATGGTTCGTTTAAATGTATGGTTTGAATAAAGTGAACATTAGGATGATCCTCCCTGGGGTCGTTGTCTATGAGCGTATCTAGCTGCCTGAACACCAGCATTGGCTGATGAACTACCTGCTGCTCCGGTACCGACGACTACTTTACTGGCCTGCATGGCCGCCTTTCCCTTTTGGTATGCTATCCCTGCACCAAGCATTGCCGTACTAAACACCCTGCTCTGAAAAACAGCTGCATGCGAATGGCCGATGATATAACTGGTCAGATGGGGTACCATAAAGTAGAGAATGACAATGACCAGACTAACCAGCACAAAGTTGGTGGTGCTTAGCTCATCAGGGAATAGATAACCATTGAAGTAGAGGCTGTTGAACTCTGATACCAGGGTATCCAGAATAATGAGCGTAACGCTCCAGAACTGCACCGTCAGATAGCTTTGCAGCCACTTCATAGCCAGGTTATTCAAGCCAGGAATCACAGACAATCCAATGGCCAGTGGTCCTACGATGTAGAGAAACGCCAGCAGCACCAGACGGATCAGCTCAATGCCTTTTCTTACGATATGCACGAAAGATCCTTCCAGCAAAGCCAATAGCCAGTTGACCAGGTCAAACTGCATCAGGCGAGTAAAGGATGCATACAGCTCTTCCATATTGCTGGGCAACTCTCCGTTCTGACTTCCCGGCAAGAGCAGGTTCCACATTTCAGCAAGCTTCTGCATGAAAGTTCTGTCAGGGCCTATATAATCTGAGATAGATTGAATGGTTGCACTGATTACATCCAGAAAGTCTGTGTAGAAAGTAAGTCCAATCCACAGCACCACGCCTCTCACCATAGGCTGAAAGTCCAGGCGGAAGCGCTGGGAGAAGACCAGTGCCGCAAAGACCTGGTTGAACATCACGATCAACAGAAAGACCGGAATCATCGCCAGTCCAATCCCTAATGTCCTTTCCAGCAAGGTATTGACAGCCGCTAAAAACTCAGCACTCGCAGCAACGTTGTTCATTACAAATTAAAAATTGAAGATTAAAAATTGCTTGGAATAGTAGGCCCTCAAGAATATATACAGTCTCAATAATTTTCAATTTGTAATCTTCAATCTGGAATTTTGAACAAATTGGTTGACAGCAAAAGGCAGATTGCCCTGATAGCGCTCAATGAGCTTCTTGAGATAGTTTCGCTCTTCGGGTTTGGAAGAAAGCACCGCATCCATATGAGGAGAGGTTTCCAGTCTGAAGACTCTTGCTTCTTCTCCCTGCTTAATGAAGAGTTCTCTAAATGACTTCTCTACCCTCATGGAGTGGATCAGGTCTACTTCATGATCGGTAAAGCCAAGATGGGCCGCCAGTTCACTTACCAGCCTTTTGTCCTGATGCTTTAAGATGATCTTAGTATCAGCATTGACCAGTACTGCTTCGCCTACACTGGACTTTTTGATCTCTCCCAAGCCTTGTGTGATGATGCAAACAGCACCGTTATTTTTTCTAATCGTTCTAAAAAGCTCATTGATAAACTCCTGCAAGCTTCCTGAAAGCATAGTCCAGGCTTCATCCAGATAGAGGTACTTGATTTCATCAGGATACTTTCTGATCTGGTCCAGGGCAAGTTCAGTGATTAGAAGTGTTACCAGTGGATACAAAACCGGATCAGTATTGATCTTGTCCATGTCAAAACAAACAAGTCTATGCTCACTGATGCTAATCTCCTGTACTGCATTGAGCACTTGCCGATATTCTCCCGAGACAAAAGGCCTCAGCACCGTTAAGAACTGCTCCATATCAAAGTACCTGATCTCAGAGCGGTATTCTTCTTCTGTGTGGTGAATCCTGTGGTACTGCCGAAGGAAATGAAAGAAAGAGTTAACCCCCGGATAGGATGAAGGGTTCTCATCCAGATGTTGGTAGTATCGTGGAAGGATCAATTTGAAGATTGCCCTTTCAGCAGGCTTCAAGTCCTGGCTAGTTGATCCTTCTGATTTACCTCCTTTCCAAATGGTGCTTAGCACTGCAATCAAGAAGTTACTCTTCTCTGCCGTAAGCACATACTTTCCTTGCTTATCTTTCTCTAACAAGAATGGATTAAAAGCCAGGGGCTTTTCCGCACTGTATTCAAAATAGGTCTCATCAAACCGTTTACCATTCAGGGCATAGATCACATTCCTGTATGTACCTCCTTTGTCAATGATGATCTGCCGGGCACCTCGCTCTAACCTCTGGGCAATGAAGTTACCCATAGTGTAAGACTTGCCAGAACCTGAAGGGCCAATGACTACACAGTTCTGATTGGCTTGCCGGGTGTTAAAGAGATTTACCAGCAAAAGATTGCCAAACCTGTCACAAAGGTAGTCGCCTACTCGTTCTCCATGCCAAGAAGTCATAAAGTGCAGGTAACAGGCAGCAAGGTCAGCGGAGGTGATGAGCCAGCGGTAGTGCTGAAAACCGTTGCCCGGCAAAGAAGCAAAGAATAGATTAGCCGTATCAAAACTCTCCACAATAGCCTCTGCTCCATAGAACTGACGAATGGCTGAGATGGTCCTTTCAACATAGGATTTCCTTAAGGGCTCATCACTCTCAAAGACCATCACTGACTGATGAAGGCTCACAAGGCCAGTGTTACCTGATCTGACATAAGCGGTGAACTCTTCTAATTCCCGAGATTTCAACTCATGATCCTGGGTGGTGAGCCACTCTAGTGAATCGTTCAATTTTCTCTCGAAGTCCAGGTTTTTCAGCTCTTTTTCAGTGTCTTCCACCAGCAAACTCTGGGTTACCACATGAGGAAATTGCATGTACTGGGATAGCTGATAGGTATAGGGACTACTCACTCCATAGTGATTTTTGACACTGGCAAAGACTTCACTGCCTTGACCGGTCATAGTAATGACATTGGCTTTCTTTTCTCCCACTGCAAGACCTGAAAGATCATTGTAGATCACCCGGTTGAGACTTGTACACGACTCATCAAAAGAAAGATTGAGGTAGCGCAGGTACAGGTGATTCAACTCCTCTTCTTTAAGTCTGCTAAATGACACATCTTTTAAACTGTAGAGTCCTTTGATAAAGGAGGATGCCAGATTTTCAGCTTCTTTGAGTAAGTCCTCTATGCCATCAAATGGATTTTTTAAGATTGATCCTCCATAAGCAAACATGCTGCTCACTGGGTTGATCCGGTGAATAGATGTGTTGTCCATTCTTCCTTTGGCCCTGCTGGGAAAAGAAAGAAACAGATAACTCTCATGCAAAAGCGTTAATCGGGCAAAGAAATGCTCATGCAGTTTAGATTCATAGTAAGCTGAGCTCTTTATGTTTTCTGCTTTGTATTCTTTGTCAAAATAGACATCCGTCTTTTGCACTACGGTGCCCACCGGCAGCATCTTGAGCTGCTGGCTGAGCACATCATTGGCCTGACTGTACTGGCTTTCCGTCCAGGACTCTAATGGAGCCCCAGACACACGAAAGCCTATGCCTACCCTTCCGTCTTTGAAGATGACTTTATCTTCTTCCAAAGCAAAGATGGGAAGCCGGTCACGCAAGTAGGCAGATTTTTTCTTAACTGGTTTGATCAACATGGTTTGGTTTAATGTGGATTTAATAGTAGTCATTTTGATAGATCATTTCTCCTATTTCCCCAGACTTCCAAACACTTAGGCTGAAAGAAACGATAGGAAAGCAAAGAGAAAAGAAAACTGGGATGCCGACGCAGATTGACGCGCTTCAAAAGAAAGAAAGCAATAACGGTTGCTGCCAGCACCGCAAAGAAATAATACTTGCTTACCGGCAAAAAGAAGTTGATCACAATGCCCAGCACCATGGCCAGCGCCAAACCAAAGAGCAGAGCAAACAAATCCTGCATGGGCAGTCCCAGCAGCTGTGCTTTTCTTTCAATGGATTTAAATGATTTCATTCTGAAGTCTTTTCTAGTTGGTATCGTCTAAAAGGATATCTCCTCCCAAGAATGCGGCAAGGTCATCCACGATGAACTGAAAGCCTCCGAAAAGCGCAATAGCAATCACGATTCCGATCATGAACTCTACTTTGTCAGGTGCCCCGGTGAAGAACTTCATGGCGGCTTTGAATATGCCGATAGCAATGCCAATCAGAAATGCTACATTCAGGATGATGACGATCCAGCTTTTGATGCTGTTCATAGCATTCTCTACCATAGCCTGTCCAAAGGATTGCTGCATGGACAGCACAACAAATAATGTGAGTAGCATCAGCGGCCTGCTCTGGAATAAGTGTGTGGCAAGGTGCAAGACACGAGCTTTGACAAAAACATATAAGTTTTGCATAAGTAAAAAGGGTTTGGTGTACAAAATTGAGTTAATAAATACTTTCTGCATCAGACATCCCAGCTATGCTTTAGCATTTCCAGTCGTTCTACCTGCTTTTCCGGGTTGAGCTTAGGCTGCTTGAGTTTACTGGCTAAGATGAGCTTTGACTTTTCCTCTACTTCATCATGTACCACAAACTCAGAAAGTTTATATTCTTTAACCGGAATAGCAGGATGATTTTGACAGAAAATTTTTTCATGCTGACTGGCTTTTGCCCACCTTTTACACTGCCGGACAACCAAAAAGATCAGCAATACCCACAACAGCAGGGCAACCAAGGCTAGGGGTGAGTTCATTAAGTTTGATAGACTTTGTGTCATTTTGATGTTTCTCTTAAAAATATAATTATTACCAAAGTATCAAATAGCTATAAATATGGATAAATAACGTAAAATGATTATTTATAAATTATTGATTGTTAGGTGATTATAGTAAAAATATTCTTTTGCATGGCAATTAATGGGGCAAAAAATTACTTTCCTTTCTAAGCAATTTTGTAGAACAATATTGTAAAAGTTCAATTATTAGTTGATGTGAAGTATACTTAAACATCATCTGAAAACGCATAGGTCTGTTATGCTAAATAAATATTATTAGTTTTGCGTTGCGAAATGCACCAAAAATAGGTATATTCCGCAACGAAAAACCAAACTATGGGCACTGTAGCAGCATTTGTCAGAGAACTACAATCTTACGAGGAATTTGCTTTCTCCACAGAGGAGTTGCTGCAAAAGACGGCTGCCCCAGAGTCATCGGTCAGAAAAGAGCTCGCCAGGCTTTCCTCTGACCGGCAGGTCATCAACCTCCGGAAAGGATTTTATCTTATCATTCCTCCGCGTTATCAGCATTACGGCAAATTACCCCTTGAACTATATGTAGAGAAGCTCTTCAAATTTTTAAAGAAACCCTATTATATCGGCTTCTATTCAGCAGCAGCCTATTTAGGTGCAGCACACCAAAGGGTTCAGCAGGATTATATGATCACCGTGCCACCGGCATTGAGAAATATTACTAAAGGAAATATCAAAATCAGGTTCTTCAACAGCCAGAACTGGCCGGATAAAAACATCATACAAAAAAAATCGGATGCAGGATATTTCAAACTTTCCTCTCCGGCACTCACCTTTGCGGACTTAATTGAAAACCAACATCAGTTAGGCGGCTTAAACCGGATGCTGGCTATTTTAGAAGAACTTTCAGAATCTTTAGAGAAAAAGGATGTAGAAGACCTGCTTACCTGGTATCATAATAAAAGTGTGTTACAGCGCATGGGTTTCCTGTTGGAGGAAATAGAACTGAATAATAACTTAGCTCAGGTCATTTACGGTCACCTCAGCAAAGAGAATTTTTTTTCTACTCTGCTAAGCCCACATAAAGGACAGAAAGCCGGCAGCACAGGTAACCGCTGGAAAATAGATGCCAACATAGTACTTGAAAGTGATTTATGATTCCTAAACCATACATAGCCCAATGGAAAGATCATGCTCCCTGGAATACAAACGAACAGGTAGAGCAAGACCTGATCATCTCCCGAACACTGGTCGCTTTGTTTTCAGATGATTTCCTTAGGGAAAATCTGGCCTTCAGAGGAGGTACCGCACTGCACAAACTCTACCTGAAACCTGTGGGCGACATTCCGCCTCCAAGGTATTCCGAAGATATTGATCTGGTACAGATCAAAGAAGGCCCCATCAAGCCTATCTTGAAGCAGATTGGAGAGGTTATCAACTTTTTTGAAGAAGAAAGAGTGGTGAAAGTTAAGGCCAATAACAATACTTTGCTTTACCGCTTTTATTCTGAGTATGCACCGGACATACGGCTGCGCTTAAAAATAGAGATCAATTGCAGGGAACATTTTAATGTATTGGAGTGGCAATCTTTTCCTTTTAAAGTCAGCAATGATTGGTTCTCCGGCAAAGCTGAAATTACCACCTATCATATCAACGAATTATTAGGCACCAAACTCAGGGCATTATACCAGCGCAGCAAAGGCAGAGATCTCTTTGACTTATTCTATGCAGATCAGCATATAGCCTTTGATAGAGATCAGCTCATACATTGTTATCAGGAGTATATGGCATTTGTAGTAGGTAAGTCCCCCACCGCGAAACAATTCCTGCTTAACCTGGAAGAGAAACAAGCAAACCCTGATTTTACAGGAGATCTGGAAGGACTTTTACGACCTGGTATAACTTACGATGCGGACAAAGCTTTTGATTGGGTAAAATCTTTGGTGGAAGATGGATTGAACCTCAGATAACGAAACGCCTATTAACAAATATAGACCAATCTTTTTCAATCCCACCTGTACCTCACCGGACTACTGCTCAGGATCTTTGGCTTGACGGAAGCAGTAGGAATGTTACCTTCTGAGGATTGGAAGAGTTATTAGTAAAGTTTGAGAGCATATAAAGATGGCACTAAGAGATGTTTAGATTTTTTTAGAAAATTTAGGCAGAAAAGAGATAGTAAATAGGGATTAAATAAACCAAGGAGTTCTTTCCAAAGCTGAATGAAGTTTAAAATTACCTCCTTGCCGGAGGAAGGCCGCCGTTAGATAGGCTATATTTCCTGCGTACTTAGTAGTGATCGGTTCAGCACACCAAGAATCTGTAGATGCCCAGTTTAGCTTAGTTAAGCTTAACACATGAGAGGCGAAAATTCGCATGTCCGGTTCAATAACTCTTCCGTTTGCATCCTCACTGTAGACGTTAATTTCTAAAGCTTTGGGCGTTCCCAAAGCATTCCGATAAGGGTTATGACCGGAAGTAGAGAGATAGATTTGATTACTACTACCGACAACATATCTACCTCTGGCTAAACTTCCGTTAGTTTCAGCGCGGCTGTCGTAGAAACGTAGTTTGTGATCTGTATTAATCCAGACAAACACATAGTTTCCTCTGGGGCGGATACTTCTAGCAGCTTGTAAAATTACCTTTCGGTCTTCTTTGGAGAACTTAGCTGAGTAGTGAAAACAAACCGTAGGCTCTTCTGAAAGGTCAAGTCTGGCCAGTGTAGTTTTTACAAGTTGATCGTAATGCTTAGCTTTTTCTTCGAAAGAAAAAGCGTCACTACCTCCTGAATAAAATTCCCATCTTCCGTATTGATTAAATACGTTAGCGAATGCCATCAGGCGACTGTTTTGCGCTCTAGAGCTTTGGGTATACGATAAGCCAACGAAAAAGTCACAATCAGGAATAGATTCTGGAAGCACCCAAGGTGTCTGTCCGCATTTGGCAACGATATTCAAGGCTAGATTCAAGTCTTTGAAATCGGGATTTGATAGAGTGGCTGAACTGATCATTTGGCAAGGTATCCCTGCTTCAAATAGTATTCTCTTGACTTTGTAGTAAGGAGAGTTCTCATCATCCTTCGCATATCCCTCATTTGGACAATGAACCAGAAATATTCTTGGTAGATTAGTATTACCGTACCAGTTTGGGTGTTGTTCTAATAGTCTCTTTACCTCTTTCTCCAGATGCTCTTGGTCTGCATTGATGATGGTACTATAGAGAAATTTGGTTCCGAACGTTCTTTCGCTTCCCTTGAATTTAAATTTTCCATTTCTTAGTCTACTAATCAAATCTTCCATCTGCGATGTGAGAGCCCGGCTACACAGAGGGATGATCTCTACATCTTTAGGATTGTTCTCGTAAGAGCCAAAAGCGGTAATCCCTTGCCTTATATCTGCTTCAGCATGGTGTCTAGAAAATTCAACTTGCGGCTCTTTTAGGCTATCTGCTTTCAATTGATGGAGTCCATCGCCACGAGAAGATATAAGCAGAGGTGTACTTGCTAGAGAGATTGCTTGATTAGAAAAGCTAAGTGGAAAAATATTTCGTAGCAGATCATCAACTAGATTTTGGGTGCGCTCAGCCCGCAGTCTTGAAGCATCTCTACCCTGCATCAGAGAAGCTTTTTTAATTTCTTTGGTTAAATCGTAGCGGACATTCTTCCTTTCCAACACCTTTTCAATAAGTGCCAAAGGTAACCTTGGAATTATTTTACTGTTAGGTATCTTCTCTACCAAATCAGTATTAAAGACAAATACTTCGCTGTATTCGCTTTCAACGGTAGTTATCTTGCCTTTAGACCATCCTTGAAGGTTAGCCATACATCTTAAACTATAACCATTTAAAACTTGCGTTGAAAAGCACTCGAGGCACGTAGCTAGATTGATTACGCTTTGTAGTTCTACTGTATAGTCTACTATCAAATATTGCTTTCCGAAGTATTGCCTAATTTGAAAAGAATAAGCTGGGAACAACCGAACAATCTCTGATACCTTATCAGGTGCTGGGTTAGATAATCCTTTTCTATGTGCTACTAGGAGTCCATATCTGTCTTTGTCAATAAACCAACCGTTGGCTGCTAGCTTATTTTTAAAAGTTGATAATATCTCACGACGGCGTTGTCTGTTTTCTTCAATATTATCAGAGAATCCGGTTAGCCGATACAGATTAGTGTACTCAGGGTAACCTTCGGCTGCGTTAAGATTTGGTACGTCTTTACGAAGCGAAGCATTGTTTCTAAGTACCAATGTAGTTTCGACGGCTGTCGTCTTGTATTCAGGCGCGGGTAAACCAAGCTTAGCCGTCTCTTCACGCATCCTTCGGGTTCCTTCTTGTAAGGCTAACACAAAGGCTCTACCCTGCACATCCTTCATTTGACCCAACCATTCCATAATCTTAGGATTTCTGCTGTAGTGCTGTAGCCTTGTATCATCCAGAGAGAAATGATCAGGGACGCTGTGATCTTGAATAATATTACCAGGATTGATTACTACGAAAGCATCTGTATATTTTTCACATTGGATAGGGCGAGTGATAGCATAATCTCTATGCGCTACAGCATTAACAACAGCCTCATCAATAGCGATAAGGGGGTATTCCGGCTCGTCGGTAAATCCACCACCTTCTTTTCGTTTCTGATAGGTTTCGAAGAAAGCTGATTCGCTTATGAATGTCCTGAAGTCGCGGATTTGCTTTGTTAAGGGTCCCTTGAATTTTTTATCATATGTGGGAGTGGGGCGGTTGTCACGTTCTTCATAGGAACTATCAAAACGCAGCAATCGGATATACGCGTGTGCGATACTGTTTCCCGGAAACTGAGAGAAAAACAATTTTCCAGCGTTAGTGAACCATTCTCCGGTGATATCAATGCCACCAGCGCGCTTTAAACAATCAATAGTAGCCCATTCGTAGGAAGTATTACTCAAAAAGCCTTTGACAAATTCTCTGTAAACACCTTGATCTACTTCATCTTCGCTAAACCTTGAGCAATTAGTATTCTCATAATCTACAATTCCTTTTTCTCTTTTTAGCCTTTCGACGTCTTGATCATTTAGTTCCAAATTCTGTATGCCACCTCTTCGGAAAGCTTTGCGGGACTGACCTACAGTAGCGCAAATAGTGTTAACGGAGCAGGAGGTATAGATCAAAACTATTTCTACGTCGTTTCCTACTACTGTTTGTTTATGAACTTTTGCTTGATAATTATGACCCACCAAATAGTCTATGCTACATAGTGAATTTACTTGTTCCTCAGATAGATGATTTAAACCCGGTACACTTCCATCAGAAGCTATGCCCAATACTAACAATCCACCTTCCTTGTTTTCATTAGCAAATGCAGATATTGTTTCAGCTATCTGACTGTTCCGAAAGTTTTTAAGGTCGCCTCTACTTACTTGTCCATTTGATCCTGCTCTGCAAACTTCTTTTCTATCAAAGTGCTGCCCCTCAAAACTCCTGTCATCGCTGACGGTTAGAAAATCCCAATACCTTCCTGGATTATCATATACTTCTTTTGGTAAGTAGTTGTTCGACATTAAGTTTAGGTATTAAATTGAAGTCTTTGTATAAAACAAATAATAATAGTACATGTGCAATTAAACAAAAAATTTTATTTGTCGCTATTTATCAAGCTTTTTCAACTAATCCAGTCATTGCTTTTCAGTAGGGAAGTACAACTGAAATGTGCTCTCGAGAATATATTTATTGTTTTCTGGTAGCCAGATTTTAATTAGTGCTTCATTTTTATCATCACATAGTAATTCGCCATTGGTGGGGTTTTCAAAACATTGCTCTACGAACTGACTTATTTAGCCAAGTAAAATTGTCTACTAAAGCTTTTCCTAGACTCAAGCTCCTCAAGTAAACGGATTAGTCAATTCTATAGCCGCCCAATCCTTCTACTACTGGTCTTTTTTTTTAAATACACTCTCAAGTATTACAAAAAATACAAATACCCACCGCACAAGGTTCATGCAAATGGATAGAGCAATTTAGGCTTGGTTGCTGGAAAATAAGCAAGAAATTCCGGCATAAAGCTATCCCTCAATCCCTCCGCTAGTTTATTCCGTTGCTTCGTTGCCCGAATTCCAGCCTCAAGCCTGATAGTCTGCTCATCAATTTTTTTCACCGTCCCACCCCGGGACACAAACCCATTACACGTATGAAAAAGCACGGAAAATCCCCGGTACGTCAGGATGTCTACCAGATAATCACTGACATTATCCTTGACAAATTAGACCAAGGTGTCATCCCCTGGAAACAACGCTGGAACGCTCAAGGCCCAGCTGCCAATTATCTCACCAAGAAACCCTATCGTGGCATCAATGCATTATTGCTCAACTGCTTTAACTTTGCCCAGCCTTACTTCCTCACTTTCCGGCAAGCCCAACAACTGGGAGGAAGAATAAAGAAGGGTTCCAAATCGCTTCCGGTGATCTACTGGCAGTGGAATTTTTACCGCAAGCTTACCGGCCGCAAGCTCACTGAAGAAGAAGCCAAAGCTCTGCCTAATACTGAAGTGGAACGCAAAGCCTTCCTGCGCTACTATTCAGTATTTAATATCCAGGATACCGAAGGTATTGCCTTTGATTTACCGTCTGAAAACACCTTAATTTTAAATGATGAAGACAAACTGATGCAAGGCTTACAACCTCTTAACACCATGCCGCATCCGGTAGCTGTCAAGACCGAGAGCAATACGCCCTTCTACCACCCAAAAAGGGACTACATCAATATGCCACCCATGACAGCATTTTATAGCACCGAAGCGTATTTTCAGGTACTTTACCACGAACTTACGCATGCTACTGGCCACCAAAAGCGCCTGAACCGTACCAGTGTCACTGAACCCCAACGTTTTGGCTCATGGACGTATGGCCAAGAGGAACTTATTGCCGAGATGGGAGCAAGCTTCCTTTCCAACCTGATGGGATTGCAAACCGAAGAAGAACTTACCGATTCAGCTGCCTATATCCAGGGATGGCTCAAAGTACTGCATGATGACAAGCGTTTCGTCGTAGAAGCAGCCCAACACGCCCAGAAAGCAGTAGATTATATACTAGGTAATAACGAGGGGGGAGATTGACCTTCCTTTTTTTGCTAAAACCATTACAGAATACTCCAAGTGAGAGCTGGAGATGATATAGCATCTACTTTCTCTCGGTGGCACATTCATGGTTTGCAAAAATAGCTTTCCTGCCTTCATCTGTGTCAAGAGCTTCCGTCATAAAGCCAGGTGCTCAGGCTCAGCGAGTATAAGCCTTTTCCTCTTGACACAGATACCCACAACCCACAAGTGGAGCAAAGCTAAGGTGAGGCAAACATGATGTGTCACCTAAAGAAAAAATGCTATGAAACCATCACCTGCTTCACCACTTTACCAAGTCTCAGAAATCACGCTTCACTACCAAAGCAAAGTAAAAGCTTCCCTACGTCCCAAGGTTACCTCTTCAGAAGATGCCTATCGTATCCTCCATCTACATTGGGACAAAAACAAATTGGAACTGCTGGAAGAATTTAAAATCCTGCTGCTCAACCGTGCCAACAAAGTGCTGGGTATTGTCAACATTTCTTCGGGTGGCATTGCCGGGACCGTAGCTGATCCCAAGCTGATATTTGCTGCTGCTTTAAAAAGTTCTGCTAGTTCCCTTATTTTATCACATTATGTAGAGTAGATATTTATGTGAAGTAATGTAGCTAAAGTGCTCATACTGAAGAATTACTCTTTCATTA
>NZ_JBBPHP010000024.1:0-104876 GCF_038039535.1 Catalinimonas locisalis | reverse complement strand
GGCTGAAATTCTGCTCGGTTCTTTCTGGCTAATATCGTAACTTTAATCAACTATAATCCAATCATGCGTAACATCAGATAATAAGTTGTTGCTTTGAAGCCCCTACTGATTTTCTAATGCCCACCTCTTCTGCCCGCTTCATGGATAAAGCGCTAGTAAGATTAATAAAGTTGAAGCATGAAATGATAAGTACAAATATGGTTACCAGCGATATGATATATATATGTTGTATACTTCCGCTTACCGAACTGCCTGATCGTGACCCACGTGAGTGCGCATATAAATAAATGCTTTCCAATGGCTCTAAAATCATTTCAAATTTCCCCTGACTCTGATCTTTATGCTGCTGAATAAATTCTGTGAGCTGCATGTTTAAGTCGGATGTATTTACTTCCTCAGGTAAAAGCAGATAGGTATAGAAAAAGAAGCGCTTCCAGTTATTCATCCAACCATCTCCCAGGGTTTCCATAGAGACTAACATGTTTACGCTGAAATGAGAATTGACAGGCATATCTTTCATGACTCCCGTCACCATGGCGGGATTATTTGTATTACCATTAATAAACAGGGTTTTACCCACTGGATTTTCTTTTCCAAAGTATTTGAAAGCTAATGACTCAGTAAGTACTAATGTGTTTGGAGCATTTAATACAGATCTATAATCACCGCGGAGCAATGGAAAGCTGAAAACAGAAAAAAAGGATGAATCCACATAAGCAATTTTTTCCTCGCTAAAAATATCCTGATTCTTCTGCACAATCAGATAATCCAGAAAAATGCGTGTCATATTTTCTACCTCAGGAAAAGCATCTTGAACAGCAGGTCCCATAGCTCCTACACTACTTTCATAGCTTGTACCCGTAGTACTTTCCACATTGGTCACCAGACGATAAATACGGTCTGACTTTTCATGAAAGGAATCGTAGCTCAATTCAAAACGCACGTACAGCAAAGCAAAAAAACATACAGACAAGCCAATCCCGAGACTTATCAGGTTGATAACTGAAGCGGTTTTATGATTCCACAAATATCTACAGGAAGTCTTCCAGTAGTTGTTAAACATATTGATTCATGATTATTGATCAATGATGGATGATGAATTTTTATAATCTATCATTTTCATCACTCACTATTCATCAGTCATTTTTCATTATTTATTAATCACTCATTATTCATATCGTAAGCTGTCTACCGGATTCTGTCGGGCTGCTTTGAGCGTTTGACTGCCGATGGCCAGAAGCGCAATCAGTAGAATGGCCACAGCGGGCAAAGCATAGAGCCACCAGACTATCGGAATGCGATGGGCAAAACCCGACAGCCACTCATCCAGAAAATAATTGGCGACCGGAATAGCAATGAGCAATGCAAGCAAAATCAATTTCAGGTATTGTTGGGTAAGAATGATGAATATGCTTTGCACGGTAGCTCCCAACACTTTCCGCACGCCAATTTCTTTGGTTCTTTGCTGCAAGCTAAAGGTAGTCAGACCTACCAGACCCAGGCAGGCGATCAGCATGGCGAGCAGCGCAAAGGTGTTAAAACCTTTCAGTACCAGTTTTTCCATCTGATAATGGTTTTTTAATGCTTCATCCAGAAAATGGTACTGATAAATACCTTGTGGAAATTCGGCTTCCCAACTGTCTTTGAGTTGTGCCAGAGAAGCCTGCATATTGGGCTGTGCTCTCACTTTTACGGCGGCTTCAAAGATGCCATACTTCCAGTTGATCAGTACACAAGGACTGATGTCTTCCTGCAAAGAATTATTGTAGTAATCTTTGACCACTCCCACAATAGCGGCTTTTCCCTCATTGATTTGCAGTTCCTGTCCTAGTGCTTCTTCAGGGGTCATGCCCAGTGCTTTCACCAGCTTTTCATTGACAATAAATTCATCAAACTGCTCTGAAGTACGAGTAAAATTCCTTCCGGCAATGAGCTGGAGTTGGTAGAAATCCAGATAGTCAAGGTCTATGCTCTTCATTTCGGCTTCCTGACCTTCTGTTTCAGATTGATGAGGCAGACGGAAACTGGTGCCATTCCAAACACCCACAGAAGTTGGTGCTCCGGTGGCCATCGTCACCGCTTCTATGCCCGGCTGGCTTAGTAAATTTTGTCGCAGTGCTTCTGCTTTCTGTTCATTAGGAACGGGTGTAGTCACCACAGCTTCCTTAACAAAACCCAGGTCAAGATTTTGGAAAAAATGTAATTGCTGGTACACCACCAAAGCGCCTATGCCCAACATCAGTACGATAGCAAACTGCAGCACGATCAGTGACTTACGTAAGCCAAAACCCCGGCTGTGGGCAGTCTTAATTTTGTTTTTAAGTGCTTTTACCGGCTCAAAGGCGGAGAGCACCAAAGCGGGATAAATAGTAGCCAGTGCACTCACCAGTAATGCAATCAAAATTGCAAAACCTATCATATCTCTACTCAGCGAAAGTTGCAGGTGGAAGAAAGCGAACAAGTCATTGAGCTGACCCAGGCAAAGGTGCGTAAGGAAAAGTGACAGCAGGACGGCGATGAGAATAATGAGGCTGTTTTCACCCAGATATTGGACAAAGAGCTGGAATCGGCTGCCTCCCAGTACTTTCCTTACCCCTACCTCTTTGGCCTGCCCGGCAGCCTGAGCGGTAGCCAGATTGACGAAGTTGATGCAGGCGATCAGCAGGATGAATATACCAATCCAGATCGCAGCCTGTATGGTTTTGAGAGGCATGGTATAGCTTTGGATGCTGGTGCTGTACAGGGTCTCGGTATGTATTTCCGAAAGCGGCTGCAGCGCATAGCTGATGATCTGATTGTCATGCTCATTCAGATACTTACTTTTCCAGGTATTGATCTGCTGCTCCAGTGCCTGGATATTTTCATTGTGCTGAGGAATAATATAGGTGGTTCCCTGATAATTTCCCGACCAGTTTTCAGCAAAATAAGGGTTATGCATTTTGTAAAATGCATAAGGAACAAGTATACGATACAGAATAGAAGAATTGGCAGCCGGGTCCTCCACCACTCCGGTGATTTGCAAAGCATCTTTGCTGTTCAGTTGAATGATTTTTCCCATCACTTCAAGGCTTTCCCATTTTTCGCCAAACAGTTTGACAGCCAGGCTTCGGGTGAGCAAAGCTGAGTTGGGATTGGGAAAGGCGGCATCAGGATTTCCCTGCAGCCATTGGACATCAAAAACCTGCCAGAAATAAGGGTCAGTAAAGAGCACCTGATCTTCTTCAAATTTACTTAATTCACTATCCGTATCGCGGATGCTGAAGCTTCTGCTGACTGGTCCTGCCGTTTGAGTGACGAGTGTTAAATCGGAAAAATCATTTCGCAGGGCTTCTGCCAGCGGATAAGCAGTAGAACTCCAATGATATGTCTCCTCCGCAAACCTGGTATGCTGCACCACACGGTAAATCTGATCTGCTTTCTGATGAAAACTGTCAAAGCTGAGTTCATACTTCACAAAGACATACATCACCATACAACAGGTCATGCCAATGCTCAGTCCGAGAATTTTAATCAGCGCCAGCCGCTTGTCTCTGAGCAATTTGCGCAAGGCTGTTTTCCAATAGTTTCTAAACATATTGTTTAATGATTATTGATCAATGATGAATTTTTATTATAAGTCATTATTCATTACTCATCCTTCAGTGATTCTACCGGATTGGCAGAAGCAGCTCTCAGACTTTGTCCACTCACTGCTAGTAATGCGATTAACAGCACCAGCACACCAGGCACCACATACATCCACCAGATCATAGGAATATGATAGGCAAAGCCTTGCAGCCATTCTCTCAAAAAATAATTCGCGATCGGTGCAGCTACCGCAAAAGCTATCACAACTAACCTGATATAGTCTTTGGAAAGTAGCAAAAGTATGCTTGTCAGAGAAGCACCTAAAACTTTTCTTATACCGATCTCTTTGGAGCGCTGCGAGACTGTATATGCCGTAAGACCAAATAATCCCAGACAGGCGATGATGATAGCAAGTACAGAAAACATGAGCAGCATCTTTTTAATATTGTTTTCTGCCAGATACATTTCCTGCATCTCTTGATCTACAAAACTATACAGCATTTGCGTGCCGGGTAGCATAATATTGAGCTTATCTTCAATCTGGGCAACGGTTTGCTGAGGATCACTAACTTCCATTTTGATCAGCATCGTACCCACCCGTGTGGGGCGGTATTCAATAAACATAGGGTCAACGTCATAATGCAGTGAGGCATAATTGAAATTCTTCACCACTCCGATGATTTCCCCTTTGTCACCATTTGAGGAATTTTCAGCCATTTTTCCGACCGGATCTTTTATATTAAGCGCATCCGCTGCCTTTTCATTTATGATAAAAACTACCGAGGTATCTGCTTTGGGCTGGAAGTTTCTTCCCTGCAACAGTTGTAGTTCTAATGTGGGTATCAGGCCTTCATCTGCCCGTATGCAACGCATAGAGTACTCATGACCTTCATCCATTTCTTCTACCAATCGTATGCCTTCCACACTGAGTCCATTTCCCAAAAACCCTGAAGTATTGGCGATACTGACGACACCCGGAATCCTGCTCAGTTCATTTCTGAAAATTTCCCGCTGATTTACGGCTTCGTCCCAAAGTGGACCATACAATCGGACAGAGATGAGTTGCTCTTTGTCAAAGCCTAACTCTTTATTTTGTAGATATTCCATTTGCCCATTAATGACCAATGCGCTGATGACAATAAAAATGGAGATAGCAAACTGAAAGACCACCAGTTTTTTTCTGGATTTCATCAGCCAGGAGGAGGGTAGCTGATTTCCCTTGATCACCTTCATCACCAAGAATCCTGAAATGGCAAAAGAAGGCGCACCACTGGATATCAACACAATGACTATTACGATAGCAAAAAGTAAGATCAGATTATCCAGGCGCAATAGATCAAGTGGATGTATGGAAAGCTCGGCAAGATCATTATAAACGGGTACGAGCAGCATACAAAGTAGTAAGGAGAACAAAGCAGCAAGTAAAGTGAGAACCATTCCTTCGCCAAGAAACTGCCAGAAAATATGCGCTCTGCGTGCGCCTATTACCTTTCTAATTCCTATCTCTTTGCTACGTTTAAGCATCTGTGTGGAAAACAGGTTGACAAAGTTCACACTGGCGATTAGTATTATCAGTAGGGCCAGTGCACTGAAGATATAGATATACACCTTATCACTGTTTTTGCCCATTTCCTGCTCGCGGTTGCCATCCAGATGAATATTGGAGATTGGATGTAGTTCGTAGAATGATTGCCTCCGCTCAATTTCTTCCCTGGTAGCTCCCCATTCTTCAAAAAACTGATAAGAAAAGTCTTCCATTCTATTACTGGCTTCTTCCATAGCTTGCGCATCTCTGAAAAGCACATAGGTGTAGACTGACATCCAGCCCCGTGATTCTTCAGAATCTTCATCCAGCCAATTATACTGGGTAGGCATGGATATCAGATACTCAAAATTGAGATGAGTGTTGACAGGTAAATCATCAATGACACCGGTTACTTCCAGATCATCTATTCCGCCGAAATGCACAGTTTTACCAACCGGATTCACTTCACCAAAAAGTTTATTCGCAATACTTTTTGTAAATACTATGGTATAAGGTCGCCTGAGAGCATCTTCTTTTGATCCATTTAAAAAATTTAGGTCAAACAAAGTGATTACCTCCTGATCAGCCATATAACCTTTGCCTACCGGTGTATGCGTATCCTCATACATGGCTACATCAAAAGTTCTGTGCTGTCCGAGGCGGGCTGTCTGCTCAATAGTAGGAAAACTTTTCTCCAGTTCTGCTGCCAGCGGCAAGGAGGATTTGGCCCATTCATGCAAGGAAACACGGCTGATTCGCTCATGCTTAGGAAAGCTTTTTTCAAAAGAGAGTTTCTGCTGGATATACATCAGCATCAGCAGGCTTGCGGAAATACCTATTGCTAACCCAAGCAGGTTTATCAAGGTATAAATTCTGTTGCGCAGCAAATTCCGCAGCGCAATGTACAGATAGTTTTTAATCATTATTAATTTTGTTTAATGAGGGATGAAGAATCCTCATTTGTCATCAATCCATTTTAATTATTAATTCATCATCATTCATCCCTCAGACTGTCCACCGGGTTTTTCAGTGCTGCCTTCAGGCCCTGACTACTGATGGTAAACCCAATCAGTAAAAGCATGGCTACGGCAGGTAAGGCGAAGAGCCACCATTGTACTGGTATGCGGTAGGCAAAATGACTGAGCCATTCATGCAAAAAGTAGTTGGCCAAAGGTATGGCTATGACAATTGCCAATACGATAAGCCTGAGGTAAGTCCGGAAGAAAAGCAATAGGATGCTTACTACCGAAGCGCCCAGGACTTTGCGAATGCCTACTTCTTTACTTCTTTGTTCGGCTGAAAAGGTAACCATACCCAGCAAACCCATGCAGGATATGATGATGGCCAGTACAGTAAAGATCATGGATGCTTTTTCTACTTTAGCTTCAAAGGCATATTGCTGCGTGTAGCTTTCGTCCAAAAACTGATAGTTAAAGGGATAGCCAGTGCTGTATTGCGCATAAGCTTCCTGTATAGCCTTTAGTGCTTCCTGGGTTTGCCCAGCTTTGATTTTCACATATACCTGTTCGGTATTTTCTGGCCAAAGCATCAAGATCAGAGGGCCTATCGGCTGGTGTAGCGAGCGATAATGGAAATCTTCTACCACACCTACTATGTTTCCTTTTCCTTTCCAGAAAGCCAGTTCATGCCCGATAGGATCTTCAAGTCCCATCAGGGCTACGGCCTCTTCATTGACGATATAGTTGACAGAATCTGCACTTACTTCACGGGAGAAACTCCTGCCTGCTTTGATTTTTACTCCCAGGGTTTCGGGATATTCATAATCTACCATGGCCAGGTTAAATTCCCGGTTATCATCTGCTGCCTTGCCCGGCCACCAGGGATCATCACTGGAATTTTGTGTCTGCAAAGGATTTTCTGAAGTGCGGGTAAGGGAAACAATAGCAGGCTGATGCAGCAGGTTCAGTCGGAAAGCATCATAATGATGACTCAGTTCAGGTGTATTGGGTAAGCTCACCACATGTTCTTTATCCAGTCCGAGGTTTTTTTCCTGCAAATAGCGCAATTGCTGATTGACCGCCAGGGCTCCGATGATCAGCACCATGGAAATGACAAACTGTGTAGTCACCAGTCCTTTTTTGAGCCACCCATCCTGCTCTCCGCCGCTCATCTTGCCCTTCAGGCTGCTGAGGGTTTTCATGGCTGCCATGACAAAAGCTGGATAGCTGCCGGAAAGTAAAGTAGTGAGCAGTGCAAGACATAATAAAGCAGTAAACATATGCCATGTCTCCTCCTGAAGCGACAAGCTGATTCCAAAATTTTGGTTGAATACCGGCAACAGCAGGTATATCATGCCCATAGCCAAAACCGATGCCAGTATCGTACTGAGCAAAGCCTCTCCCATAAATTGGAAGAAAAGCAAACGTTTGCACGCGCCCATCACTTTACGTACGCCTATTTCACGCGCTCTTTTGCCCGCCTGCGCCACCGAAAGATTAACAAAGTTGAAACAGGCGAGTACCAATACAATCAGTGCAACCAGCGAAAAGAGATACACATAACGGATATCGTTGCGCAGCAACACGGTGGTGAAGGAAGCATGCAGATGCACATCCTGAAAAGGAAACAAGCGGATGACATAATTAAGATCAGGATAATTTTTCTGAGGAATGTCTCTGATTTTATCATTCAATGCTGCCACTGCTATATCAGTCTGCACTTCTACCAGGGTGGTTATGGACGTACTTCCCCATTTTTTGAGCCAGTCATTCCGGTTTTCAAGATCCTGGTAGGGGATGATAAAATCAAACGTAAGCGAGGAATGTACAGGAATATTTTTTAGCAACCCACTCACCTGGTAAGTTCTCGCACCTTGCAAGTCCTTGAGTACAACCATTTTACCTACCGCTTCCTGCTCAGGAAAAAGCTGCATTGCCAGTTGCTCCGTAAGTACGATGCTTTGTAAATCGTCCAAAGCAGTGGCAGAATTACCCTGAAGCAGAGGGAAGGAAAACATGTCCAGAAAAGTGGCATCCGCATATATTCCGACCGGCTGACTGCTTTTCTCTTCATATTCCAGATTTACCTGGTAGGCCTGGTCATACCATATCCGGCTTATGTTGACAATATCTGGATAGTCTTGTTTTAGAACAGGTGCAAGATTGGCCGGTGTATTGGATCGTTGTTCGGTAGAGCCATCGGAGTAGGTCCAATCAGACACCACGATAAACAGCTTCTCTTTCTTTTCATGAAACTGATCAAACTTCAGTTGATATTGAACCCAAAGGTAAATCATCAGACTGCCTGCCAGACCCAGGGCCAGGCCCAACACATTGATGGTGCTGAAACCACGATGTTTCCAGAAGTTACGAAAAGCAACGATTAGGTAGTTCTGAAGCATAATAATAAATTATGAGGAATGATAAAGGCTTCATACATTTTACTCCTCATTATTCACTAATCATCATTCATTATCAAACTTTTTGCAGTCAAAGGGTCATTTTGTGCAGGGAAATGAAATAACTGCCATCTCCATACACTTTTTATATTGCAGGGATAAACAGTATATTATGGCATTTATGTGAACGGACGTACACTTAAACAACAACCACTTATGAAAAATTGCAATTTATATTTTTGCAGTCTGTGCCTAATCGTCAGTATCGCGGCCTGCTCTTCTGCGACTTCCAATGAGCAGCAGGAAAGCGCACAGCTAGAAGAAAGTCCCAGCCAGGACCAGCCAAAAGTGTTGGTATTCACAAAAACCAATGGCTTTCGTCATAAATCAATAGAACCTGGTATTGAGGCGATTCAGATGTTGGGACAGGAAAACAATTTTGCGGTAGATGCCAGCGAAGATTCTACTGACTTCACCTCTGACAATCTGCAAAATTACGCGGCTATAATTTTCCTCAATACTACCGGGGATATTTTGAACGAAGATCAGCAGCGTGCGATGGAACAGTATATTCAGTCAGGAGGAGGCTATGTGGGCATACACTCAGCTACCGATACCGAGTATGAATGGCCGTGGTACGGTAATCTGGCTGGTGCTTATTTTGATGGTCACCCTGGCAACCCTAATGTGCGTGAAGCTACACTGCACGTGGTAGACTCCGACCATCCTTCTACTAAACCTCTGCCGGCTGACTGGACAAGATCAGATGAATGGTATAACTACAAATCCATCTATGAAGGTAATAATGATCTTATCATGCTAGATGAAACTACTTATGAAGGAGGAACCAACGGAGAATACCATCCTATTGCCTGGTACAAAGCATATGATGGAGGACGTGCTTTCTACACCGGCTCAGGTCACACCAATGAGTCTTTTTCTGACGCTTTGTTTCTTGAGCATCTTCTGGGCGGCATACGTTATGCAATGGAAGATAGTGAGCTATAGCATCTAAATATTATTTTTAAGAAGACTGTCTTATGGTAAAGGTGGCAGTCTTTTTTTATCATAAAGCATGATAAGAAAAGCTCATTTTGTATAAATTTTATCTTGTTTTATTCAACATATCTGAAGCAGATATAGTTGTACAAAAAATTAAAAGCAACTTACTATGAGCAATATTAATGAAGGAAGTAAAGTAAAGTGGAAGTGGGGCGATAACTGGGCAGAGGGTAAAGTAAAAAGTATTTTTACCGAAAAGACCACCCGCAAGATTAAAGGTAACGAAATCACCCGTAATGGTTCTCAGGATAATCCTGCACTCTACATAGAGCAAAGTGACGGTGACCATGTGTTGAAACTACAAAGTGAGGTACAAAAAGAGTAAGACCTATGAAGGATCAGGAAAAAGAAGAGATATACCAGGAGTTTAAGGATAGGGTAAATATGACACCTTCCGAACTGGAAGACTGGCTGGATAAGGATGAATCAAAATCTGTTGGGGCTGATAGCGGAGATGGCGAAGCTGTAGGCCATAAATCCGGTAAGAAGATCATTGACATCAAGAATACTAAAAAGGCGGAGCTTACAGATGATCAGTACAAACATATGCAGAAAGTAGTAGGCTACGTAAATCGTCACCTTGCCCAAAAACCCAAAAGTAAGGTTGAAGACAGTAAATGGCGTTACAGCCTGATGAACTGGGGGCATGATCCCCTGAAATAAAGATAAGTAATACCATTCTTTACCCCCTATTAATGGTGCTTAAGGAAAAGGTTCAGGTTGACTTCAATTCATTTATTTCAATACGCTCCAGGTACTTGTCCACGTTTTTGGTATGAGTAAAAGCAACAATATTATGTATGCTTTGCCGGGCTACGTTCACACTGATTTCTACAAAGTACCCGGTATCTAGCCAGTACAGATGATAACAAAAGATATCATTGATCACCCCTATGAGCCAGTATCCTGAGCGATTCACATATTCTAGCTGATATTCGGGAGACAACTGGACAAAATCTTTGATCAACATAAGCTTTTTAGGAAAGATCAAATTTTTGGACCAGCTATACCTGCCAAAATATGAGCGCTTATTACTGATGTAGTATTCTTTCAGAAAAATTAAGAGTCCAGGCTTTTGTCCTCAGCTATCCGTAAGTTAATATGATTGGCAAGGAAGTCCACTTTGCACTTGTTACAATTGTGCTCTCAGATGTAAGTAGGGTAGTCCCCTGAGATAAGCTATACTTTCGCTGGCCCACTTATATTCTTTAGCAATGGTCTGGGTTAACTCATTTTCAGGTGGAGTCCACAGCTCCAGGATGGCACTTTTACATCTTTGGTAACCGCTGAGTTTGTGTAGTATTTCCTCAATAGGCAGCATGCCCAGACCTGCCGGTTTACCTTCAATGGTAAAGCCCATCATATGATAAACTCGTTCTACAATAAAATCTTTGATATGCAGGTTGACGGTCAGTGGTCCCAGTACATCCACCACTGTCTCTATGCCTTCACCCGCTCCCATAGAATTTACTGAGTCCAGGCAAATGCCTACCCACTCACTGCCAACCCCATCTACAATTTCAGCAAACTCACGAGCCTTAAAGCGATCGTGATTTTCAATGGCGAGAATGATATTTCTTTTCTTTAGCTCAGGAATAAAATCTTTTATAGTAGCAATTATTTCACCCTTATCAGGCTGATAATCCGGAGCATCCACTACCGCTCTCAGTATAGGAGACTTTAGCTTTTCAGCAATGTCCAGATAAGTATTAATGTTTTCAACGCTTAGCCCTCTCATCCCTACCTCTATCGCTACACCCGTACGGGAAGCATGCAATGCCAATTCATCCAACTGGTCAGTGCTAAGTGTATGAAGCGTTAAGTTATCGGCAATCTGCACACAGGAGACATTCAGTGCTACTGCCTTATTGATCAATCCTACAGCATCCAGCTTTTGCTCAGGCTGATTCCCGGGCACACCTACTGCCCAGGTAAAGGTATATGAGCTGATTCCGAGTCGCATAGTATAATTGATTTTCTTTCATTGATACTTCGCTCAATATAAGCTTCCTTCTTTTCAATTCATTATCTCCAGCATTATTAATGCGGTCATCATTTACAGAGCTATGTAAATAGATGAGATGCCTTCCTCACGCTCCTCTTTTCAATAAAAGAAGAGACTAACCATCTTCAATGGTCTATATTATTTCCAGCTGTACTAAGAGAGCAGGTAGCTTTTTACTAAGCAAATATCCTCAAACTAATGGGCTTCATAAAAAAGTTTAAACCCAAATTAAATTATGCAGTTGTAGGATGAAACTATTTATTTTTTTGAAACAATGATTGTATCACGCAATTTAAAATGGAAGCATATTTTCCATTATACCTGGAAAAGTATGCTTTATTTTTTAATACTTTCAGTATCCATCTATTTGCTGCACAAAGTATTTGATGTCAGAAAACTTTCCATACCTTTCAATGCCGTAGCTACCATAAGTACAGCCCTTGCTATTTACCTGGGTTTTAAAAATAACAACGCTTATGATCGCTGGTGGGAAGCCCGTAAAATCTGGGGCTTACTGGTAAACTACAGTCGCGCCTGGGGACGTGAGGTCCTTACCCTGACTTTGTCTAAGGAATTGGTAGATGTGGAGCTGCACGAATGGCAGGAAAGAGTGATTTACCGACACATAGCCTTTGTACATGATCTGAGGGTTTTCCTGCGAAAAAAACATAATTACAATGAAAATGGTGTGGTGGAATTGATTGAGGAAAACAACCGATATGAAGACCTCAAAGACTTTCTCTCACAGGAAGAATATCAGCAAACACTAAGCAAAAAGAATCCTCCCAACTACCTCCTGCAGTTACAGGGAGAAGATATCAAAACGGCTTACAGAAAGGGCTGGCTTTCAGACTATCGTTATGTTCGTCTGGATGAAACACTGACCGAGTTTAATAACCATCAGGGGATGTGTGAACGCATTAAGAATACTCCTCTCCCCCGCCCTTACAGTTTTTACTCCCGACTATTTGTATATCTGCACGGCACACTGGTTCCTTTGGCTTTTGTAGAAGACTTAGGGTGGTTCAATATTCCACTTTCTCTGGTCATCAATTTCATCTTCCTGGCGCTTGATCAGATTGGAGAAAGAACTGAAGATCCCTTTGAAAACCGTATGGATGATACACCCATGACCTCCATCAGTGTAACGATAGAAGAAAACTTAAAGGAGATGTTTGGAGAACTGGAACTCCCGCAAAAACCTCCAACCATTGAAGGAGTAGTTTTCTGATACAGCGCTTGGGTGTTTAAATTTCAGCATTCAGGTCTAAAAAATTAAGAAGAGACTGAATCGTATGATCAAAATCCATATACCATCGGCTATAGGAAAGCGGAAAAGAGGTAATATTTATTCTTTGCAATATTTTGAGTTTACCGAGGGGTAAAGCCTGTTCCATATCTCCCGGATAACCGACTAGATCAATGCAATAAGTTTTCCCTTTGTTCACAATTACCAAATCAATTTCAACTCCGGCTATGGCATACTGTTGATGAATTTCATCAAGCTTATACTGATTCAAATGGTTTAATACTGTTTCCAGAAATTCATCTTTATAATGAGGTAATTCTGCTTTTAGGCTTGGTACTTGATATTGCTCAATATAGGTAAGATACCTTTCAAGTAATGATGCTGATACATACCCGGTAGGTTTGTTTAAAGATGTAACGACCCATTGCTGTACTCTAGCTCTCGTAATACTTACATTAAATACATCTTCCCTGGCAAGATGCTGAAATGTTGAGGGGTGAGAATCATTGTCTACTACCAGGGAAATAAACATGACATCTCTTTCTTCTCCTTGAAAAGTATAGGGAGTTCCTATTAATAATTGATGTCTCTGCAAAACACTTGTATCTACGGTTTTTAATATATCTTTTTGAATAGATAAAGTTTGCTGACGAAAAGGAGATACAATACCAATCGTCTGACACATAGTATCCGGCAAATGTGCCTCATCTTGAGCAATCTTATTAATTTCCTGAAGTATAAATTTTGCTTCAGACTGATTGTAACCACTTTCATTTTTGCTACCTGGCACCCTGACTACATGTATATGTTTCAGTCTTTCGTTAGCAGGCTGTGCAGTCATTATTCTAAGTTTATCTTCATAAAAGTGTTGATTACTAAACTTTATGATTGAAGGCTGACTACGAAAATGCTCATTGAGAAATACTAATGCTTTTTGTGAACTTAAATTGTTATTAATAATATCCAGCAAGCTGTAATTTCTATAATTGTACCTCTCTACAATTTCAGGAGGTAAGCCATAAGTTTCAGCAATTTGGTGTTGTCTATTTCCTGAAAGGAACGATACATGCTTTAGCTGTTTTGGGTCTCCAGCCACTACCACCTGTTTTGCTCGCTGTAAGACTGGCAATACTGATGCAATATCACACTGGGTGGCTTCATCAATAATTACAAGATCAAACAGTTCTCTTTCTAAAGGTAAAATATGACTTACTTCAGCAATTGATACCAACCAAACGGGTAAAGCATTACTGACAATGTCAAAATTAATACGATCAAAGGCATGCTCCTTTTTGCTGCTTGTTCGCGCCTTTAAAGCCGACAAAAAATGTTGAAGTTCTTTCCTATGCTGAGTTAATGTTTGATAAAGTTGATAATGAAAAGAATGATGCAATAATTTCTTAACTTTTGAATGCTTTCTGGATAGTAAATGCTGATAGGTGAAGACCACATTGTCAATAGATTTTTCATGTTGCATACGTAATTTAAAAAAGTATTTCCAAAACCGTTGCCACCAGCTATTACGATAATCTGCCAGAAATATACCTTCAAGTATTGCCCTCGCTTCTTTCTTTTGATACTTTCTTTCAAGAATAGCCAGTTTTTTGTTCAAAAGTTCTATTTCTGCTTTTAAGCTTTTAATCTTGTCTGCATCAGGTTTTTCTACACCAATTCCATTTAACCAATTTTCCAATCTTTCTTTTAGGGAAGACTTATAATCTCTACTTGCTCCTCCTCTTACTGTAACATGCTCCAACTGGAATTCAGAATTGATTTTTTGAGATATCACATCTACTGCCTGGTCATTAGAGGATACTATAAGTACGGATTTTCCTTTACTCATACAATCAATGGCTATTGCAGAAATCAAAAATGACTTTCCTGTACCGGGAGGACCTGTAATTTGTACAGTGGGTTCGCTGCAAACCGCTTCAAACGCACGTAATTGCGCTTTGCTTAGTATTGCTGGTACTATTGGTACCTTAAGAGTAGATTTGCCGGGCTGATCATGTTGTCCAAAAAACGAATTTAGGGCAGTTGAGTAATCATCAATTTCACTAAGGAATTCCAGTTCACTCAATACGCCTAATGTAGTGTTTGACTTACGAAGTACACCCATACCAGCGGCAGGTATTATATGGGTACCTGATTGTTTGGCTACTCTTTTAATACTTTTATCATCAAAAAGTGTAGGGTACATAAGCAATTCATCGGCCTCTAATGCTGGATAAGCCTGAATTAAAAGTTTTCTTAAGCTTCCTAGAGCGCTGAATAAATACGATCCGTTATTCACCCAATCGTTAAGCTCAGAATAAATATCAACCTCATTTTGGTTAAGACTGGATAATAAGTTCAAGGCTGACGGATTCACACTAGCCTGATCATGAGCTAACTTCACATAATAGTCTTCATCACGTTTTTCCAGTGAGGTAGGTATCAAAAATAATGGACAAACTACTTTTGATGTTTTATTTCCAACTCGTACCTCTCCTGTCAAAAAAAGGTAAGAAACCGTAAGTTCTTTTTCTTTTTTATAAACAGAAAGCGTTTTTTCAACCATCGCTCCCCAGGCTGGGTCCACCGGATAGATGGGATAATTACCAGTAAAAATTGAGGACTCTGTAATTAAAGATCTATGCTCAACTTTTTTACTATAAAAATCAAAAAGCCCCTGCTCTCTATTATCTGACTGATAACATTTTTTTAAGTATGCAATTATCTGTTGGTGCTCAGGCTTCATTCATTCAGATTGTATAACTACGCTTTGCCTGCAAATTATAGTGATTAAGCATCTGAAAAATATATTTATTTAACTTAAAGGCACATCATGTATTGAATAAGTGCATTACTAAAATAACCTTCCTCTCAACTATCATACTACATTAATACCATCCGCTTCACATATACCAAAGGTGCAGTCACCACCTTACTTCATTTACTTACCGTTTTACTTTTCACACTTCATTGCAGTAGAGACTTGTACATCCTCTGCTTTTTTTCTAGCTTTTAGCGCTAAACCTAAACTTCAATAGCCATCCTGTATTATGAGAAGATTTGCCTTCATCCTCAGCCTAGGTATGCTCTACTGTAGCTTCAGCACTCAGGCACAACGCAACAAAAAAGAAGATACAGCCGAAAAAACGCCCCTAGAGCAAGTTGATATCTCCGGCCTAAAATTCAGAAATGTAGGTCCTGCCATCACTTCCGGTCGTATTGCCGATTTTGCCGTTGACCCTGATAATCCCAAAGTATATTATGTGGCAACCGCCTCCGGCGGCGTATGGAAAACAGTCAACGGTGGCATTACCTATGAGCCAGTCTTTGACAGCCAGGGCAGTTACTCTATTGGCTGCATCAGCATGGATCCTAATAACCCCAATGTAATCTGGGTGGGCACTGGCGAGAATAACAACCAGCGGAGTGTCTCTTATGGGGATGGAGTATATAAATCGGTAGATGGCGGTAAAAGCTGGGAGCATATGGGCCTTAAATCATCTGAGCACAACGGCCAGATACTGATTGACCCTCGCAACAGTGATGTGGTCTATGTCGCGGCCATCGGTCCCCTATGGCAGGAAGGCGGAGAACGTGGGCTCTATAAAACCACCGACGGAGGCAAAAGCTGGGAAGCCATCCTCAGCATAGACGAGCATACGGGTATCAACCAACTGCTGATGGACCCTCGCAATCCTGACGTATTGTATGCGGCAGCCCATCAGCGTCGTCGCCATGTGTTTACCTACATAGGCGGTGGGCCCGGCTCAGGCATCTACAAAAGTACCGATGCGGGAGCTAACTGGGAGAAGATCAATAAAGGCTTACCGGAAACCGATCTCGGTAGAACTGGGCTTAGCATGTCACCTGCCAACCCTGAGATCATTTACGCTATCGTGGAAGCCGCACGTGGTAAAGGAGGATTCTACCGTACTACCAACCGGGGAGCTTCCTGGGAGAAAATGAGTGATTATGTTACCAGCGGCAACTACTACCAGGAGATAGTCGCCGATCCGCTTGACCCTGATAAAATTTATGCAATGGATACCTGGATGCACATCAGTACCGATGGGGGTAAAACATTCAAGGTACTGGGAGAAGATACCAAGCACGTAGATAACCACTGTATGTGGATTGACCCTGCTGATACTGATCATTTTCTGGTGGGCTGTGATGGCGGCATCTACGAAACATTTGACGCTGCCAAAACCTGGCTCTTTAAACCCAATCTTCCGGTTACCCAATTCTATAAAGTCGCTCTGGACAGCGCCAGACCTTTCTACAACATCTACGGAGGTACGCAGGACAATTTCAGCATGGGTGGCCCATCCCGAACTTTGAGCAATAATGGGATTGCCAATAGCGACTGGTTTATGACCCACGGTGGCGATGGCTTTGAGTCTCAGGTTGACCCCGATGATCCCAATATCATATATGCCCAGTCTCAGTACGGTTTTCTGGTGCGATACGATAAGCTCAATGGAGAGGAAGTGGGTATACAACCTAAGGAACGCAAAGGGGAAGACGCTTACCGCTGGAACTGGGATGCTCCCCTGTCAGTCAGCACCCACCAGCCTGGGCGCATCTACTTTGCCGCCAATAAACTCTTCCGCTCTGATGACCGGGGAAACAGTTGGGAGGTGATCAGTGATGACCTCACCCGGCAGGTGAACCGCAACAAACTGGAAGTAATGGACAGAGTATGGAGTATGGATGCGGTAGAGAAAAACGGCAGCACCTCTCCTTATGGCACCATCGTTTCCTTTGCCGAATCTCCCCTCAACGCAAACCTGCTGTATGTAGGTACGGACGACGGCCTGATACAGATTACTGAAAATGGGGGCACCAACTGGCGAAGTATAGGCAGCTTTCCTGATGTGCCAGAAAGAACTTATGTCAATGCCCTCTGGGCTTCACAGCATGATGAAAATGTAGTCTATGCTGCCTTCAACCACCATAAGTATGGCGACTTCAGTCCTTATCTGTACAAAAGTGATGACAAAGGCAGAAGCTGGAGCAAGATCACCGCTAACCTTCCCGAAAGAGGTTCTGTCTATGCCATCGCGGAAGACCATGTAGATGCAGACCTGCTCTTTGCAGGTACTGAGTTTGGTGCTTTTTTTAGCAATAATGGAGGACAGGAATGGAAGCAGCTTAATGCAGGATTACCTACCATCGCCATACGAGATATGGCTATTCACAAAGGGGAGAACGATCTGGTACTGGCAAGCTTTGGACGAGGCTTTTTTGTATTGGACGATTACTCAGTGCTCAGAAATGTAGATAATGAGCTGCTCGCCCAGGAGGCCGCCCTTTTTGAAGTCAGAGATGCCCTTTTATATGAATCCCGATATCCTTTGGGCTTACCGGGCAAAAGCTTTCAGGGTGATTCCTATTATCAGGGAGAAAACCTGCCCTCAGTCGCTATGTTCACTTATTATCTCAAAGAGGATATCAAGACACTGGCAGAGCAAAGAGAGGAAAAAGAAAAAGTACAGTTGGAGAATCAGGAAGACGCTGCTTACCCCAGCTATGAGCAGTTACAGCAGGAACAGGCTGAGGAGGCTCCTTATCTGCTTTTCACCATCAAAGATGATGAGGGTAAGCTGGTACGTAAACTGAATGCACCTGCCAAAAAAGGTCTACAAAGAATAAACTGGGATTTGCGTTTTGCTTCGGTGAATCCGATTACCCTAAGCACTCCTTCTTTTTATAATCCTTTTGCCGGAAAAGATGAAGGTACATTAGTGGCTCCCGGTGAATATACCGTTACTTTGTCCAAAAGTGTGAATGGAGAAATCACTCCATTGGCTGAAGCAGTTACCTTTACCGTTAAGCCGCTTGAAGATCGCTCAATACCTTTAGGTGATCCTCAAGTCAAAATAGCTTTCCAGCAGGATGTAAATGAGCTTTATCGTAAAGTACAGGCATCACAGCAGATATTAGGAGAAATAAATTCGCAACTCAAACACATGGAAGCGGCTGCTAAAAAAGCTTCACTTCCTCAGGAGCAGATCTCTGACAAAATGATGCGTATCAAAGAGAAAATGAGAGAAATAGAGGTGGCACTTAATACTGATCTGGCAGCTTCCAAACTGGATATGGACAAGCCTCCCACAGTGGGCAACAGAGTAGGCATGCTGGTGTATGAGCAGTTTTATTCTACCTCACCTCCTACCCAAACCCATCAGGATTCTTATAAGATTGCTAAAGAGGAATTTACGCCAGTCTTGGCTCAGATCAAAGAAGTGGCGCAGCAAGATGTACCTGAGCTACAACAAATGCTGGAAGAGGCAGGTGCACCTTACACGCCTTATGCTATTCCAGTGCTGGTTGAGGAGTAAAATTGTGAAAGGCCCTCTTAGGGGCCTTTTTTTTATTCTTTCTTCTGCTCAGTAGCTTTGTCTTTTTCATTCACTTTGAGTTTGAGCGGATTGATTTCATCACCCCAGTAGATAGTACGATGAGGGAAAGGAATCTCAATGCGTTCACGGTCAAATGCTTTCTTGAGTCGTCCTTTAAATTCTCTTCCTACCGGCCACTGCTTTCCCGGCTTGGTCTTGAAGCGGGCTTTGATCACCACCGCGCTATCACCCCAGGCATCTACTCCAAAGATCTCTAAGGGTTCATTGATAAATTCTTTAAATTCAATATCCTGCATCATTTCTTCCCCTACCTTTTTCATTACTTCCTTCACCCTGTCAGTATCTTCTTTGTAAGCTACTCCAACATCAAATACAGAAGCTGACCATTCTTTGGTCATATTGGCCAGGGTATTAATTTTACCATTCTGGAAGATATGCACTACTCCCGAAAAGTCTCTAAGTGTAATAGTTCTTAAGGCAATTTCTTCTACCAGACCACCTTGTCCATTGATCACCGCTACATCACCGGCTCGTACCTGATTTTCCAGTAATATGAAAAAGCCGGAGATGAAGTCCCTTACCAGTTCCTGTGCACCAAAACCCACTGCCAGACCTACAATACCGGCACTGGCCAGAATAGGTCCAATATCCAGATCAACTTCTCTAAGTAGTATCAGAATAAATATGATCCAGATCACTATACCTCCTGCCTGTCGCAGGATGTTGATCAGTGTGTTAACTCTTTTTTCTTTTTCTTCTTTACTCTCGTTGTGGCTTGCCTGAGTACGCTTTAGGATTACATTTTTAATTTTACTTACTAGAAAACGATACAATGCCAGTGAGATAAATAGCAAAACGAAAATTAGAAGAAGAGCAGGTACTGTTTCAATTACCCAGGTACTACTTCTTTCATAAACCTTTTGCCAGAACTCATCGGTAAAAAATTGCTCCATGATATAAAAAATTACATATTGTTTAAGATGGTCAAAAAAATTTGGGTAAAACCTCTAAGCCGCTAACATAAAAAGTTTGTAGCTTCTTATGCAAGTTCATTTTAATAAAAACAGTTGTAATACTGCTACAATAGGTATTTTGTTTTAAGAGAAGGCAGAAGAACTATATTGTGCTAATCCCCTTTTTTTGATGTGATGGTATTTAGCATATTTATTACCAACTTCCCCTCTTCAGCAGTACATGGGTTTTCTGCTTCTCCCCTGAAGTACTGATTGACCTTTACAATCATGGGTAGTTGTATATTCTCTGGATTCTTGAAGGTAAATGTTTTTTTATCTTCTTTGATCAGATGAACTTCTTCGCCATAAAAGGAGAAGGAAATACTGCCCTCAGCCCCTATAATTTCACAACCTTCCCTGCTAGCAGATTCAGGGGCCGTAAAGCACCATAGCCCTTTAAAAATGATATCTTCGGGAAAAAGCATTTCTGCCGATACAATATCATCTGCCGGATACATGCCCGCCTGATTGGTGGCATTACCGCTGATTTTCTCTGGCTTTCCAAAATAATAATACATAAGATCCATCTGGTGAGGAGCAATGTCATGAAACAGACCTCCACCGGATATCTCTGGCTGCACTCGCCAGTTGGTTTCTGTCTGAGCGATAATTTTATTTTTAGCCGGCTGAAAAATCTGTATCTGTGCAAAACGTACTTTACCGATCGCTCCTGCATCCAGTAGTTCTTTAACCTTTACAAAAGCTGGTAAGGCGCGTCTGTAATGAGCAATACTTAGCTTTTGTCCACTTTTCTTCGCCGCTACAATGATGCTGTCACAAGCCTCCAGGCTGGGAGCCATAGGTTTTTCCAGATAAACATCTTTACCGGCACGCAGTGCTTCTATGGCATACTCCTCATGTGATGAAGGTGGTGTAGCTACATAAATAGCATTGATCTCAGGATTGGCAATGAGTTCATCAGCATCCTCATACCAGTTCGGCACCCGATGGCGTTCGGCAAAGTCTTTGGCTTTTGCGCCATTTCTGCGCATTACTGCCAGTAAATTTGAACCTTCAGCCTTCTGAAATGCCGGTCCGCTCTTGACTTCCGCTACATCCCCCACCCCTATGATTCCCCAGTTGATTTGTTTCAAGGTGTATTGTTTTATGGTTCTAAGTGTTATGGTGTTATAGTTGATTATTACAAGTTAAAACGATAACACTTAGAACCATAACACTTTAACATTATCTGCTGGGAATTTCAGATTGATATTGTTCCCAATTGCTTGTTAGCTCATTGACTACTGTACTGCCAACTCTATAGGCTGCTTCCAAAGATGGAATGAAAGCCGTATAACCTTTGCCTTTCAACTTTTCACCACTCAGGCTTTCAGCAGCAGTAATCCCTTCATACTGCATAGTATAATTGCTGGCTGTTCTCAAAACCATTACACGATCAAGATCTACTTTATCAGCCTGTGAAAGAAAACTTAGTGCCTGCAATGTCCCAGTATCTTCCATAGCAGAGGTCACAAAATTACCCTCTCCTTCAGTCCAGTATGCTGTCCAATCGTTGGCCCAATCGTTCATGAGTTCACCATGCCAGTAAGTCATGGCAGCCAACTGATCACCTTTAAGTACAAAAGGTGGTTTTTGCGCATTGGGATAACCCTTATATAGCGCTCGCAGATTCGCCACATCTTCATTATCTACCAGTTTTGTATCTTTGGTCAGTTGATAAGCCCATTCTACCAATCCGGGATTGAGTTGATATACTGCTCCCTCATTATCTTCCGGTAATGGCTGCTCATAAGGCGTGGCGGAACGTAAGGGCACATAACCTGTCTCCCATTCACCGGGAATTTCACGGGCGTCAATTTCATGCGATAGATCGCCATCTACTACCCACTCCGCCCAGGCAGCTGAACCCGCAGAAGCATCTTTTGGATCTACTCCCGCGATACCAGCAACCAGCCAGTAGGCATTGCTAAGGTCAAAGCGATCATCTAACCCTAATGCCATAACGGAGGCTGCGGCTCTGGCAGTACCGATACCTGTTACCATACCCAACACACCTTTTTCAGCGTTGTAGCGAAGGTCACGAAAGCCTTGAGGAAAAGCAATCACACTATCCAATGGCAGGCGCTCAGCCCAGTACTGAAACTCTCCCGGACGATCTCCGGTAGCTTCGCCCAGTTCAAACATCGCCAGTACCACCACTTTAACAGGAATCTTTCCGGGCTCAGGTTTTTGTAGGGTTTCCGGAGTATTGCAGCTCCAGATCAAAGTCAGTAGAAATAATGCAATATATCTTTTCATCATAAATGTAATAATTGCTCTGCGTTACACAGAGCAGGTTTTTTCAAATATTAGTTGACATCTTACTGCAGAAAATCGTCTGCGTAGTTTATAAATTCATTCCATTGTTCCTCCCAATGCTCCAGCGACTTGTCTTTCTCTTCATCGGGAAGACTACTATAAATAAGCGAGTTCATGGCCAGCTTTTTGATCGCCTGCAAATCCAGTTGCCAGGCCAGCAGGATAGACCAGTAATCGTAGGATAATCCGTTGTAGCCAAAAATAGCCGGATCATCAGTGCTGATGGTGCATTGCACTCCACGGCGCAGCAGATAGTTAGCCGGATGCACTCTAAGGTCGCCTACATAGCCCAAGATCTGATTACTTAGGGGACAGACTTCCAGGCAAATATCTTTGCTTTTGATCTGTTCTTGCAGGATTGGAAAATGGTTGAGGTTAAACCCATGTCCGATCCTTTCACTGTTTAGCAACACTGCATCATAGAGATTTTTAATAGTATGCCAGTCACTTTCTCCATCGTGCAGGTAAAGCGGCATGTCTATGCCATACACTTTTTCAAGAGAATCCATTTTCAGCCAGTTATCCAGAAAAAAGAGCGTGCTGTGACCATCATCTTCATTGGCCACCAGATCAAACCCACGCACTATCTCGGGATAACGCTGTCGGTACTTGTAGGCATCTTCAAGATGTTGCATAACGACTTCTTCCGGGAAAAAGCGTAACGAGGTATAAATCAACTTCAGACTAAACGCAGGATGCTCCTCCTGCATTTCAGCTTCCACCTCTTTGAGGTATTGAATAGCGGTATCAGGAGGATAATAGCCTGAGTTCGGGGCATGCTCCAGATCATATATTCCACCGGGAAAATTTCTGAGTTCTACGTGCTGGATACCATCGGCAACTAAAGAATCAAACATTACCTTATGATATTGAGCATAGATGGGTTGGTAATTGAAAAAGCCTCCTATTCTTTGAAAAATCAGCTCAAACTCTTCCCAGATATCAAAAGAGTCCTGCAAAACTTCCTGATCAAGCAGCAGCAGCTCATGCATATCCTGTTCAAAATTATCTACTTCCTGCGTAGGGTAAAAACCATCAGGAGCATTGCTTTCTTTATAAAAATGAAGCTGTCCTTTGGTATACGTTTCATTGTCTTCTTCCCAATACACATAGCAGTTGGGCATTTCCGCGGCTTTATTGATCAGCCACCTAAAATCTATACCGGCGGAGCCATGCAGGTGCATCATCCCACCTTTGGGCATGCGCTGAATAAGCTGGTAAAGTTCCGTATTTTCTATGTGCGCTTTGGATTTGAGAAAATGATGCGCCGGAGGAAAAAAATTAGCTTCCTTATAGCCTCTGATCATCTGATCGCGTAAGGCAACCAGCTTTTGATTTACCCTCAACTCCTGAGGAGACAGTTTCAGATCGGCATCAAAAGCCATCATACTGTCCTGCGCAATGAGGGCTGCTCTGTCCTCCAGATATTTGTTTTGCTGAGTATAGCTTTGCTTCAGCGCAACATTCTGACTTTTACAGCCCCACAAAAAAACCAGGGCATATGCTCCTAAAAAAATGAACTTCAGTGCTTTCATAAATTGCTTCTCAATCAATTCTGAAATATCAGGTTAAGATAAACTTTAGCATAAACAGTAGTGAAATGATCACAATGACCGGGTTGAGACGCTTAAAATCTCCTTTTGCTACTTTGATGATGGTGTAGATCACCAGTCCGCCACCAATTCCATTGGCAATGCTGTAGGTAAAAGGCATCAGCACGATGACCAGGAAAGCAGGCACGGCATCTTCCAGATCGTTGAAGTTGATCTTCTTTACCGAGCCCAGCATAAGCACTCCTACCATGATCAGTGCCGGAGAAGTTGCTGATGCCGGAATCAGACCTGCCAGGGGAGAGAGAAAAATACAGAGTAAAAACAGCACAGCCACCACGACTGCCGTCAATCCGGTACGCCCTCCGGCCGCTATACCAGTGCCGCTTTCTATATACGTAGTAGTAGTAGAAGTGCCCAGCAGCGAACCGAAAGTTGTGGCAATGGCATCGGCCATCAGTGCTTTGTTCATGCGCGGTAGTTTACCCTCTTTATCCAGAAAGCCTCCTTTCTCGGCAGTTCCATAGAGTGTGCCTAAAGTATCAAAGAGGTCTACCATAGTAAAGGCAACCAGTATGATCAGTAAGTCCATAAGACGACTGAAAAGCGGAGTATCGCTGCTGCCAAAGAGTTCTCCGAAATTCAGCTTCAGAAAAGTTGGACTCAGGTCCAGATTCAGTGCCATAGGACTGTCCGGCCATTGGGAAACACCCATCATCAGGCTGATAAGGGTAATCAATGCGATACTAATCAATATTGCACCTTTCAATCCATTGATCATCAGTATTGACATAAGGATGAAGCCCACTACCGCTAAGATCACCGCCGGGCTGCGCAGGTCACCAAACTGTAAGATTTGCGGTGGAGCCTGATTAACCTGTTCTATAAGAGCATCTTTACTATCCAGACTACTTCCCAAAATAATATCTATGATGGGCCCCTGGTTAATATCAATGATCTGAGCATTATTTAAGCCGATGAGGGTAATGAACAGCCCTATACCCGCGGGAATGGCGTGCAAAATACAAGCTGGCAAAGCATGAGCAATGGTTGACCTTAATCCCGTGACCGTGAGAAGGATAAAAACTATTCCGGAGATAAATACGATACCTAACGCCCCCTGCCAGCTATAACCTGACTGAAAAACTACGGTATACACAAAAAAAGCATTAAGCCCCATGCCAGGAGCCTGCGCAAAAGGATAATTGGAAAGCAAACCGGTCAGCAGAGAGCCCATTGCGCCAGCCAGACAGGTGGCAATCATTACGCTTTGAAAATCCATCCCTGCCTCAGCAAGTATAGCCGGATTCACAAATATGATGTAAGCCATAGTAGAGAAGGTAGTCAGGCCGGCGACTATTTCCTGTCTGAAATTAGTTTGGTTTTCACGCAAACGGAAAAAGCTCATGCTAAATGCTCAAGGTTAGGTGCTGAACAGTATAGGATTTCAGCAATTGGTTGTGTTCTTATGACTTAAAGAGGTCGCAAGTTAATACAATTATCGGTTTTCATTAAGCTGAACCATCTAAAAAAAACCTGGGCTGAAACTGCCTGGAAAGTCATTCAACAACTAGCGCTTAATATTTTTCAAATTTGTATTTTAGCAATCAAAATTACCAGTGACAATGCTATATTTTTAAGGAATTATTCTGATAAATAAGACTATTGTAAAAAGATATTCTGAGCTTTGTTATCTGTGGATTTACCTTTTATTTAGCCATTTGTTACAGATAAATCTAACATTCTTAGGCATCCCGATTTGGACGGACTACCCTCAATAAAACGGTCATTATTTTGACTATTATTCACTACATAACTCATTTCCTTATGCGTAAAACTTTACTGTTTTTATGTCTTCTGGCTATATGCAGCTTTGGATTCTACTTCCAAGCGTATGCCCAGGGGACCACTACTTCGCGTATGACAGGACTGGTAACTTCTTCAGATGAACCTCTTCCCGGGGCTACTGTGGTTGCGGTTCATACGCCTACCGGAGCTGAATATGGTACAGTTACCAATACCGAAGGTCGCTTTACCCTTAACAATCTGAACGTAGGTGGCCCCTATACGGTCACTACCAATTATGTAGGTTATCAGTCTACGGTTACTGATAATATATATATGACGCTGGGGCAAACCCTTAACCTGGAAATAGAGCTGGAGGAATCCTCTACTGAATTGGAGGAAGTAGTAGTAAATGCCAACGGTGTCTTTGACGGTAACCGTACCGGTAGCGAAACTAATATTGACGAAGAGGCTATTTCCAACATGCCCACCGTAGAGCGCGGCTTGAATGACTATACGCGTTTGACTCCCCAGGCTTTGGTAGGTAATTCAGCTGCTACCAATAGCGGAGGGATTTCCTTTGCCGGAATTAATAACCGTTTCAATGCAATTTTCATAGATGGTGCAGTTAATAATGACGTATTTGGTTTGGCTAACTCAGGTACCAATGGTGGGCAGGCAGGTATCTCTCCCATCAGCCCGGATGCTTTGGAACAGATACAGGTAGTGCTGGCGCCTTATGATGTGACACTAGGTGGATTTGCCGGAGGCGGTATCAATGCCGTTACCCGCAGCGGAACCAATGAATTTGAAGGATCAGCTTATTACTTTCTGAGAAATGAAAATCTGACAGGAAAAACGCCAACTGACAATCCTGAAATTGAAAGAGTAAAACTAGCTCCCTTTAGCGTACAGACCTATGGTGCCCGACTAGGTGGACCTATCATTAAAAATAAACTTTTCTTCTTTGCCAATGTGGAAATAGAGAGAAGAGAGGAGCCTCGCCCTTTTATTCCTGAAGACTATTTGGGAAATGCAACCATAGCTGATCTTGAAGCAATACAGAACAGATTAATTAATACCTTTGGCTATGATCCGGGTGGATTTTTGAATAATGCGCAAACGACAGATGGAGAAAAAGTATTGGTGAAACTTGACTGGAATGTCAATCGTGACCATAAACTTTCGGTTCGCCACTCCTATGTAAAAGGGGTTACCAACATTTTTCCCCGCCCCAGCAATGTAAGAGTACCTTTCGCCAATCGTGGCTATATTTTCCCCTCTACTACTAACTCTTTTGCTGCCGAACTGAAAAGTAATTTTGGCCAGTCTGCTTCCAATAATTTGATCTTTGGATATACCCGAGTAAGAGATGACCGGGACATTGCGGGAGCTCCTTTCCCCAGCATCATCATGCAGGATGCTAACGCTCAGATTGAAGTAGGAACGGATAATTTTTCTTACTCCAACATAGTGTTCCAGGATGTATTCACCTTGACTGACAATTTCAATCTCTACAAAGGGAAGCATACTTTAACCTTCGGAACACACAATGAATTTTTCAAGGTTCAGAATCTATTCTCTATTTTCTCTACGCCACAGTATTCTTACTTTTTTAATGGTGTGAATAGGTTTCTGGCAGGAGAAAACCCTGACCTTGTACTTTTCGGCCATGAACAGCTTGCTGATGGTCAGTCGGAAATCCGCCTGGGTGATGAGGCTACAAACTTAGGCCCTACCTTTAACGCTTTACAAATGGCTTTTTATGTACAGGATGAATACCAGGCCAATCGCAATCTGAAGCTGACCGTAGGGATAAGAGCCGATATTCCAATCTTCCTGGAAGATCCTCCACTTGAAAACACCGACTTCAATGATAATACTGTGGATTTAATTGAAGCGGAAGGTTATGACCTTCAAGGTGCTCGGGCCAGCAATACACCTAATACACAATTGCTATGGAGTCCCAGGTTAGGTTTTAACTGGGATGTCAATGGTAATAAAAGTACTCAGTTAAGGGGTGGCATTGGCGTTTTTACCAGTAGAGTACCTTGGGTATGGCCGGGAGGTATGTATATCCGAAATGGATTGAACAGCAGCTTGTTTGTAGGGGGAGGACTCCCTATCTATGGCAACTCTAACGAATGGCGCACTGAATTATTTGAAGAAGAAAGCCCTTCCGGTGATGTGGATCTTTTTGTAGAAGATTTCAAATATCCGCAGGTATTCCGTACCAGTATGGCAGTTGATCAGCAATTGCCCTGGGGATTGACAGGTACGCTGGAGTTTTTATATACCAAAACGCTCAACAACTATAATGTCACCAGCCTAAATTTAAGACCTTCTACAGCAAATCTGGTGGGTGCAGATGACCGTCCTATTTTTAATAAGGGTAATCCTATTGACACCACCTATACTAATATTTCTCTGGTAGATAATACCGATCAGGGTTATAGCTGGAATATCACCGGACAATTGAATAAAAGGTTCAGCAATGGTTTTAGTGGAGGTATCGCATATTCCTATACCAAAGCGGAATCTATCCAGGATGGCTCTGGCTTCATTAACTACAACAACTGGGATAATATCATCAGTGTAGAAGGTAAGAACAACCCACCTTTATCTATTTCTTCTTACAGTGCCGGCTCAAGGATTACCACCTTCCTAAATTACCGCAAAGAGTACTTTGACCATTTTGCTACTTCAATTTCACTGTTTTACAGCGGTCAGTCAGGTCAGCCATTCACCTATGTGTACAACGATAATGATAACCTGACTTCACAGTCCACTAACAGTACCAGTAACATTCCTATCTATGTACCTGCTGATCAGAGTGAAATACTGCTGGCCAATCAGGTTGATGCAAACGGAAATATTGTGAAATCAGCTGCTGAGCAATGGGCAGAACTGGATGCATTTATTGAAAATGATGAATACCTGAGTTCCCGCCGTGGACAGTATGTAGAGAGAAATGCTTCCCGTACACCTTTTGAGAATATTCTTGATCTCAAAATAGCGCAGGAATTTTTCATCAATACTTCCAGCGGACAAAGACATACACTTCAGGTGTCACTGGATATTTTCAATTTTACAAATATGCTCAATAAAGACTGGGGCCGCCGCTACTTTGTAGGAGACGCTGCCTTCCCAATTATTGAACATGTAGGATTTCTGGTTGACAATGGTAATGTTACCAACCGTCCGGTCTTCATTTTTGATGATCCGGGAGAACCCTACAGTGTGGTGCAGTCAGGCATTTACAGTGCACGGTGGAGTGCACAACTCGGATTAAGGTACACTTTCTAAAACTACTCATGTACCAGAAGGCTATGCACCAGTAGATGCATAGCCTTTCTTCTTAGATAAGGTCAGATAAAACGAGATTTATATTTTCTAAAGGTTATCTCTCCAATCTTCTTAATTACTCTAGCAATCCTTAAACCCCAATCTTCAAAGTATAATCAACCGAATGTTTTCCTGAACCATATACCAGGAAGAATACGGATACCAATAAGGCTGCGGAAGCCTGTAGTAGGTTGATGACAACCATATCACCAACAAAATTGAGTAAAACCGCAGAAATCAATATTGGCAATTGAAAAATAATACTTGCTCTGGTTAAGAGGCCAATGATGATCAGTAGGCCCCCAAAGAGGTGAGTCATACTGATGTAGTGCACAATGATCATGGTCCAGCCAAAAGTATCTACCGGATTCAATACATCAATCAGCATCTCGGTATGCGTCATAAAGTGAATCCCTTTGTAGATCAGAAATGCGCCCAGAAGTACACGAAGTGTGTCAAAACCAATGTTGGTATGGGCATTGGCCCATTTGTTGAGTCTTACGATCGCTCCCATTGTTTTAGGTGGTTGTTGTTAGTAAAATTTAACACATTATGCTTTCATTGTCAAGCATTTAACCTTAAGCATAATGCACCATACCTGTCGCTTAGCCCACAAGCCTAAGTTTTAAACTCACTGCCAATTTGCATATCCTTACTTTTATGCCAGAATTTCTTTACTTTTCAAGCATCGATTACACAGCCCCTATATTATGAGAAACATCGCTTTACTTTGTTCCCTGTTAATATGCCTTTTCCTATCTTTTGAAGGCTTTGCACAAAAAAAGAAAAAACAGAATGATACCGAGAAACATCCCGACCCTGAACTTTATCAGGGACTCAAATTTCGCAATATTGGTCCCTTCAGAGGTGGGCGCTCAGTAGCTGTAAGTGGGGTCATTCAACAGCCACTGGTGTATTATATGGGAAGCACCGGAGGTGGAATATGGAAAACTGAAGACGCTGGACTTAATTGGAAAAATATATCCGATGGACAAATTAAAACCGGCTCTGTCGGCGCTATTGCGGTAGCAGAGTCCGATCCCAATGTAATTTATGCGGGCATGGGTGAACATGCTATTCGCGGCGTCATGACCACTCATGGTGATGGTGTTTACAAATCAACCGATGCGGGTAAAACATGGAAGCATATTGGCCTGGACAAAACTCGTCATATCTCCGATGTCATCATTCACCCTGAAAATCCGGATGTCGTGTATGTGTCTGCTCAGGGCGCCGCCCACGGACCTACAGAGGAAAGAGGCATCTACAAAACTACAAATGGTGGCGAAAGCTGGGAAAAAGTGCTGTATGTTGACGAAAAGAGTGGAGCTTCTGGCCTTACGATGGACATGACCAACCCTCGCATACTCTATGCTGCCTTCTGGGAACATCAGCGTTACCCTTGGAAAGTTAAATCAGGAGGTGAAGGCTCAGGCATTTACAAATCTACTGATGCGGGAGAAAGCTGGGAAGAACTGACCGAAGGGCTACCTGAACTTATGGGTAAAATAGGCATCTCAGTTTCTAGAGCTAACCCCAATCGCATCTGGGCAAATATTGAAGCTGAAGAAGGTGGCGTCTACCGTTCCCATGATGGTGGAGAAAACTGGACTTTGGTGAGCAGTGACCGTGTCACGCAGGCTCGCTCCTGGTATTATATGGAAGTATTTGCTGATCCTCAGGATGAAGAAACAGTTTACGTACTCAACGCACCCATGCTCAAATCCATTGATGGAGGAAAAACTTTTAAGCCGGTACCCACACCGCATGGTGATAACCACGACCTGTGGGTTCATCCTGAAAATAATCAGCAAATGATTAATGCCAATGATGGAGGAGCGAATGTATCTTTCAACGGAGGCAGTAGCTGGTCTACGCAGGAAAACCAGCCTACAGTACAATTTTACCGAGTCATTACCGATAATCGTTTTCCCTATTACGTGTACGGTGGTCAGCAGGACAATTCTACGGTAGCCATTGCCAGCCGCAATGCGGACGCAGGTATCAGCTGGAAAGACTGGTATGCCGTTTCCGGGGGAGAAAGCGCCTTCCTTGCGTTTGACGAAGACGATCCGCAAATGGTGTACGGAGGAAGCTATCAGGGGAACATTTCTGTCTATAATCATGCTACCGGCAGAACCAAAGACATTATGGCTTATCCCGTGGTTGGATTAGGTTCCATTCCCAAAGAGATGAAGTACCGCTTTAACTGGAACGCACCTATTATCATGTCTCAGCACGACAAAAAAACCATTTATCACGCTGCCAATGTAGTCCTTAAAAGTACAGATGGAGGAATGAGTTGGGAGGAAATCAGTCCCGATCTTACCCGAAATGACACGACCAAACAAGGTCTTGGCGGCGGACCTATCACCAATGAAGGTGCTGGTGGTGAAAACTACAATACATTAGCTTATCTGCTTGAATCTCCACATCAGTCAGGCGTTCTCTGGGCCGGTAGCGATTGCGGACTCGTACATGTTACTACAGACGGAGGACAGAACTGGCAAAATGTAACGCCTGCCGAAGCAGAAGAAGGTATCATCAATTCTATAGAAGTTTCGCCTCATGATCCATCTACAGCGTATATCACACTTCTCAGGTACAAGATGAACGATTTTGCACCCTATGTTTATAAAACAACTGACAATGGGCAAAGCTGGACAGAGATCAATGAAGGATTTGAGGAAGAGGATTTTGTAAGGGTAGTGAGAGAAGATCCAAAAAAGAAAGATCTGCTCTATGCAGGAACTGAGGGCGGCATGTACATTTCCTACAATGGAGGAGCAAACTGGTATCCATTCCAACTCAATCTGCCTGTCTGCCCGATCAATGACTTGACTTTCAGAGATAATGACCTGGTGGTGGCTACCTCCGGTCGTGGCTTCTGGATACTGGATGATGTTGGAGCTTTGCAGCAAAGTGATGGCATACTTGCTGATGTTAACATGCAAGTGTTTGAGCCTAAACCCACCGTAAAATTCAACGCTTCCGTTCCTGATGAGCCTCAGCCCGGACTGGGACAAAATCCTATGAATGGTGTGATCATTGACTATTATCTGCAGGAAGAAGTGCCTGATAGTGTCATGCTTAGCCTGGAAATATTGGATGAAAGCGGAAAAGTTATCCGTACCATGGACAACCAAAAGCAGGAAGATTTTCAGCCTTATCCCGGTGGACCAGGGCCTAAGAAACTGCTTCCTGCCAAAGCGGGGGTCAACCGTTTCGCCTGGGATTTTCGTACCGATGGTATTCCCAATGTGCCCCAAGTATTTGTGATGGGTGATTATCGTGGGCACTTGGTAGCTCCGGGCGAATACCAAATCAGACTTACGCTGGGAGAAGAACAACAGACCGTCAACTGTACTATTCTTCCTGATCCAAGACTGAATGCTACCGCAGCGGATTATGCGAAGCAACAGCAAATCTTAAATGACATAGAAGAAAGTGTGGTCAGCATTCACAAATCAGTAAACGCCATGCGCAAGGCTAAAGAACAGGTCAAAAGCCTAACTGAACTGCTAAAAGAGCAGGAAAATAGAGAAGCGCTGCTGGATAGTGGGAAAGCACTGATCACCAAGATTGAAAATTGGGAAGAAAACCTCATTCAACCTAAACAAAAGACATTTCAGGATGTCATCAACTTCCCCAATCAACTGAATGCCGAACTGCTTGACCTCAAAAGTCGGGTAGATGAGCATGACCCCAAAGTGACCGAAGGTGCAGCGCAAAGGCTCAACGACCTGAAAGCTGAATGGAGCCAGCATCAAGAAGCATTAGAGCAAATTATTCAGTTTGATCTGGCTAATTTTAATAAAATGTATCGCCAGCAAAATATTCCGGCAGTCATACTGGAGATGCCTCAAAGTAATCCAACAAGGGGGAATTAATCCCCCTTGCTTCTTTTCACCAGGAAATAATTATTTCTTTTTAGATTTCTTTTTCTTTGGTTTCTGTGCTTTTCTAACTACCCCTCCATCAAGCTTCTTCTCAAATTGCATCATTATTCTTGATGGCTTTTGTGCTGTAATTTGAAAAAACACCGGTTGAAGAAAATCACTCTTGAGTTTATCAGGGCTAAAGCCTTTATCCGTACATTCAACTACATTGCCCTGAGTAGGTAAAGATCGGCCTGCCTTCTTGTTGATGACAATTTCCCCTTTGCCTCCCAGAGAGCTCGTAAATGTATAATTACCACTGGCTATTGGATGCACAATAAAAGTATCACCCGCCTGTAACTGCCGACTATCAAATACTTTCGCTTCTTTTTCTCTTTCGTACTGATAGGCTACTACCACATATTTTTGTGTGCCACCCGAAGAATAAAAAACAACCGGCTTGTTCGGATTTCCTAAGTGTGCAATCTGATTGGCTTTGGAAAACTTTTCTTTAGACACAGCTTCCAAATTGATATTTAGTTGTTCATTAGGCGCATTTTCATCCATCTGCAGATCAATCACGCCTACCCTGTCCAGTTTTTCTCCTGCTAAGACCATCAGTTTGTATTGACCTGGCACACTAAATTTATGTACGACTGAAGCTAAAGGACTAATCGCAGCGCTGTCCCACTTTTGTTGTGTAAGTAACGAACGGTTTATTCTGAGATTCATAGCTTTATTCTTTTATGTCAAGGGTAAGAATCATTTCATCAGCATTTACCTCTGCTCCTAAATACTCAATAGGAATGGCTACCTGAGTCAATGAGGGAGGACCACTTTCGGCTGGCATGATCACCAAAGGATCGGGAAGTTTTAATAGTGGCGTCTTGTTAGAAAGATTACTTCCAATTAAGTCACTAATGCCCGCACTGATACCAAATGTGTTGAAGATCAGGTCAGAAATCCATTCTCCCACATCGTCTCCAACATCCAGCAGGGTACGGATAACATCCGCAAATACACCGAGTACATCTTCTACGATATCGGGTAGATTAAGTGCATCCACCACAGCTTCTATGGCATTATCCAGTAGATCTCCTACTGTATCCGATACGTCTATGATATCCACATCTATAGGTCCAGTATCCAGGTATACCAGCCATTGGGTAACCGGAGCAGTGCCGTAGTAGACTTTCGGACTTGCTGTGATGCTCACTTCAGAAGTAAAGATGGTAGGAATATTCAGCGGAATCTCAAAGTCCGAGTCGCTTTCAAAAATACACCATTGAGGGGTACAGATATCCGTAAAGGGGATACAAACTTTGGGAGTACATATCTCACGAATGTCAAACTTAAACTTTACACTCAGCTTATCCCATTTGATATCCAGTTCGTCAATATTGATGGTGTTGTTGCTGGCAAAATCCACTGAGCCATTATTCAGATGGAACCTGACATCAAACTCAGCGACTACTTTTCCTAAGCCTCCGTCTGCGATGGTACGCTCACCCGTAATCTGAAAAGTAGTATTGTCCTGAATCGTTCTGAAAATTCGGCTAAACAAATCTTCGGAAAGCGCCGCGGTGATGTGAGCAGGTCCGGTCCTAACCCTGTTTCTGGTAGTCCTTGTGATGTCAGGTGCCTCGCTGTCATCATCAGTCACCACTATCGGAGGGATATCCAAATTGATGGTATCCACATCCATAAATAGATTGAGCTGATTTTCTTCTATGGCCGGATTGTTGGCTACCGCAGGTGCAGAAAAAGAGAGAGAACCCAGCTCACCTAATTCAAAAACACCAAACAGCATGGAAGATACCGCTTCGTTGACCTGAGGAAAGATGACATTATTGGCTACCAGAAGGAAATAACATTCCAGGCTGTTTTCTAAACCTTCCGGTTCCAGGTCTACTATTTCCAGTCCATCCAGCGTCAGGCTAAACTGCTCGCTAGCAGCATTGATAGTGCTTTGTCCTTTGGCAAATAATTCCAGGCAAAAACAAGAAATTTTCTGTGTGGGGAATACGGTTACCGGACGTTCAGGGGGAGCCAGTACCCCTCCAATATCGGGTCGTACTGTGTCTGTGAAACGTGGGCTTGCAGCTGTAAAGTTTGCTATGTTCCTATTCTCATTTGCCAAAGCGGAATTCGCTGCTAAAATTCTAGTTTCAACATCTCGTGAAAAATTAGGTCTAAAGCTTAGTTTATTCTCAAATTTAGTTTGCCTGATAAGAAAGTCTATGAGAGGTCGGTTTTCACGAGAAGGGCATCCTATGCCACCACATAGCTTGGCCCGGAAAGCAAATCTTTGCCCCGGCAATGGCGGATTCAATTGAGGTGGAAGGTTAATGACATTGCCAGGATGAAATTCAATTTCAAAGGCAGTAAACTGGAAGCAATAGTTTAAAGCTAGCTGTTCTGCACCAAACAGTGGTAAAGGCGGTTGAACAGTAATCAATGTACTTACACCCGGAGCACTTTCAATGCGTTCGCATAGAAGTTCTGGATTAGCCTGAATCAATGCAGTTCCGTAATTAAACAAGGAAGGGCGCTGTCGTCTGATGTGCTTCACTACTCGGTTTATCCCTTCTTCATGAAGCGCACCGTAAAGGTCTGAATTATCGGTGAAAGCCATAACATTATAGGTTGTTTGTTAGTACGATGCTATCCAATAAATTCGTAGTGCAGAACGGAAAAATTCAAAAAACAGAGTTTTGGGAATATATGTGACTGCTAATGTTTATATGAATCTAAGAAAAAAAAATATGGATTAGGTATGGTAAAGACAGAATTATTTTTGGGTGATGTAGGGTTTACTCACCCTTAAAAAGAACCGAATTTGATGGCTTTTAAGTTGCTGGAGAATGAATATGGGGTAGCTTTAAACCTTCTCTTTGATCAAACCACTGGCGTAGGCCTGAAGTAAATCCTGCAAATCGTTAATTTTCTCCTGTATCTTTTCCCCATCTTCTGTGTCTTTTACCTTCTGCTTGTGAGGAGACTGGTTGAGAATGGTTTCGCTGTAGGCGATATCCAGTTCTTCCACTATGGCTTTCTTTTTAGACTCAAAAGGTTGCTGGGCGATCAACTGCCTTCCGTAAGCATTGTGCACCAGCGTATAACCCGCAATACCCGTCTGCTGCTGATACGCTTTGGCAAATCCACCATCAATGACCACTAATCTGCCTTCTGCTTTTACCGGACTCTCCCCTTTTCTTACAGAAACTGGGACATGACCATTCAAAATCACTGCTTCTTTTCTACTCAATCCAAATTCCTGAAGAATCATTTCGCAGCTTTGCGGACTATCCCGGTAAGTATAATAATGGTCTTTCACCTCCTTTTGAACAGCAGTATCATCCAGAAAGTAGCGTTCAAAGGTGGCCATTTTGTCTTTTCCAAACAGAGGAGACAAAGGTCCAGCCCACAAATACCAGGTTAGGTCTACCGCATAATTTTTAGCCTCTGTATGGCGCTTACCACTGCGGGCAACCGTCATTTCCTGATCAAAAAAATCCATAAGTGCTTTACCACTTTTTTTACCTTTGCCCAAATCTACTTCTTTAAACTGCCCATGCTCCGTAAGTGGAATACAGCCATGGTAGAGCAAATTCTGATTGGTTACTTTGTACATGCTCCCTTTTTCAAACAAAAGCTGAGCATGCTGCTGAAGTCGCTTACTTTTCAGAAATGAACTCATCAGTCGCTTCACCAATTCCTTTTCTTCCCTGCTCAGCTCATAAGGGTCAGTTGGGTCAATAGTAGGTAGGAATCTATCCTTCAGCGGATGTTCGTTCTCACCTAAATGGATGCTACCTTTTTCAAAATCAATTTTATCCAGTAGCAGCCTGTCGTTCATTCCAAATTCCGGGCGCCTTTGGATAAGTTGGCCTTCCAGTTTAAACTGAATGATAGAGATCGCTTTGTGCATCAGGCGATTGAGCCACTGCTCCGACTCATTGAGCATATCATCGGGAGAAACTTTGGGATCAAACACTATGCTTCGGTCCGTTTTGTAATGCTCAATCGCAAAAGAAGCCAGCGGCATCAGATGAATACCGTAACCTTTCTCCAGAGTATCGGTATTTCCGTACCGTAAAGAAAGCCTCAACACATTGGCCATACAGGCTTCGGAACCGCAGGCAGCACCCATCCAGACGATATCGTGATTGCCCCACTGAAAATCTACCGAATGCAGCCGTTGCAATTCATCCATGATAATTTCAGCACCGGGACCACGATCATACACATCACCGATAATATGCACTTTATGGACTGACAGAATCTGGATAAAACGGGAAAACTCTTCTATCAGTTTATCTGCCTGATCCAGTCTGATAATACTGTCCAGCAGATGGTTATAGTAATTATTCTTCTCTCCTACTTCTCTTTCGGCTACCAGTTCCAGAATGATATCGCTAAAACCGGCCGGTAGTAATTTTCTAAGCTTTCGGTTAGAGTAGATGGAAGCAAAATCTCTGGTGATCTGGATCAGATAATTCAGTGTCCACTTATAAAATGAAGCAATATCTGCATGTTGCTGCTTGATCAGTTCAATTTTCTCACTGGAATAGTAGATGACAGAAGACAGCAGATTGACGTCCTGTTCTGACAAGGCATCAGCATAAAGCTCTTTGATTTTCTGCTTGATAATCCCCGAACCATTGCGCATCAGGTGTTGAAATGCCTCAAACTCCCCGTGTACATCGCTCAGAAAAATCTCAGCGCCTTTGGTAAGGTTCAGTATTGAACTCAACATGACAATCTCCTTGGCAGTCTCTACCCTGTTTGGATAATGCTTGGCTAATAGTTTCAGGTATTTGAGTTGGTAGTTATTCATTTTATTGATGCTAATTCTTCGCAGACAGAGCATGGATCAAAAAAGTGATCCATTCCTCTAATTTTTTTAATCAGATTCAACTCCAATTTAAATGCTTCCTGATCACTTTCAAACAGGAATAATATACATTCTTACTATTTGCTACTTCTACTTCATACAAATAATCTTTTGTTCCCCATCCTTTATTCCTTAAGTATTTACCTTCATTTTTTCAGTATACGCTTCAGTGGAACCCATTTAAGGACATCAAAGCTTTATAGTCAGCTTTGTTGACGACCCGAGGCATTCATATATAAGATGAAGTAAAAAAGTAAAATTTATTATTAAAATATTTATTGTACTTTATTTTTACATTTTTTATTACTTTTATTGTACTAATAACCTAAATATTTAATTTTATGCCTAATTATAGGAGTATAAATCTATATCAACCTGTAAAAGTTAAAAACATAACATGTACTTTTTATTGCTAAATTTTAAATAATGACAAAAAATTTACTGAATTGTTTTGCCGGGCTATCTATTCTTTTAATTAGCTTATCCCTCCCTTCTTATGCTCAAAAGATCCAAATCAATCCTAAAAAACTTCATATTAAATTAGACGATTCTCTTGCGATTCAATTAAGTGTTTTTTCTCAAAGTATCTTAAGTACAAGTTATCCTAGCCTGGCTCAACTCAACCAATCTTTTGAGGTAAAAGAAATGAAAAGAGTTTTCCCTTACGCCGGAAAATATGAATATGCCCATCGCAGTTATGAGCTTCATCAATGGTATGAAATAGAGTTTCAGGACACACTCCGTCAGGAGGTAAAGGAAGTGATACAGCATTATATGCAGAATAGCGCAGTTCAATGGGCTGAACCGGTTTATGAGATGAGCCTGGATGTTACGGACTCATCTTTGATAAGTATGAATGACCCACGCCTTAAGGATCAATGGCACTACCAAAATACCGGACAAAGCGGAGGCACTGTAGGAGCTGACATACAACTACCTGATGCCTGGAACATAGAAACGGGTGATAGTAGCGTTATCGTAGCCATCATTGATGGAGGTATGGATATCAATCATGAAGATCTAAAAGAAGCAATGTGGGTAAATCAGGCAGAACTGAACGGCACAAAAGGCTTAGATGATGACAATAACGGCTATGTAGATGATGTCAACGGGTATGGTTTTGGTGACCGAAGAGGAGAGTTCCTACCCCATCGCCATGGAATACATGTAGGGGGTACGGTAGGCGCAATCAATAATAATGACAAGGGAGTTGCCGGAATTGCTGGCGGTTCCGGTACAGCTGATGGTGTACGACTTATGTCCTGTGCCGTATTTGGAAGCTACAGTCAGGGCGGATTTCCTGAATCATTTGTATATGCTGCCGATAATGGTGCAGTAATCGCTCAGAACAGCTGGGGCGGAGGGGCTCAAAGCCAGGTTCTGGAAGATGCTATTGATTATTTTATTGCAAGAGCCGGATATGATAACTCAGAAGAAAACTATGATAAGAACCTGCAAACTGGGCCTATGGCCGGGGGAATTGTTTTCTTTGCTGCAGGCAATAATAATTCTTCTTATCCAGGCGCCGGTTATCCCGGCTCTTATGAATCCTGCTTTTCCGTAGCTTCTACCGACCACAATGACCACAAATCTAGCTTTTCTAATTATGGTGACTGGGTGGAAATTTCTGCACCGGGAACAGATGTGTTGAGTACGTATACTGGAAATGGGTATGGTTATCTTTCTGGTACTTCTATGGCATGTCCGCATGTTTCCGGCGTGGCTGCATTGATTGTTTCCAAGTACGGTAAAGAAGGTTTTAAACCAGATCAGGTAAAGCATTTGTTGCTTAGCTCAGCAGAAAATATAGATCCGCTCAACCCCTACTACAAAGGAAAACTAGGAGCAGGGCGACTCAACGCCTACCAGGCTTTGTTTTCAGATGATGATCAGGTTGCACCTGCTCCTATTGCCGATCTTAAAATTGATTCGGTATCTTTTGGAAGTATGGTGTTGAGCTGGACAGCCAGCGGTGCCGACAGTCTAAGGGGTATTGCATCAAAATATGATATCAGGTATGCTCAGCAACCTATTACCGCAGCCAATTTTGATCAGGCTACAGTCGTAAATCAATCCATAGCGCCCAAAGCTCCGGGACAGAAGGAAAATACAATAGTTGATGGACTACCTGCAGAAACCAAGCTTTATCTTGTCATAAAAGCAATTGACTTGAATGGGCTAGGCTCAGAAATCTCCAATGTAGTAGATACAACTACTACTGGTGCTCCATTTATAGAAGTAAATCCTGACTCATTATCTGCCGAGCTTTCTAATGGGGATAGCTTAAGCCTGGAGCTGCGTATTGATAACAGCCAGGGTAAAAGTACACTCACCTATCAGCTCAGCTCAATTGAATCAGCACAAAATGCCATAAATACAAGTGAGAATGAATCTTCTCGTGTACTGGTAGTGCAAAGTTATGCTGATTGGGGTTTCTACATGCAAGATTTTCTGAAAAAAGAATTTGATATAAGTCCGGATGTAATCATCCACAATCAGATGGATGAAAAAGATTTTTCAGAGTATCAGCTGATTATTGTTACCGGGGGACAAAACTACAGCCATACCAGACTTATCAATGCCCAAGTAGACAAATTTGAAGCATATGTCAGACAAGGAGGTGTAGTGCTGTACCTGATCGCAGGATATAATGATGTAAATGCGCCTGCCGGAGCATTTATCAACAATGGCTATAACAACACTCAGAATCAAAAAAGCATACCTCATCTGATTAACCGCAATATTCCCGAAAGCATCAATAGCAGTTTTGCCAGTAGCGGAAGAATTCAAAACCTGCCGGAAAAAAGTCTGATACTTACAACCTACGAAAATGGTCAATATCCTACCACTGCTCTTTTTCCGCTGGATAAAGGAGAAGTTATTTTGAGCTGTATGTATTGGGAAAAGTTCTATAAAGATCAGGAAAAGGGTATTCAAAATTTTCTAAAAAATGCTACTGAGTATGCGCTTTATTCCTCCAAGTCTCATCAATGGCTGGAATATCCGGAAAGTGGACAAGTAGCTGCCGGTCTATCACAAGATTTATCGGTAAGTTTTTTAGCCAGAGGACTTGCTTCGGGTACCTATCAACAACAGTTAGTGGTTTCTTCTAACGATCCTCTGAGGAAAGAAGTAAAGATTCCGGTCACTTTAAAAGTTAATTCAGCACCGGTTCTTGTTACCTCCACCGACTCCTTACATTTTGACAATCTGTTTGTAGGGCAAAGTATGACTGATACGCTCACTATCTCTAACCTCGGGCCAGATACGCTTAGCATTTCTTCCATAGAAATTACCTCCTCTGCCTATAATGCTGATGTCTCTGAGCTCATCCTTTCTCCCTACGCAGATCAGCAAATTGAACTAACTTTTGCACCTGAGCGGGCAGGAGAACAGCACGCCATACTGACGTTCAAAAGCAAGCTGCCTGATTACCAGGTCAAACTATCGGGACGTGCTTTAGAACCACCAATTATTGCAACGAACACCGATACTATAAAAGTCAATCTTTACAAAGGGCACGAAACCAATAAAACCATTTCCATTCAAAATCAGGGGGGCAGTGCCCTGAACTGGAACTTGAACATAGCCTATACCCACTACGAGCCGGAAAATACAACCGTAGATGACAACTATTCATTAGGGAAAGAAGAAAACTTTAAAACCAAGGCTTTTCCTTTTGGCTTTAACTACAGTGCCTCAACTTTGACTGCCGCAGTTGGCTACCCTTTTATTTTCACAAAACAATATTACAGCAGTAGTTTTTACAAGTATGATGTAAAAAATGGAAGATGGGAGCAGGTAGCTAACATGCCTAACGCTAATTTTGTAGATCATACCAATGGAGCCTCTCTCAAGGACAAGATTTATTATATCACCAGTGAAAAAACAAACTTTCTGTTCAGTTATGATATTAATGAAGATAAGTGGACTCGCTTAAGTGCACCTGAAATGGCTTCAAATCCCGTTTTCATTACTTCTGATGATACCCATCTGTATATATTATTTGCAAACGGAGCGCTTAAGCAATATGATCCCGAGCATGCCAAATGGAAAAGTCTTGCTACCCAAAAGCAAAATACTTACAGAGGTATGGCTCACTATGGTGGTCGTTTGTATGTGCATACTTCTCATGAGCTATATAGCTACGATATAAAAAGTAATATTTGGGAGAAGCTGAAGGATACTCCCAATATTTTGAATAATGGAAGTGCTGTTGAACCTTATGAGCAATTTTTATATACTGCATCAGGTTCAACCTGGAATATTTATGATATCAGGAAAAATAAATGGTATATAGCGTACAATCCTTTAGGAGGAAGTAACACCCGTACTCAGTTTACTTATTTAGGTTTGGATGACTATAGTGGCGTTTATTTCTTTAGGGGAAGTACATTTGGTCAATATGTCACCAGACCATATGTGCAATGGATACAACCTGAACAAATAAAGGGAAGTATCGCAAAATCAGATAGTATTGACATCGTTTTTAATATCAAGACTGATGAATTGACCAATGGGGAATATGCTGCCCTGCTGAATTTCAATTCAAATGATCCGCACAAACCCAATACCAAGATTACTGTTATCTTGAGTGTGTATGGGGATACGATGGAGTACAATGCCGCACCGGTAGTCACTGACTCTCTGCACCGTCAGGCACTGAGGTGGGGTGAAGAAGTTTACCGCTTTAATCTTGCAAAACATTTTGCTGATCCCGAAGGGTATCCGCTGAAGTTTTCTGCACGTAGCCGCAATCCGAATATCGTTTTAGGTAATGTTGAAGGCAGTTTATTGGAGGTAAAGCCCCTAGATACAGGTAGTACAGTATTAGACCTTATCATAGAAGATATCAAGGGAAAAGGAATTAACTTTAGTTTTGGAGTCAGCATCACACATGCTGACACTGTAGCAGGAAATGATAATGAGCAGGAAAGTCCTGAGCCAGAACAGGAAAATCAAGCGCCACATGCCAATCAGTCTGAGCTGCATTATATACTAGAGTTAAACCAACCTATAAGTGTCAGGCTGGATTCACTTTTTACTGACCCCGATAATGATAGTCTTTGGTATGTTAGCATAGGTGCAGTTGAAGAAGCCACTCAATTTTTCCTGAGCACTGATTCACTTTACATCAAACCTTTTAAGCCGGGAAGCTCTAGCATTACCCTGGCAGCTTATGATCCGGATGGCGCGAGCGTCTTACTTACACTGAATACCAGCGTCAATACATCACTACAGAAAAATGAAGCGTTAGCTGACATTGCATTAGAGAAAGGTAAGCAGCATATCATTTCGCTCAGAGATGTGGTAGAAAATTTGCTAGACCAGAAGGTGTTTTTCAATAGCACAGTGGAAGACACTTCCATTGTCAGCACTTTAATTATAGAAGATGAACTACACATTGAAGCACTGGAAATTGGGCAAACTTCCGTGCAGGTAGAAGTTAGTGACGAATACGGAATATCTTTGCCCTTCAGTTTTGATGTTTCTGTAAATGCTCTATTGAGTGTAGATGGCCCACTTTTTCAGCAAACTAAACTTAAATGTTATCCTAACCCTAGCTCAGAAGGTACATATATTCAATTCTGGTTAAAAAATAGTGAGCAGGTATGGCTGGGGGTTTATTCTGCAGAGGGAAAACTTGTTAGCATTCTCGTTGATGAAAAGCTGTCTGCAGGTAATCAATCCATCTACTGGGATACTCAGGGGATCGTTCATGGAAGTTACGTGATTCGCCTGATCAGTAATAACAAGGTAGAAAATAATAAACTGCTTGTACTACCTATAAATTAGTAAGCTTTCCTTAGGCGAAAGTTTCTTTAGAAATCATTAACAGCTGACATGATCTTCATAACCCTCTATATAAGAGGGTTATATCACTGCACGTGCATTTTGTTGTTTAGCAAATGCGTAAATATCATCTAAAGACATTCGGTCGCTAAGCCCTTGAGAATAATGTAGCTTTCTTATTATCAGATTTTCGTCCAGCAAAAATTCAGCAGGCATCGTACGGATGGATTCTCCATCGGCCATCATATGCATAGGTAATCCCTTCATTTTGGCCTGTATTGCAGATTTTACAAAAGATCTGATATGTCCAATCGCCGCTTTTTGTGCAGAATTTTCAAGGCCGTAGGCATTATAATAAGTCTTCTCCGGATCAGAAATTAAGGGTATGGGTGAAACTTCTTGGTGAAAGGTACTCCTGAGCAATACAGATTTACTTGATTCAAAAAAGAAAATCATTTCAAGGCCCAGAGCCTTAAGTTCTTCATGGGCTTTAGTTAAGGTATGTACTCTTAAATTGCAAAAAGGACAACCTGCATGCCTAAAAAAACCTATAAACACTTTTTTTCCTTTATAAGTGTTTAGATCTATTTTCCTTCCAAAGATATCTTCAGATTGAATTAAAGGTGCACTAACGTTAACATCTAGATTCATAAAATTATATTTAATATATAATAGTTTACATACGAATCTTATATGAATGCAGATTTATAACATTATTTTTCTGTTGAATTTAAAGAGAAACTTATCAAAGACTTTATCATCTGAGAATATTGGCTTTATTGCCTCGCATGACCCGAATTACATCATCCAAATAGACCGGACAAATATCTCCTTCCAGCGTATGTTTCAAGGCACAGGTGGCTGCACCAAATCGTAATGCTTCTAAATGATCATCGTAATGGAGCAGCCCATAAATGAGGCCAGCAGCAAAAGCATCTCCTGAACCGATTCTTTCAACCACCTGGGGAATATCAATGACTTCGGTACTGATCATATTATTTCCATCCCACATTACACCTTCAATAGTATAATGAGAGGCATGTTTAGTCTCCCTAATTTTATCAGCAACTAATTCAATATTGGGATATTTATCTTTTACAATTTTTGCCGCCTCTTCAAAATTCATTTCAGCAAGCTCATCCATGGCCAGGGCTTTGGCAAAATCAAAAGAACTTCCCATTAGCACCTGCACATGACTTAGCAAATCAGGCAACACCTCATGAGGCTGACGCCCATCTTTCCAAAGTTGAGCCCTGTAGGTCAGATCGCATGATACTTTGGTTTTTAGTTTACTGGCTTGAATCAAGGCTTGTTTAAGTGATTCTGCAGGTCCTTTGGCTATTGCGGGCGTAATCGCTGTCCAGTGTAGCCAGTCTGTTTGTGTAAGAATTTCCTGCCACTCAAATGTATCTGCGTTAATATGCGTAAAAGCTGTAGCTTCTCTGTCGTAAACCACTCTACTGGGGCGGTGAACTGCTCCTTTTTCTACAAAATAGAGGGCCATTCTGCCGTTTACATACGCAATACCATCAGTTTTTAGCCAGTGATGGCGAAGAAACTGGGTAGCCGACTTGCCAAGATAGTTATCTGGAAAGGCAGTAAGATGCGTAGCTTCATCTCCCAGATAGGCCAGAGTGATGCCTACATTAGCTTCTCCCCCACCAAACTCCATGCTCAGCGATTTCGTCTGTGCAAAAGTAGCATAGTTATCAGGTGTCAGTCTCATCAATACTTCTCCAAAGGTGACAATTTTCTTTTTCATTGAATTCTGTGTTCTAATGTGCCCTACTATCCCATTTTTGGATAAAAAAATTATTTATGATCAATCTTCTGTAGCAAGTATCTGCTGAAAAAGCACAATGTAGTATTTTCCTGGCTTATCATATGCTCGTAATACAGGCAGTTATTAATTTCATTGAACCTAATTGATTCACTGATGCCAGATTGCACAATTATCAAGTACAAAACTATCAATATCGTTTATACCGATGTTTCTTCCTGCTCAGGAGATATGGCTATTCCTTGTTTTGAGAAAGTACAACAAATTGCCAGTACACTTCCTGACAAAAGTATGTTTTCCTTAGTCAATGCCAGAGATACCAGGTTCAATTCAAAACTATTATCGGTAATCAAAGAAACCGTAAAAAAGAACAATCCTAAAGTGAGGGCTACTGCTGTGTGTGGCTTAAGTCAGCTCAGTGCCCTGATGGTAAACTCTATTATTTCAATTACAGGCAGAAAAATGAAACTACTGGATACCCTTGAGGAGGCCAAAGAGTGGCTCTACCAGGAAAACCTGAAGGAGGCTCAGCATTTAGAATAGTTTCTCTGTTGATGATAATAAGTAAGATTTTTTATTCGATAAAAAAATTGTATGCCTGAAATATACAAGCTTCTAAAAACTGCAAATGTCAGAAACCTAAGAATAATTTAAAGCACCTGGCTGAAATCTTTGGCAAGCGCGTTTAGTTGAGTTTCAGTCAGGCTCTCGCCAGAAGAAACAACCATGCGGTAGCGGAAGGTTATTTCCTCATTAGGATTCAAACTCAAGTTAAGTGATTCTTTTCCATCAGAAAATACTGCTTGTCCCAGAGGATTAGCAGCGAACAATCCATAAGTTCTCGCATGCCAGTAAGTAGGATATCCGGGATTCTGCGGATGATCAATAATAGCTATTGCTACCTGCTCGCCATCAACCTCCCCGTAAAGCTTCATCCATTCAGCTCTTTTTCCCCATACCTCTTCTCCACTGACGCCTTCACTGCTCAGATAGTTGCCATTTACGCCTTCATTGTCGAGAACAGCTTCTTCCATTGGCTTTCCCTGTCCATCAGTAAGTTTCAATGGTTTTTCAGAAGGAAACTCCAGTGCACGGGTAACACGTATGGCGATCATCCCTTCTTTATTGTCATTGAAGTTTACTTTTTCACCCTGAGCTTTCAATACGACTACCCGGTCAATGATACGCTGGTCATCTTCCTCTCTGAAATAGAAAGTGGTCTGTTCATCCAGTAATTGATTACCCTGGGGTGTCATCCAATCGGCACTTACCTGAAGTATTCCTTCTTCACCACTCTTTGTACTAATAACGTTCTGATGACGAATACTACCATAATCCTCTTTTTTATCCTCAGGTATATTGTAGGAATTGTTCCAGAAATCCAAACCATTGACATCTCCATAATTCATCCAGATACCTACATGATGAGGGTGATCTACTCTCTCACCTGCTTTGGCCTCCAAAGGAAATCCCCTGGTGAGTGTGATGTTTCCGGGCGCTACGACAGGATATAGCACTGGCTTTTCAAGGTCATCAGGATAGATATAGGAAGTAAATAGTTCTCCATCCATCATGATCGTTACCTTTTTCTCATCCTCGTGATGTACAACACTTACTTTTTCCTTCACTTCAACGGGAATATTTTGAGGAGTTGATTCATTAGGCAGTTTTATCCCATGTTTAAAAAAGGCATAGGCCATAACCACTAAAAAAAATGTTAATGAGATTTTCATGGTATTCTGCATAGGTTTGTTTGCGTGTTAAAACGTGCTTTAGCTTCAATTGGTATATTTCCGTAATTTCATAACTGATAGAATCTCTGATCAACTTTGCACGATCAGCTGACTTTTGTTATCAAAAGTAACCCGCTTACCGGTATGCAGGGCTGTAGTGGTCATAATATTCGCTACTGCGTGATTATAGCCCACCTGAACAGGAGCGTTGGTCTTTACATTGCTATCGCGCACACATTCCATCCAGTTGCGCATATGAGCAGAGGTCATATTATCTACCCCGGTGTTGGCTGAAGTTTCAACTTTCACTGCATCAGCCAATGACATTTCAGGAAGCAAATTAGCCTGCATACCCATATCTCTGGCATGTCTTTCACTCAGGCCTCCTTCAGGCGAGATGGTGTTGTTTTCAAGATTCAAAGTTCCTGCATTAGAGAAGTAAATTTCCTTAACGCCTCCTGCGGAATTGTGCATGCGGGAAGAATATACTACCTGGAATCCTTTGGAAAGATCATCTTCAGGCCCATATTCAAAAACGGCTGTCATGGTATCAGCGTTTTTGCGACCATCCTGCCATACGTAAACACCACCATTGGCAGAAACACTGCGAGGATGCTCTAAGCCACTGAACCAGTGTACCGTATCAATCTGATGTGACATCCACTGTCCGGGAATCCCGGAAGAATAAGGCCAGAATAGGCGATACTCCAGATATTTGCGAGGGTCCCAGGCTTCTTTGGGACGGTTCATCAGGAATCGGTCCCAATCAGTATCTTCTTTGCGAATGCTGGCGACCAGGTCAGGACGACGCCACCTACCCGGCTGGTTGACATTCCATGTCATTTCTACCATTGTAATATCCCCAAACTTACCGTCTTTGATAAACTTTTCAGCTGCATGATAATTAGGTCCACTGCGACGCTGTGAGCCAATCTGCACCACTTTACCAGAGCGTTCACAGGCTTCCAATCCTGCCTTAATATCCTCCATAGACTCGCCAAATGGTTTCTCACAGTACACATCACAACCGGCCTCTACGGCTTCCTTGGCATGTAAAGCGTGTTGAAAGTCAGCGGTACTGATGATGACTGCATCTACCGTTTTGCTATCATAAAGTTCTTCATTATTGCGATAAGCTTTTACACTATCCCAGCCTTTTTCTTTGAAAAACGCCTGGCATTCGTCGCGACGGCGATTCCATATGTCAGATACACCAACGAACTTAAAATTAAGCTCATCAGCATGATTCATAAAAGCAGGAATGAGAGAACCTTTGGCGCGGTTAGAAAAGCCCACAATACCCACATTTACCCTGTCGTTAGCGCCTAAAATATTGGCATAAGAACGGGCTGAAAAAGAAGTGGCAAGGCCAGCGCCTACGGAAGCTAATGCGCTATTTTTAATAAACTGTCTGCGAGAAGCGTTAGACTTATTCATGCTAAAATCAGGTTGCTGTAGTAAATAAATAAGCTTGAATATACACAGAAATTGAAGTTAATCACCAGAAAAGATGACAAAAAAAACACAGATAAGTAAACTAGTCTCTGCAAGTGTGGTGTCAACTTCATTGATAAGTCAATACCCCTAATTCTATTGTTTTAGTAGAATATTTTGTAATTTTAGTTAGTGCTGTACTTTTTTCTACAGAGTTTGATAGGATATCCTCATTTTCAAACAATTACATACAACCAACCAAACTTTCAATTATGGCAAAAAACAAGTTTTTATTCGGAAACAATTTAGGCAATGCACCCGGTACTGATATCGGTCTGCTTATTCTAAGGGTATTTGCCGGACTAGCTCTGGCGTTCGGTCATGGATTAGGGAAAGTCCCTCCCTCGGAAGGTTTTATGGGCATGGTGAGTAACCTGGGCTTACCTCCTTTCTTCGCCTGGGGTTCAACCCTGGCTGAGTTTGGAGGCGGTATACTACTGGCTATTGGTTTACTTACCCGTCCTGCTGCTTTACTTATTGTCCTCAACATGGCAACGGCAGTATTTTTGGCCCATGCCGACCAAGGTTTTGGAGAGAGAGAAAAAGCCTTGTTATTTGCTTTTATCGCTATTCAGTTTCTCTTTTCCGGAGCAGGAAAATATTCCATAGACGCCCGCATAGGCAAAAGCTCTACTGTCTGAATAGACAACTTTTCAAAAATAAAATAAGCTTTCAGTCAAAAAGGTAAAACGATGCAAATCACCCTGAGACTGAAAGCTTTTTACTTTATATCACTGTATTTCTGCGCCACCCAGTTACATCAACCTGCTTATTGATCCAGCAATGAGGCTGCCTTTACCAACTGGACAAACTCGCGTTTCTCTTCATCTTTTGAATGCATTGTACCTTCTACCATTTGTATCACTTCATCATAAGTGAGGCTCCCCTTGTACTGAGAATCACGGAGCAGCATGCCGAAACCAGCTACTGCATTAGCAAAACGAAAATTATAGCTAGGCACTCCAGGATACTGTTCCTGTATCACCAACTGAGTGATCAATTGACTTTTGTCACTATCAATAGGCTTGTAGCGCAGTTTGAAAGACAATAACTCTTTAGAATTGGCTAAGGTGGTGGTCTGGCTTTGCTGATATCTCAGGGAGGCATCTACTGTAGCTTTTTCATCCAGGCTGGCTGGTACAATTTCATAAAGTGCGGTGACAGTATGCCCTGCTCCCAATTCTCCAGCATCTTTCAAATCATTATCAAAATCCTCCCTCGCCAGACTCCGGTTTTCATAACCGATCAGACGATAAGCTTTTACCTGAGTGGGATTAAACTCCAGCTGAATTTTTACGTCTTTGGCAATGGTAAAGAGATTAGCCCTCATTTCACGAACAAAAACTTTCTGGGCTTCCTTTATATTATCAATGTAGAAGTAATTGCCATTTCCAGCATTACTGATTTGCTCCATGCGTCCATCCTTATAATTACCCATCCCAAATCCACAGATGGTAAGGTAGATACCCGATTTACGTTTTTTCTCTATCATCCTTACCAGTTCGGAGGTGGATGATGTCCCTACATTAAAATCACCATCGGTTGCGAGAATTACCCGGTTATTTCCTTTCGGAATCAGATTTTTCTCGGCAATGTGATAAGCCAAAGCAATGCCCTCACCCCCAGCAGTTGAGCCTCCGGCTTCAAGATGATCAATGGCCTTCAGGATTTTATCTTTTTGATAGGCTGGGGTAGCGGGAAGTACCAGGCCAGAGGCTCCGGCATACACTACAATGGATATCTTATCCTGCACTCCTAATGCATCAAGCAGAAGGTGAAGGGAGCGCTTGACCAAGGGCAGTTTATTGGGTTCATCCATAGAGCCAGATACATCCAGGAGCAAGACCAGATTGCTGGGCTTAAGGTTTTCATAATCCAGCGTCTTTCCCTGAATCCCAATATGTAGCAACTGGTTTTCAACATTCCATGGACAAGAACCCAGCTCAGTATAAATTGAAAAAGGATGCTCTCCCTCAGGCTGAGGATAATCATACTGAAAATAGTTAATCATTTCTTCAATGCGCACCACATCTTTAGGCGGCAGCTGATGGAATTGGGTAATGAAACGACGGGTATTGCTGTAAGAAGCCTGATCTACATCAATGGAAAAAGTAGAGATAGGCTGCTGCCATACCTGCTGAAATTCGTTTTCATAAATACGATCGTATTCTTCGGTATTAAACTCCTGTATTTTAGTTTCAGGTTCAACATGAAGGAAAATATGCTCTTCCTGAGGCGCTCCCTCAAAGACCATTTCTTCAATTTGTGTTTCCTCTTCAATCTCAATGTCCATTTCAAAATCAAGATCTGCCGGAGGCTCATTAGGGTCAGTATAATCTTCCTGCTGAGTAGAAGGTGCAGGTACAACCTCAAAATCTTCATCATTTTCAATAGGTCCTTTCTGTGCATGCTGCTGGGTAGGCTGGCAGGCCACGATTAGCAGTAAAAGCAGTATAAATATGACAACACTGCTGCTCATCCAAACTAAAAATCGTATTATCACTTTCAGGGAATTTTCTTTGACTTTAGACATAGCTTTAGGAATTTGGTAATGTACTGAACTTAAAAATTGCTATGCTCTGTAAGAAAAAAGGAAGCGGTAAAGTCTTTGTAAATTATTTTACAAGCAGAATAAGCATTTTACAAAGGCCTAAATCGCCCATTATGGTTATTATTTACAGCGTATATGTCTGAAACCGAACTCACATATTTCCAACTGCTGAAGCGAGAGATCGCTGAGCAACTGCGGACTGCCTTTCCGGAGGTGGATAAGGAAATTGAGGAATGGAAAGGGAAGGAAATCCGCTATCTGCAGGAAGACCTGATCCGCAGTGTCAATGGGCGAGTCAGTGAAAAGTGGTTTTATACCCATATCAAATCCGAACATGAGCACTTACCCAGAATTGATATGCTGGATCTGCTGTGTCAGTACGTAGGCTTCAGGAACTGGGAGCATTTTAAAACTGAAAAGAAATCCTTTTCCCTGCCAGGCAGTATCCCGAAAAAGTTGAGCATTCGTCCGCTCTGGATTGGGATCACCCTGGCAATTGTTTTGATGGGAGTATTTTATCTCAATGCCAGACAGCCCGAACATTATCAATTTTGCTTTGTCAATGCCTACAATCAGCAGCCAATACTGGATGCCAGCCTGAATATCATCATTCTGCATAACAACGAATCGCCCTACAGAATGCTGGCTGGAGATGAGGGCTGTATTCAATTCAGCAGTGATCAGGAAGAAGTGCAGTTTATCGTCAAAGGACCTTACTACCACACCGACACTATTGTACGAAAACTCAATAAACAGCAGGCGCATGAATTGATTCCGCTCAAGACCAACGATTATGCCTGGATGATCAGGGTGTTTTCAAATGCAAATGTGGAGGACTGGAAACTACGCAGGGCTCAGCTGGACAGCATGATTAGTGAAGAGGCACGTATCTACCAGATTTTTGATCATGAACAGCTGGGCATGGAGATGTATAATAAGTGGGACTTTATCAACAAGCTTACGATGCCGGTACAAAGCCTGAGCAATATTGAGATACTGGATATGCAGTATGTAGGAGATAAGATCAAAACCCTGAGGTTTAAGCAAATTCAAGCCAAGAATCATGAATAAATCAAAATATAAAAGACGGAATGTAAGGGCATGTTTCCCCTTGCTGTTGATGGCTTTGCTGTTTTTCTTTGCTGCTTGTGCCAGCACCCATCGTGAAAAAATGCTGGAAGAAAGCCTGGAAGCTGAAGAAAATGGATTGCTCTATGAAGAACTGCAAGCCCGATTTATGGCTGAACAGCCTACCGCTGAAGAACTGAAGGCCTTTGAGGTGAGAGCTATACAGAAACTTAAGGACTTTTACGACTACCTCAATCTGTTGCATCAGCCATCGCTGGACAGCGTCTTTCAGCAACATGCAGAGCGTCAACTAAAAAGTCTGTTCGTAGACAGCACAGTTAGCATCACTGTTGGTGAGCAGGACAGTCAGAGACTACAGGACTTATTAAATGAACTTAAGGAAGGCGTTCCCACTACTGAAATATACAGCCTTCAAAATGTTGAAGTAGCAGAAGCTCTTCATGCGTTTGAAGCAAATCAGTATATTGGCACCTTATCCTTTGAGCAGATTATTGATCATGAGAATACTACCTCCCAGGCTAGGCAGGCTCACTTTGTAGTCAAAAAAGTACCCAAACAGTTTGGGCAAGAGCAGGAATGGATTTGGGAAGTACTCCTGAGTGGAATAGAATAGTAAAGTTTGAAATACCTTATGAAAGGTTGAAGTAATACTGCATATTGATTTTTCTAAATTGAAGGCATTATTATCAACATTGACTTTCTATTCACAATCTAAGTCTTTTCAAACATGGATATTCAAAAGTTAAAAGCTATTCAGCAACCATTAAAGGAGAAGTACAAAGCTTCGCCCGAAGCAGCGCTGATTACCCTGAAAGCTAAAGCCAGACTAGGGGAAGGAATTAGCTGCAAAGTTGAAACCGGTAAAGCAATGGTGGAAGCAGGCTTGCACCCTGCCACCGGAGGGGATGGCTTGTCAGCCTGTTCCGGTGATATGCTGCTGGAAGCTCTGGCTGCCTGTGCGGGAGTTACACTCAAAGCGGTGGCTACTGCCATTAACTTTGACCTGCAAGATGCTAGCGTGTTTGCCGAAGGTACGCTGGACTTTAGAGGAACTCTCTCGGTGGATAAAGAAGCTCCGGTTGGATTTAAAAATATAACGCTGAGGTTTGAGCTTATTACCGATGAAACTGACGAAAAAATTCAAACTTTACTCAAGCTTACTGAGCGTTACTGTGTGATCTATCAAACCCTAGCCCAGGGTACAGATCTAAAAGTAGAGCTTGTTCAGTAATTTTATTGGTTGTTCTACTACTACTTTAGTAAAAGAGGATAAACAACTGAAAAACAGCATTTTGAATGTCAGTAGCTAAGTAATACTTGAAGTAAAGTTTTGGAACATATAATTAAGTAGTCATTCAAGACAAATTACAATTTCTGTTGCGCATTCGTAACACTTTGCAAACGCGTTCCTGATTTATTGATTATTGTAATTTAATTTGGTCGGGTATTTAAGTTCAATCCAGCAAAAATTGTCATACATAAAGCACCTATGTTAAGTACTGGTTCTTCAATCTAAATTCCGCTAAATTGCTATCCATAAGCTTTGATTGAATAATATGCCTGAACCTTTTCTAGACTGGCTTGGAGTGATTAACCTTTTGGGTGTAGTACAGGGACTGTTCCTTTCTGTCATTTTCTTTACGCTTAAAAAAGGCAATCAGCGGGCAAATCGTCAGCTGGGTATCAACCTCTTTATTCTGGCATTCATTGTCTTAGAAATTTTCCTGAGCTACAGTGGATACATTCAGTATTTTCCTTTTCTGATCAATCTGGAAGAGCCTGCCGTCTTCCTCCTGGGACCGCTCACCTACTTCTACACCCTCAGCCTGCTCAGACCTGACTTCAGGTTCAGCATAAAAAAACATAGCATTCACTTACTTCCTGCCCTGGCTCAGTTTATTGGGCGTATCCCATTTTACCTTCAGTCAAATGCTTACAAAATTCAGGACACTGCCGGGGCTTATCACAAACCCATAGCAGAATGGATACCTGCGGAGAAGATCTGGTATTTTCCCGAGTACGAATTTCTGGTAAGTTTCTGGCTGGATGTAGTTACCCTCAGCTTCATGTTCCCTTATTTACTGTATAGCATATGGCTGATTTATCGTTATGCCAGAAAGCAGGATGAATCCTTGTGGAATTTATCTGATCAATCGTTACGCTGGCTAACCCGTATACTGGCTTCATTTACTCTATTAATGCTGCTCGTAGCTGTGTTCTCATTCACTTCTGAAGATGATCTGGGTGATATCTATATTTCCCTGAGTTGCTCCTGTATTTTTTACGGGCTTAGCTTTTACCTCATTAGTCATTTGCAGGAGTTCGGGACGGAAAAGCAGTCCGGGAAAAAGTATGAGAGATCTGTGCTGGATAGGGAGATGACAGAAGATATTGTCCATAAACTGGAAAAAGCCATAAAGCATGATAAAGTGTATCTTAACAGTGAGCTTACTTTGCCAGTACTGGCAGATCAGTTGAAAGTTTCTCATCACCACCTCTCACAGGTAATTAATGAACAGTTTGACCTTAACTTTTCAGATTTCGTCAATAAGCACCGGGTAGAGGAGATGAAAAACCGCCTGACTGAGCCTGCTTACCAGCACTACAAAATAGAGCAGATTGCCTTTGATACCGGCTTCAATTCCAAATCCACATTTCAATCTGCGTTTAAAAAGTTTACCGGCCTCACCCCTTCTCAGTACCGCAAAAATATGCTCAATCAGGCCTGACAGGTTCAAAATTATAATTTTGGACGTCCATATTATAGGAAAGGACCATCTATGGTTTGGTAACCTTTACTTTAGCCTGCACAACCCAAATACATTGAAACATGAAAAAAGGACTATTACTATGGATTTGCTTCGTCGCAGTTCTATTGCCTAAGCTACAGGCTCAGCAAAATAAGCAGGGATATCATGATTGGCCTGCTTATGGAAATGACCCGGGCGGCATGCGCCATGCTGCGTCTACGCAAATTACACCTGAAAATGTACAGCAACTCAAGGTGGCCTGGTCTTACCGCACCGGAGAGCTTGAGCAATACAAAAATAATCATGCCGCTGAAAAAGCCGCCTTTGAAGCCACGCCTATTATGATTGATGGCACCCTTTATCTGAGTACACCCAGCAATATAGTGATCGCCATTGATGCCGTAACAGGAACTGAGAAATGGGTGTATGACCCTAAAGTAAATCTGAAAGATGACTTTTCAGAAATCACTTCCCGTGGCGTTTCTACCTGGCCCGGTCCAGGCGTTAATTCTGATGGTTTAGAAAGAAAAATATATGTCGCCACTATTGATGGCCGACTGATTGCTCTTTCTGCCGATATCGGAAAACCTGTCAAGGACTTTGGTAACAAAGGTACAGTTGACCTGAGAGCAGGCATTGGTGAAATCAGTGTCACTTCTCCCCCCGCCATCATCGGAAATACCCTAGTCATCGGCTCTTCTATGGGCGATAATCAGCGCCTGGACTATGAAAGAGGCGTAGTCCGTGCCTATGATGTACTGACTGGCAATCTGCTCTGGAGCTGGGACCCTATTCCACGAAAAGAAAGTGATCCGGGCTATGAGACCTGGGAGGGAGAAAAATCGGCTCAGGCCGGTGCCGCTAATGCTTGGTCTATCCTTTCTGCAGATCCTGAGAGAAATCTGGTCTTCATTCCTACCACCAGCCCCAGTCCTGACTATTACGGTGGTGAGCGCAAAGGGCAGAATTTACACGCCAATTCTATCGTTGCCCTCAATGCTTCCAGTGGAGAAATCGTTTGGAGCTTTCAAACCGTACACCACGATGTGTGGGACTATGATAATGCCGCCCAGCCTGCCCTGATTACAGTTGAACGAGATGGCCAAGAGGTTCCGGCAGTAGCGGTAGGCACCAAAATGGGACACATTTTTCTACTCCACAGAGAAACTGGCGAACCTCTCTTTCCGGTAGAAGAACGTGCAGTACCTCAATCGGATATACCGGGAGAAGAAACTTATCCTACGCAGCCTTTTCCGGTGCTGCCCTTACCCATCGGCCCGCAAAAAGCAAGTGTAGAAGATGCCTGGGGACTTACAGCAGAAGATAAAGAAATAGCCAGACAGCGCATAGCTTCCTTGCGCAATGAAGGCACCTTTACCCCGCCCAGCTTTCAGGGTACTATGGTGGCTCCTTCTAATGCCGGAGGTGTGCATTGGGGAGGCGTTTCTTACGATCCACAGCGGCACCTACTCATCACCAATATAAACCGACTCATCGCCATCATTAGGCTGATTCCGAGAGAGAGGCTGGCTGAACTGGAAAGCCAGAATGAAGCCTTACTAAGAGCCGAAACCGGCCGCCAGGAAGGTACTCCATACGTTTTGAAAAGAGAATACCTTTTTAGTAGGGATGAAACAGGGATTAAGATGCAAAGCAAGCCTCCCTGGGGAACGCTGCTGGCAATTGATATGCAAAGCGGAGAACTCAAATGGGAAGTACCTCTGGGCGTAATGTACGATCCGCAAAAGTATCCTGATGCGGTAAATTGGGGGGCGATCAATTTCGGAGGAGCTTTGACAACTGCCAGCGGCTTAACTTTTGTGGCCGCTACCGTAGATGGTTTTTTTAGAGCCTTTGATACGGAAAACGGCAAATTGCTGTGGCAAGACCAACTTCCTGCCGGAGGACAGGCCACACCGATGTCGTATGAAATCAATGGCAAGCAATATGTTGTGATTTCTGCGGGAGGGCATGGCAAACTGGGCACTACCCTTGGTGATTATGTAATTGCCTATAGTCTGGAGTAGATTTCAGCGTTTATTTTAATTTTCTTTTAAGGAAACAAGAAGAACATATAGCCCATTATTAATTGTCATTTCGGAGTGCATCCCTCGTGGAACGACCATCGTGGAGCGACCATCGTGGAGCGACGGAGAAATCCTTACTATTCCCCAACTCTATGACTTTCGTAATGGTTAAGATCCTTCCGTTGCTCCACGATGGTTGCACTCCGGGATGACTCATTCAATTTCTGTTACTTCTTCTTCAAAAATTTCTTTTCTACCGGTTTGGAAACTTTAAGCGGTGCTTTGGTGCCAAACAGAGGGTCAGGGTTATACAATGCCTGAAACCAGCTCAGTGAACTGGCAAAGCCCGTCCAGAGGGTCAGTGGGATATAAGAAATAGCAAGGTCTTTATCTGTACTCTTAGCTGCCAGTTGCAGGCTGCGAGCAGCAATAATTGCATCTCCTTTAGTCCAAAGCAAAGCCAGAATAGGACTTTTCAATCGGAAATACACGATGCCAAAAGTCAGATAATCTATCCAATGCATGGCCTGCAAATTCAGAAGCTCCTGCCGATAAGGGAAGTGTTTACGGGTATTGAGCAGGCGTCGTCCTGCCCAGACCAAACAAATGCTATTGATGAGCCAGGCAGGTCCAAAAACCCAGGCGGGAGGAGACCATTGGGGCTTAACTTCATCTTTATAAAATTCTTCGGTATCATCATCAGAAGGTTTACTGGAAAGCCTGCCCAAAACGGAGACAGCAATCAGAAACAAGCCAGCCTGCCACCATTTGATTCTGGAAGGACCATGACTGGTTTTTTGCTTGATAAAATTGAGGATGAGCTTACTCTTTTTCATGTTGAATGTGCTTAGTTTAAAAAATCTAAGTGTGGATATGTACAAGGGTAAACTACCCAAACCTATGGTTTTGTTTTGGGAAAATGCAGGATAAAGCATATTATGAAAATGACTGCTTATTTTCTACCATTGAGTGTTGCTTCATACAACGCAAAAGAAAAAAATCATCTTTATAGCAGATCATACATTGCCACCATTTTGAGGGGTAGAATGTACAGGCCACTAATAATACTGTTATTATGGCTTTACAAAGGTTTTTGAAAAGTGAGCACAATGGAAAAATCTTCCGCGAAAGTTGCAAGACACTGGGAGGCAAGGGGAAATGTCTTGTAAAAATGATAACTTATATGGAAAGGCTTACCCAGTTCTTTGGCAAAGTTACAAGATACTGAGCAGCGCTTCTCAATCTTTTGGAAAAGTTACGGAACACTGAGAAAGACTTCTCAGCCTCTTGTAAAAGTTACAAGACACTGAGCAGTGCTTCTCAATGTCTTGGAAAAGCTACAAGCCATTGCGCTCAGTTTCTCAGCCTTCTGGAAAATTTTCCATTCATTTTCTTATCCATTCCGGCTTAATCTGTGCGAACTTCTTTGTAAATTATATCTATCATAAGCTTCCCCAAGCTTCATAAAGACTTTCCCTAAGTGAAGCAGATAAGCAAAAAAGTCCATGACTAAACCATAACCTAAGTGATGAAAAGAAGAGCTTTTACCAAACTGGCCACATTAAGTGCGGTAGCGGTCAGCACCAGTGGTTTCCTCCGTTTTAATGGAAAAACCTTTGAGGGCGATTGTGAAACCACTACTGACATACTTGGTCCATTTTACCGTCCCGACAGTCCGGTGCGTAACAATCTGGTCATAGAAAGTGAGCCGGGAGACTTGGTTGAGTTATCAGGGGTGGTGAGACATAAGGATTGCAGCACCCTTTATCAGGGAGCCAAAGTAGAGTTATGGCATTGCTCATCTGATGAAGTGTACGATAATGATTCGGACGAATTCCGCTACCGGGGGACTACTTTCTGCGATGCAGAGGGTCGCTATAGCTTTACTACCCAAATGCCGGTGCCCTATGATGCCGGAGGGGGAAGGTACAGACCCGCGCATTTTCATTTGCTCATTTCTGCACCCAACTACCAGAGCCTGATCACCCAGATCTACTTTACAGGTGATCCCTATCTGGAAAAGGACAGTTCTTCAGCTTCTCCCAAGGCTAGCGGTAGAATACTCAAAGTACAAGAGAGTGAGGGCATGAAAAAAGTAGTATTTGACATCAATATGAATGATAAGTTAATGGCTTCAACTGCCGCCATTGCCAAAATTGTGGGTAGGTATGTACAAAAGCCGGGTGGAGGTCAGACCTTCGTCTTTTTTGAGAAAAACAGAGCGTTGTGGATGGAAAATGAAGTATACGGTTTAAAGTTTGACTATATCGGAAACAACACCTTTAGCGTACCGGGCTTACCTACCGGCTCATCTGTTTTGTTTCACTTTGATTTGAAAAAAGAGGGGGAAATACAATTAACCTTAAATCAGACCATGGAGGATGGCGTAAAACATAAAAGTGTGTTTATCAAAATTGCTTAGTAAAATTCTGCCTAAGCAGTATTTACTTGATCACTCCTCTTAAGTGTAACATTTTCTTCCACAGTTGTACTTAATAGCAAATTTAAACTTTCTAAATTTGGTTTATCACTTATCTATATATCATGTTATAATTAAGACGCGATTACTTAACAATATTCACGATTTTTGCTTTTTGTCATCAAGTTCTTCTTAATAATTTTTTAACCTCCAACAGTGCCTGTCCTTACTTCTCCAGCTCGTTCATAATGGGCAAGAATTACTCCGGTAGATGTAAGCGTACTTTCTATTAAAGTAAATGCTGCTGGCATTGTCTTATCGTCAAACATTTTTTTTCCTTTACCCAGCGTCAAGGGGTGAATTTTGAGCCTGAGTTCGTCTACAAGCTCATGCTTAAATAGCAATTGAATGAGTTCACTACTACCCCACACCTGAATGTCTGAACCTTTTGTATCTTTGAGCTTTCTGATATCCGCTACGCTGTTGATTAATACAGTATTTTTCCAATCCGACTCTTTCCTGGTATTAGACAGCACGTATTTTGTTCCCTCATTGATTCCCGGCCAAAAGTTTGCATGATGGGGCCAGTAGTTTTCCCATATCTCAAATGTTTTTCTGCCCAAAAGATAATCTGCGGGTTGCAGTTCGTTTTGCACTGCCCTATCGTAAATTTCGTCACCATAAGGTGCTGTCCAACCACCATATCTGAAACCGCCTGATGTATCTTCTTTCGGCCCACCCGGTGCCTGCATTACTCCATCCAGGCTAATCATAGATAGAACAATTATCTTTCTCATACGATTGTCGTTTTGCTTACAAGACAAATTTCACCAACAATTTCAATGTCATAGCAGTGTGAATGCGACAATATCAGTGGCTGATCACGACAAGTATAGGTCATCCTATCTTGACAGTTGAAGTTATCAATCTTAATGTGTTCAGCATACCTTTTATCATCCACTATTAAGCACCTCCTTGCTGGGCACTTCCGTGCTGGGCATCTCCCCCAACGGAATTTGCGTGCTGGGCAATCTCTTCCATTGTTCTGCCGCTGCTGGCACTACGGGTTTCGGTTTTGACGGGATCGTAATCTGGATTGGCGTACTCGTCTTTCATTTTGGTGAGCAGCCAGTTGCCGGCCATTCGCCCGTTTTTCATTTTGATCATCGCAAAGCCTCCATGTAGCTTTGTGCCTTCCAGAAAGACTTCTACCGTTCCCTGCGCATAACTTTCTTCCAGCGATAGCGGATTGCCTTCTTTATCGGTTTTGAGATTGTTGAAACTTCCATTGTCCCAGATCATGACTGTGCCTCCACCATAATGTCCCTTAGGAATGGTGCCCTCAAACCAGGCATAATCCATGGGATGATCTTCGGTAGGAATGGCCATCCGCTTGACAGATGGGTCATTGCTGGGACCTTTGGGCACCGCCCAGGATTTGAGTGTTCCTCCTATCTCTAATCTGAAATCATAATGCAAAGTAGAAGCAGCATGTTTCTGAATGACAAAGATAGGCAGCTCCCCTTCTTTTTTCAGCGTGTTTCCCTGGGGTTCTTTAGTATGTTCAAAATCCCGCTTGGCAAGGTATTCATTGTGGTCCATAACAGATAAATAATATTAGGAATACTTTGTTTTCTGCAGCGCTTCTGCTAGTCGTATCCCTTTCGTTGCGCAACGAATATACCTACTACAAGGTAGATGATTACTCTCTTATCGGTATTTATCCCTGGCAGCAGACCAAATACTTTTGTAAAGAAATTTTATTTACGCTTTGCCCACAGATGATGTATTTCAGTCTGATGATGCAAAGGATAAAACCTCAGCTTAGAGGCTTATGCGTTCCAAATTGTTTTTATTTCATTAACCCAACCTAGACATCATGAACCAGCAAGTGTGCAAGGGCGAATCTGCTTTATCGCCATCAACATTTTTTTTGAAAAAGGAAGACCAAACCAATTTCATCTCTCTGATCCATTGGATAAGAGATGGCAAATACCTGCATAAGCTTTATCTGCTTGTTTTTATGGCTTTGTCAGTTATTTTAGGTAGCTGCGAAGAAGATGAGGAAGTTGCCCCTCAGCAGCCCGAACCACAGCCGACAGAACCAGTAGAAGCAAAGTTCAGCGGTACAATAAAAGCTGCTCCCGGTCAGACTGTGGCAGGCACCTATGTGTTAGCTTGTTTCAATAACGATTGTGAGGACGATAAAAGTAAGTTTGTACAGATAGAAGAGGGACAGGGCAACGCTACTTTTGAGATTAAAGATTTGGCCAGTGGCAAATACAGTTTACTCGCCTGGAAAGATAACAATGCCAATATGGACCTGGATGCTGGCGATGCTGTAGGCATACTGTCTAGCGACGGTGAGGAAGCAGACTTAGTCGCTCCTCCTAAAGCAGATATTATCCTTGAGATTGATGTGCTCACTGATTCCGACGGAAATCCAGTAGATGAAGGTAGCATTAGCGGCACCATCACTGCTCCTTTGCAATATGATGTATCGGGCGCGGTAGTGATTGCCTGTCAATGGGATGGTGAAGCGTGCATGGAATCGACTTCTCAGGTGGTGGAAGTAAGCGCTCAGGGCACTTATCAGTTTTCTGATTTGGCCCCGGAACAGTACTTTATCATTGCCTGGAAGGATGAGAATGGCAACGGGCAAGTAGATGAAGGAGATCTTTATGGCATGCATAGCAGTAATGGAAGTACTGCTTCAGTATTACCTCCTTCAGACAATATTAATGTTGCCATGGCTGTGGTAGGATCGCAAAATGGACCTGTAGGAAGTGTTCCTGGCGAACTCAGTGGCGAATGGATCAATGGATCGGCCAGTGCAGTAGACTACTACAACCCCAGTACAGGAGGTTGGGCGCCGCCTAGTGGAAGCGGTATGTATCTCAAGTTATACGAAGACGGAAGCTTTGACCTCAGCACAATGTTGCAGGTCACGAACTATAATTGCACCAGCCAGGTCACCACTTTTTATAAGGGTACGGCGGTGTTTGATGAAAATGATGTTACCTTGGAACCTTCCTATACCCGACAGAGATACAACAGCAATTGCTATTCACATCTCAACTACGATAAAGAAGTTCCCAATTCACCTTTTCCTTTTAAGTGGAGATTAGAAGATAATGAAGGTCAACCTGCATTAGTTTTGGTATGGCCTGATGGGTCAGAAAGTTACTTTTCTCGCCCTTGAAGTTTCAAAGAAAAGCCCGGTTGACTACTCATCGGGCTTTTTAATGAAGAACAGTAGAGTTTCTTCTGTAAGTCTATTCTCCCTTCTTTACCCAATCAGCATCCACGCTCACGTATTTGATGGTTTTAGCTTCTTCTTCCTGATCACGATGGTGGAAGCTGTAGATGATGTGGATGCGTCCGTCTTTGCCCTGTATGATGGCTGGATAATGGCTTTGGGTAGCCTGATCTCCTCGTGTATCATTTTCCAGATGCCGTACATACGGCCAACTTTTTCCTTCATCTTCCGAGAGCGCCAGTGCCAGGCTGTGCCGACCATCTTCAGTGTCATTGTACACCATCAGCCAGTCTCCGTTCTGTAAAGTTACTCCATCAAAACCTGCTCCCGGATTAGGCAATTTTGCATCTCGGGGAATAGACCAGCTTTCGGCACTGTCGGTAGAAACTGTGTATTGCATGCGATAAGGCTCCGGCCCATTGTCGCGCAGATAAGCAACCAGCGTACCATCTTTTTTCTTCAAAATGGTGGGCTGAATCCCAATACCTCCTACTACCGGATTACTGGAATGCCAGTGCTCACCCTGATCGTCACTGTAGGCAAAAATGGAACATTCCAGTCCATCAGAATACAAAGGAACGATGATTCTTTCTCCCATCAGCAAAGGCTTGTTCTTGGTCTGCCAGCCAAGACGGCGGGAGAGCGGATATCCCAGATCCGCAGATGTATATTCCTCCCCTTCATAAATTCTTCCCCCTCTCACCATATTTCTACCTCTTGCCAGACTATCCCGCATCACTTTAAGCGCTTCCCAGGCAAGAAGCTGTTCTTCTGCTTTTTCCTGTGGCAATTGCGTTAAGATAGAATCCTTGAAGTACTGCTCATACTCTTCTGTCTGCGCATGCACCGCAGCCACAAAGCGATCGTTAGGCTGTATACCTCTCTCGGTTTTATCCCCAGGTTTCATCAGGAGATCGTCCTGCCAGTTCCACTCAGGCGCAGCATCGCCTTCCGGATTTTCACTGATCCGGTATTTGAGCAAGGATGTTTCCCACTGGTTGGCCAACACAGTATACCACATGAGCCAGAGGCGGTTCTGCTGATCTATAAATATCATGGGATTGATGTCCGGAAATTCGGGTACATCGGCCATCACAAAAGTCTCTGACCACTCCTCCGCTCCTACTTTCAGACGGGCACCCATGATGCGCACATCATCGGCCCAACGCTCGCCTGAACCCTGAAACCAGGCAGCCAGCAGATCGCCATTAGGAAGTTCTACGATTGTAGGCCCGTGTACATGCTGGGGTTGATTAGGGAAAATGATAGATTCGGTTTTAGCTGTGTTTTCTACCTTAGAAGAAGTTTGCGGGTTTTCATGTTCACAACCTAAACAAAAGAATGTCAGCAGAATGATGGAAAAATTTAGTTTTGTCTTCATGAAAAAAGATTTTTTCCTCAGAGTTCTCTGTGAGTAACTCTGAGTAGGATGAACGCCCCTCGCTGGGCGTTTCCGTTGCACTCAATCGTGCGCAAGTCAGAGTACTAGAAAAATGCACGTACTCCAAACAAGGCATTCACTTTGTACTCTGACGCGTGCAAGTCGATTAATTTGAAATTTTCAATCTTAAATCACCTTATAGTAACGTGCCATCCAGTAAGGCAGAAGGTACTCCGCACCGGTCAATTCACGCTTTCCATCACTCCCTCCATCCATTTTGAAAGGATTGGCATTATAGCGCATAATAGGTCTTTCCGCAGCAGGCAACAGCTCTTTAGTAGCCTGCTCTCTGAAATTAGGCTCCAGAAAAGTAAGGTCCTTACGATGCGAATTTTTTACAGTATACCGAATCAGATCCATAGGGAAATCTTTCAAAGCCCAAAGGGTAGATGCTTCATCAAATGAGCCTTCGGTACCCAATGTCACCAGATTCCAGACAGGATTACGTTCGGGTTTCTCAATCGCCCAGTGATTGCGTATGGCTTCTTCATAATCCTGCTGTAGCGAATCATTGAAAGCATGCCGATGAATCACCCAGTAGGTCAGAAAAGCCATTTCGTCATCAGAATGATTCCAGCCACCTTCCCCCATATTATTACCCTCATAGACATATCCGGGAGTAGATTTGATCTCCTCCATAGGAATCATAATATTCTCCAGGTATCCATGCTCCTGCATCATCTTATAAGCCTCATCTTTGTAAATTTCTTTTCCCGTGAGGTCATAGCCTAATTGCAGACCGGCAATGAGATGCAGACTTCCCAGGCGGCGATCGCCTATCGTTCTGGGGTACCAGTTGATGTATTCGGGATTCCAGCGGCCCCACAAAGTAGGTTTGCCATCTATGTCCACGAAGTAGTAGTCGTTTTCAATCATATGGGTAAGAATGGCATCCATAAAATCAGCAACTCTCTTTTTTTCTCCTTCGGTTTCCGCCAGGAATTCATCCATAACGGAAGCGACATAGATATAAGCCACAAATTCATCGCTGCTGGTATGGCCTTTCCACTCCCACTCAGGATCGGGAGAATCTCGCCAGCGGTCGGCATCAGAAACCTTATAGCCTTTGCGTTCAAATGTTCTGGAGGGAAAGCCTTCCAGTTGGTTGATGGACAGCAACCTTTCAAAGGCCTCAAAACACTCCCAGGCATTGTGTTTTGCTTTTGCCTCTCCTGTCACCGCATAGCGAAATGCCTGACTGCCCAGGTAAAAAGATGACCACAAACCATCGTTATCGGTATCAATCATTTCTGCTGTGGTAATGTCGGCAGGTTCAGCCATATTCATCTCAGCGATAAAGCCATAGCGGATGTGTCTCTTTCTGATTTTCTCTTCAAAATACGCAGCTTTTTCCGCTAAAGTTTGCGACTTGAATTTCACTTCATTCAAACCAGTGGGGGTAAGCAGGTACATATTTCCCTTGCTGTCAGTGGCCATATCTATAACATTATCCTGATCCAACCAGCGCCGGGATGCGTAATACCTGAAGCTTCCATCTGCTTGGCGCATGTAAGCGCCCTGAGCGGTAGCTGCCCAAAGCCCTTTATCAGTGCTGGCAATTTTACTTATCTCAGGTACCGGGACTTTGTTAATGATGCCGAAGGTTCTGCTCCCGTTCAGACAGGAAATTCCGTAGTAGCCATTGGATGTCCCCAGAATAATTTCATCTTCTCTGAACGTCATACTATTTACATCCTCCACCTGATGCAAAGCATTTAGCTTTTCTGCTTCCAGACGATACAGTTGCTCATCGGTCAGCACATAAAATTCCCCGCGATGTATCTGCATTTCCTGAATATCTTCACCCGGATGCTTTAGCTTTTTCAGTTTACCCTGCTCATATAAAGCCAGTGACTTAGGGCCAGCCAAGAGCACTGCACCATTACGGTTGACTGTCAAACGGTCGTAGGTAGATGCAGGAATATTACCATAGGGCATACCTGCGTGGGCATTGGTTAGCCACTTATCGGCATACAGGTAATAGAGATAGCCGCTTTCTTCCTGAATAGCAATATCAATGGGCTGCTTATCGGCCAGCGGCATGTAGCTTAAGTCTTTTACCAGCATATCGTCCACCACTCTCAATAAACCCTGATCGGAAAGCACGTAGACTATATCATCATAGTTCACCACTACCTTTTGCAAGTTTGCGCCTTCAGCTTCTTCACCCAGGGTGTATTTTACGGATACAGCTTGCTCAAAGGGTAAGTCAGGCTCGGTAGCATAAGTAGCTGTTGCAATAAAAAATAGTGATATGCTAAAGAACAAATATTTTCTGAATTTCGGTTTGTGAGACACAAACCCAGGTATTAGGGTATTGATTTTCGGTTTGTGCGAACCGTTCCACATCGGCACAAACCGAGGCCATAAAAAAAGGCAAAGATTTTTCATTGGACTAGCTTTGTTTGGGGTTGATCAATTTGGTTTTACTTATCAAGGCGGTCTCGTCTTGCTTTAAGTTCCCGCCAGGTGGTCATTTGAATATTATTGTCTTTGAGGTATTGCTTTAGACGTGGGTCCATCATGGCCAGCAGATCTCCTTTGCGGGACAAGCCTGAACCTGATATTTTTGGGAAAACTTCAGTAGGGTCGGTACAATGCACAATCACCATAGTCACTCCTGGCTGCATGTTTTCAAACAGCTCTTTGAACTTCTGTACTTTCAGTTCATGAATATTTTGCTCGTTTCTTTCAACGCCTTCTGCTAAGGACCAGTCTCCGCTAATGGTATGCAGATCATCCAGCACCGGCAGGCCTGCTTTCCAGACCATTTCTCCTACCTCTCCTGCTTTGCTTACCGCTTCGGGTAGAGGAACTTCCATCCCTTCTTCGTATTTGCCAGCTTCCTTGAGCCTGCGAATTCCTTGCTCGCGGTAGCCCTGCATAAGTAAGGTATTATGTCCGCCGGGAAGCATAACCGGAATATCATATTCTACTCCTACTTTGATGTATCTTTGAATGAACTCATCCGTGGCGAAAAGCGTACCCATGTGCGAATCCAGATGGGTGGGTTGATATCCCAGTCGCAAAGTCCGCTCTACCTGTTGGCGAATTTCCTGCTCCACTTCATCAGGACTGGCATGTGTAGCTACCTGCTCCACCGTATGCCACATGGCTCCTTCTTCATCTACCAGACCGGGGACTGTAGGAATACCGCTCAGGGGGTGCCAGCGATAGTCTTTCCACTCCGAGGTCAGTGTAAGGTGCAAGCCAGCATCAGTTTCAGGATTTTCTTTTACATATTTCACAAAGCTGGCTGCCCAGGGACAGGGCATCATGATGCTTACCGAATTGGCAATCCCATTTTCCATAGCCTGTATTGCTCCCTGATTAGAATCATACGACATGCCCGCATCATCCACATGCATGATGAGCAGCTTCTGCCCTGCTTTCCAACCCAGTTTTTCAGCGTAGGTCTGCGCTTCTGCTTTCATAGAAGAGGCCAAAAGAATGAAAGTAATGAATATTGAAAACTTCATATTGAACGAGATTAAAGACTAAGAAGAACTTACAGATTCCTCCTTAGGATCAAGGAGTAGCTTTTCTAAAGCAGAAATTTGTGCATAGTCAGGAATAATGATATGTGCTCCGGCGCGGATTAGTCTTTCCCGCTTGTGCTGGTTGAGACCATAGCGCCTCAGTTCATCGGAAGCGATACCTACACATAAGGCCCCAACTTTTCTACCTTCCCGGATCTCAGATGGACCATCTCCCATGACAATGATTTCCTCACCTTCGGCCTTTAACTCTTCTCTGAGGTATTTAAGTACCTTACGTTTGGCACTTTCTCCATCGGGCTTGGCACCGTATATACCTCCATCAAAATCAGCAGCATAGCCCAGGGCAGTCGCCTCTTTGATCACATATTCTTCATCGGTACCGCTGGCCAGGTAAAGCTTTATCCCTTTTTCTTTCAAGAGCTGAATAAAATGAATTACACCCTTGATGGTGAAATTCTGAATATGCAATTCTCCTTTCTGAAAACGTAAAATTCTTTCTTCCACGTGCTGGTTCAGATGATCAACATACCGGGCTTTGTACTGCTCGGCACTTAGAATTTCCTGAGCAGGCATATGTCCTTCGCGATTTACCAAATCCACCAGACCTTCCATCTGTACAATAGTAGGAGCACCAGTAGTCTGGCTGATAAGCTGATTTACTTTTGCAGAAAGCGCAGTCTTTTCTTCATGACTCATGGAAGAAAGTTTGTTACCGGCTATGCAATCCAGCATCATATCGTGCATCAAAATTTCCCAGCCTTCTCTCAGTACTGAGATGGTTCCATCATGATCCATGACTACATAGCGAGGCTTTTTATTCCGCCCAAATTCTTCTACAATTTCTATATCCGAATCATCATAAAAACGAGCTTTGGCAGGATGAGCAGCCAGGAAATTATGGTACACGTAAGTACATTTTTTTTCTAGTTCCACAATTTCTTCAGGTGAAGCACTACCTGTCTGTTGTAGCTTTCCCACTGTGATGGCTGAGGCCAGGTTTGCAATTTTAAGGCTTTCGTCAACATTCACTTTGGCGGCTAGGCAGGCACCAAAAGTGCTGATGGCAGTATCGCCAGCACCCACCGGATCGGTTTCTCCATCATGCCACACCCCAGGAATGCTGTGGTTCGTTTTTCCATCGTTATACATCATCCCATTTTCACCTCTGGTAAGCAGTACCGGAGCCTTAAGTTGATGGCTCAATGCAGCAGCCTTTTCTTTACAAGTTTCATCATCACGCTCGTCAAAAGGCAGGATGTCCAGCAGACGTGCGGTTTCTTTAGTATTGGCCTTAAGCAATATTCCGCGTAGACCCGAAGCTACATTGCGCATGTCGGCTACAAATAGACAATTGGAAAATCGCTTCGCCAGATTATTGAGTTTTTGCACCATTTTTTCATCCAGCAGGGGTTTAACGAACTGCTGATTGATAATCAGTAAATCCAGATGGGGCAGTTGAGCTTCTAAATGCTTCAGTACTTTCTCCTGCATCTCGGGATCTGGCTCGTTGTATGAACCAAAATCTAAACGGTTATCTTCTTCTTTACCCATCAAGGGCTTCACATAGGCAAAGCTGCTCCAGTTTTCAGACTGAATCAGCATACCGCTGGTGTCTACTTTGCGGGAGTGGAGCAGATACAGAAGCTCACGTCCCCAGAGATCAGCAGCCAGCAAGCCAAAAGTTTTGATATCAGCTACTCCCAGCTCACTCAGGTTTTTGACAATATTGCCAGCAGCTCCCAGATAGGTTCTGCACTCACCGGCACGATATACTTCCTTGGTAGTTTCCAAAGAAATTTCTCCCGTTTCTTTATCAATTGGATAGTAAACATCTACCGCAAAGTCCCCAATGACACCTACTTTGAGTTTACGTATGGATTTGAAGACAGAGTCGTAAGTTTGATCTTTCATAGGTTTAAGTTTTGTAAAGTTGGAAGTCAGTAGAGCGAAGTCAGAAGTTGTATTAGCTTCGGTCTTCCGACTCCGGTCTTCAGTCTCTTTCCTTCATCTGTTGTATTGTCTTAGTAGTAGAGTAGCCGTCAACAAAATCAATCAGGACTACTTCCTGCGCAAATTCTCGGCCTATCACATCTTCCAGCTTGTAGTCTCCTCCCTTGACCAGAATATCCGGTTTGATCTGTGAGAGCAGTTTATGCGGGGTATCTTCTCCGAATTTGACCACATAATTGACACATTCCAGGCTTTCCAGAATATATGCACGGTCATCTTCATCATTGATCGGCCGGCTTTCACCCTTCAGCCTTTTTACCGAAGCATCAGAGTTCAAACCAATGATCAACAAATCTCCCAGCGAACGGGCTTTCCGCAGATAGGTCGCATGCCCACGGTGTAGAATGTCAAAGCAGCCGTTGGTGAATACGATTTTTTTACCTGCCGCACGATCTTTATCCAGCTTTTTCAGCAGATCAGGCAGGGCATATAATTTACTTTCTTCCATGGTAATAATTTATAATGCTACTTCAAATTTTTTCAAAAACTGCCGCATTGCTTCTTTTTCAAGATGATCCAAAGGTGCCAGCGGCAAGGCCACATGTTCCTGGCAGATGCCCATCTCAGACAAGGCAAACTTAATTCCCTGAATGACTGTCTTTCCTCCCTGATAAAGCGTATGGCTGATGCGCATTACCTGCGCCTGTAAAGCTTTTACTTTCCGGATATCTCCGGCTGCTGCTGCTTCGTACAAGCTGACGTACAAACTTGGAAAAGCATTGGCACCACCATTGACTCCGCCATCAGCTCCCATCAGCACCGATTCACCCAGCAACTCTTCCGGCCCAAGCAGATAAGTTTTATCAAAATCCTCACCCAGCTTATGCTTCATCTGATGAAAAGCCATCATGCTGCAGGTGCTATCTTTGTATCCTGCAATCTGCGGCAGCTTTAATAACCTCCCCACAGTTTCCTGTGAAAAAGCATGCGGGCTATGACTGGGTATATTGTAAATGTAGGTGGGAATTTTGATCGCATCAGACAATCGCACCACATAATCGTAAAGTGCTTCCTGGGAACAGGGAAAATAATAGGGAGGAGCCACTACTACCCCGTTTGCACCTGCTTTTTCTGCCTTTTGAGAAAACTGAATTGCTTCTTCCAAACTGGTATCACTTACCCCTACCAGCACTGGCAGTTGACCACTTACTTCCTGTATGCTTTGTTTCAACATTTCATAGCGCAAGCGATAACTCAAACTTACAGCCTCTCCGGTAGTGCCCAGAATAAAAAGTCCGTGTACTCCTCCATCTACAATATGTTTGAGCAATTTAACTACCCCCATCTTATCCAATGTGTGTTGATCCAGAAGTGGAGTGGCTACCGGAGGAATAATTCCTTTTAATTTATGTGTGTTATTTTTCTGCATTTGATCTAACTTACTTTGATATCTTTTGCTTTCAGCGTGGTCCAAACCGTTAAGCCGTCTATTTCTTTCTTATTTTTGATAAAGAAACTAAAAATATAGGCCAGCGCAATAAAAAGCAGGTTGACGATCACTCCTACCCAATAAGCCTGAATATTTACACTGACCACTTCGGGAAGTATACCGGTGAGGCTTATACCCAGATAAAGGTTAACCGTTACCGATATCACCAAAGCCAAAAGTACGGCCCGATAGCCTACTCTGGTTGTGAAAAAACCAATCATAAATAAGCCTACCAGACAGCCTCCAAAAACGGAGGAGACTATCCAACTGATATCATTGATACTTTCTTTTTCTATGACACTAAAGAAAAACGCACCTCCCATCATAAAGATAGAAACGCCTATGGCAATATATCTTGCTATGCGTAAGTAGGTAGTATCGCTTTGTCCTTTGAGCCAGTAGGGTTTGAGAATATCCACTACACTTACGGTAGCAATAGCATTAATGCTTGAATCCAGGGTAGACATTCCGGCGGCCAGCACTGCGGCAATGATCAGCCCGGCGACGCCAGCGGGGAGCTCATTCAGAATGAAATAGGGAAACACCTGATCGGCTTCCAACCTGTTAATAGTGATTTCAGGAAAGACAGTATAAAAAACGAAAAGCGTGGTACCGATAAAGAAGAACAAGGACCAGGTAGGTAGGGCTACTACCGAATAAATCAAAGTAGCTTTACGAGCTTCTCTTGTACTTTTGGATGCAACATACCTCTGAATCACGTTCTGATCACTGGAGTACATCGCTAGAAAATGGAAGATTCCCAGTAAGGCTACCGTCCAGAATGTTCGTTCGTTCAGGTTCCATTCCATACTCCCCGTACCAAACTTTCGGTGAGTTTCAGCGACTTCAAATACCTGAGTCAACCCACCAGGCAGCTTATCAATCATCAATACCAGGCAGACGATTCCTCCAATCCAGAGCACAATAGCCTGTATGACATCCGTCCAGATTACTGCTTCAATTCCACCAATCACAGTATAAAAGGCTATAAAAACACCTACCAGCATGATAGTGGTTACAATAGGAATGCCCGTAAAAAGATTGATGGGAATAGCTACCAGAAAGAGTATCTGCCCGATACGGATAATTTGAAGAATCAAGAAGCTAACGGTTCCATAAAGGCGTGCTACTGGCCCAAAACGATCTCCCAGGTACTCAAAAGCGGAGGTTAGTTTTCCTCTGCGGAAGAATGGAATAAATACCACTATCGCCAATACTGCTGCCAGGGGAAGCATCAGATTGGAAACCAATTGGCGCCAGTCCAACGTAAAAGCCGCTGCCGGAAATGCCAGAAAGGTAATGGAACTGATAGATGTACTGAGCATTGACAATCCAATCACCCAACCTTTAAAAGAACGGTTACCTACAAAATATTCTTCAGTACTATTATTCGTTCTTGAAAAATAATATCCTAAGCCAGCCATGGCTACCAGATAGATCAGCAATGTGACGATATCCAGTGTTCTAAACTCTATTCCCATATCACAAATCTGGTTTGTGCCCCTGGTAGGTCAGTATGTATATTGACCAGTATGAGACTCAGTACAAAAATCAACACGAAAACGCCACTCAGTAAGCGGAACCACAATGTAAAAGAAGGTTGATAAAGGGATTGGTCGGCTTCCATTTTGAAACTAAAGCTGATACCCAAGCCAATCAGAAGCAGATTCACCCAATACAAATATTCCTTCAGTTCTCCCCCATTAAGCCAGTTAGCGCCCATGACATTACTAAGTATGATGTACCAGCCAAGATATAGCAAGCACAGCAGTAAACCCTCCTGATTGCTCCAGGTTTTAATATTCGCAACCTGCTTTCGGTAATACCAAAAGATAAAGATGCCTAATACAATCAGGCTTCCCCATATCAGGCCGTACTGCAAATTGATCAAGGCAGCAGGATAACTAACTCCTAAATTCTCAGCTCTCCCTAATAGTTTTTCGTAACTAAACGCCTGAATAATGTTGGTGAGAGGTAAAAGAAAAATAAGGAATATCCATCCTATACGGTTAGCTATTTTATCGGGTAAAGGACTCTCCGGCCATTCTTCAGAAAATATACCATAGGCCATACCCAGTCCGCCAAAGAAACCAAGGGTATATTCCATCACATTCCACCAGTTGAACGCAATGTCAGTAGTAGAACCCAGTACCTGGAGAAAGTTTCCGAAAGCAAAACCAAATCCGGCACCTAAACCTGAAAACAGTGCTACTTTTAAACTACTATTATATTGCTTACGATAAGCATACCAGCCCAGCGCTAAGGCTGCGCCTAGACAGGCCGCCCAGAGTTCGGAGCGGGGTGGTGTCATTAGCCACTCAAACTGGTAAATGAGTATGCCCCAGATCAAATAGCCTCCAGCTACCATCTGGGTGATCAGTGAAGCCCATGATACTTTTTTTTCTTCGGTTGAAGCTAGTGATAGTCCGGTAAGTCCACCGCCAATGAAGCCGTAAAGCCCTCCAATAATAAATAAACCCAAAAGGCCATAACTTACATTCAGCATATCTACTCCCCTTCCATAACCTACGACCATACCGTAGCTCATCATACCTCCTACGCCCCAGCCTATTGCTCCTAATGCTACGATTGCTGGTAATCTCTTGTACCAATCCTGTCGTTTAGCCAACACCAGAATTGTCAGCACTCCTATACCTCCTGCCCAGGCAGCGCCATGCTCATGACCAAACTGACCACGGACTGCCCAGGCTGTACCCAATGCCATGGCAGCCAGCAGCAACTTGAATGTTAATCCAGATGCTTTCATGGTTTAGCGGGATTCTAATGCCAGTGGGCTGGAAGGTATTTCATCCAGGGTACCCATCCAGAAAGCAATTTTTTCTCTCTGCCAGGTATAAGTCACCGCTACCGTATCGCCAAAACTGATGATGGCCGGGTAGGAAAACTCATCCGCGCGGCGGTCCGCATCTTCTCCGCCCTCTTCAATATCCAGCATGCGTGGCCATGATTGTCCATTGTCAAATGAAAGTGCTATGGATAAGGGCGCTCTGGCTCCCCAGTTTTTATCATCACGATTGTAAGCCAAGGCCAGTGTACCATCATCCAGCCTGGTTAGATCTATCCCACTGTTGGGGTTAGGCAGCTCGGTTTCGTAGATAGGAGACCATGTTCTGCCATAATCCTCAGAATCACTTCTGCAAATCATTCCGGCGGAACTGCGAAGCAGCATATGTACTTTGCCAGGCTCTGATTCCCAGAGGGTTGGCTGAATCACTCCTTCCTCCACTATCTTTTCTCTATCCAATTCCAGAAACTCAGAAGCCTCCCAGGTTTTACCCTGATCGGTACTTATGTCTACAAAAGCATTCCAGACCTTATTTTTTTCATCTGATGCTCCGGCCAGCCAGTCGCCATTGGATAAAATGATAGGCTTGTTTCTCACCGGACCTCTTCCGCCTTTATCTCCGGGCACTAATTCCTCCGCTTCAGACCAGCTTTCTCCTCCATCGGTGGAAGTTTTCAGCCAGGTTTCCCAGTAATCTATTTCTTTACCTACTTTAAAAAATAATAACACCTCTCCATCCTCAGCCTGAAACAGAACTGGATTCCAATGCGGATCTTCACGGATTTTAGCCACTTCCTGAGGCTCACCCCAGTTGCCAGGACGTCCTTTGGAAAGCCAGATACCTACGTCGTCATTTTTCTCATGCTTACCTCCAAACCAGGCTACCAGAAACTGGCCATTATCTAGTCTTACTAAAGTAGAAGCATGACACTGAGGAAAAGGTTGGTCATCACCAAAGATGAAATCACTTATGGGTAAATTTTCTTGTGCGCTGGCTGTTGTCGTTTCTACATCCTCAGCACTTTGTTCTCCATCCTGCGAAGTAGGAGCACTACAGGCACTCAAAAAAAGACTGAATATTGTTAGTAATGTGAGCGTTGATTTCCATTGCATAGGTTTCAGGTAGTTTAATCGGTTATAGGTTGTCGGTTAATTCACTAAAAATAAGAAGGACAAGGATGCTTCCTGTCCTTCTCTGTCATGCTTTGTCATATGCCAATTTATTCAATTTTTTCAGGAGTGTCTGGAATTTTGTTGACCAGTTTATTGGGCTTTCCTTCTTGTTTCACTAATTGAAAAGCATCATACAACTTACCAGTAGCCGTAAAAGCCTGATACTGAAGTTCATTATCTTCTATCGTGATGATCTGAAACAATTGTGTATTGGCGGCTTTTCTTTCCATCCAGGGATCATTGGAGACATCATACATTTTGGGACCGGATACTGAAACCACATACATGGTTCCCGATGACTCTGACACTACCTGACTACCGGAAGGAACATTTTCTACCATTCCTCTGCCATAGGCATGGTCATGTCCCTGAAGCACAATATCCACATGATGTTTGTCAATGATAGGCTTGAAATGTTCTCTCAATTCTTCATTATCGCGGTTGGGCTTAGTGGAATAAAATGGATAGTGCAGGGTGATCGCTGTCCATTTTTTGGGATCATTGGTAAGCACAGAGTCCAGCCATAGCATTTGCGCTTTTCTAAAACTTTCTGACTCATCAATCTGCTCGGCGTCCAGGGAAATGACTTTGAGGTTAGGATAATTGATTTGATAGCAGGTTTCTTCCAGACCTTTGGGACCGTTGGAAGGAAGGTTAAACTGAGGCTTCCACTGTGGGGCCAGCACCACATCTTCATACTCATGGTTACCCGGCGTCATTACACTGGGTACAGTGGAATGAATGTAGGAACCCGCATGAAACCAGCCTCCCCATTCAATATCACGATTGTGCTCATTGATAAGGTCACCGGCATGCAGCATAAAATCTATCTCCGGCATGGTTCTGTAAGCTTCTCTTATCACCCGTGACCACATGGATTTGACATTGTTTTGTGCATCTCCAAAATAGAGCAGCGATAAGGGTTCATTATCCGGATCAGGCATGTCAAACTGAAACCATTCGCTCCAGTGATCTGAAGACCCTACGCGGTACACATACTTTTTACCCGCTTCCAAGCCATCAATTGTGGCTGAATGATAATGAGCTATTACTTCCGGTTCATTGGCAGGCTGTACACTCAACAACTCAGTTTCCGCATTAATCTGACGAGTATTTTGAGTGAACTGTGGACCATGAGTTGCTTCTGCGATCTCAACAAGAGCGGCTGCAATAGTAGTATCGGTACGAAAATTTACGCCCACTGAGGATAGCGGATTTTCAGTAAGATTGAGGATGATTCTGTCAGGTTCGGCAGATGGGAAAAGTATTTTGACATCCATGGCCAACCTGAGGGCCAGATCATGATTGTAGGTGGGTGAGTTTTTATCTATAAAAGGAGAACCGGGCTGCGCTTGCAGCTTATAAAAACAAGCAAAAATAAAAATGAAAAGTAATAGTGTGTAGGTCTTTTTGATAGTCATTACAGGGGATTAGTTTTTCCTCAATTTAATAAATGCAAAGCTCATTCAAAGCATGAGAAGCGAAACCTGATAGTTCCGCTTCTCAAATTGTATATTTAACTCCAAACTTATTTTACCAGGGCGCATTGGTTCCCTGAAGCAGCCACATTTTGGACCAGGGGCTATCTGCTCCTACTGAACCTGAATAGGGGGTAACTTCCAACCTTTCAATTGCAGAGTTGACATTAGTGGTATTATTATTCAGCTCATCATTGCCATAAGGATAGCGAAGCGCAACCACCGGCTGGTCAGAAGCAGGGCCTACCTGAAGTGCGGGATAGCCTGTTCTGCGGTAGTCAATCCAGGCTTCAGTAGCAGCAGTCCAGCTTGCTACCCATTTTTGGGTGATGAGTTGCTCCAACGTTCCGTCAAAAGCAACACCAGGCTGTGCAATGAAATCATCATACTCATCCCCTTTGCCCCATGTATCCAGCGAAAGCTGAATGGCGTTGTTATAATGTTCTTCGGCATTGCCCACATTCCATCCTTTCAGAGCAGCTTCAGCCAGAATAAAACTTACTTCTGCTGCTGAAATAATTCTTGCTTTCAGTATATCACCTGGAGAACCCGCTGTTGCATAGATGGGCGCCAACTGAGACACATGCTGATTACGAATGCCCTGACCGGGATCAGGGTTTCCATTGTAAGACTCTGGCAAGACTAATCCGGGAGGTAAGCCCACATATAGGCCGGTATCATAAGTAACTTCATTAGGGTTGAAGTGACGGGTAAATTTGGTATCCCTTCTGTCCATAAACTCCAGGTAAGTGTAAGTCACTGAACCGTCGGCAACAAAATCACCATCAGCTCTGATTACACTGTCTACTGCAATTGCGAGATCAGGGTCAGCCACCCATTGTACGGCTACCGGATCAAACCAAACAGAGATGCGGGGGTCATCCGTGCTTACCATCTGATCTACTAATGTCTGGCAGGCCTGCCATCTGGTAAAGGCATCCACATCGGTATATTGAGAAGGCCACACATCATCCGAACCTCCTGTATAGTCCAGCGTCACATCCTGATCAGCTGATTGTAAATACATACCGGTATTGTAGACCTCTTCTATTCCCTGTCGGGCCATTTCGGGCATCTTTGCGGAAACGCGCATGTAATACCTCAGTAGCAAAGAATTGGTGAAGCGCTGCCACATCTCGGCATCGCCACCAAAGTAAAGATCCTGCGAACCATTGACCACATCGGTCTCAGCAGTTTCAAAGATTTGAGCAGCAGTTTTCAGATCTGATATGATACCATTATAAATTGTTTCCTGACTGTCAAAAACTGGATACTCATTTTCTCCGCCTCCTTCATCTCCTTTTACCGCATTGGTGTAAGGCGCATCTCCCCAGATGTCGGTGATATTACCGTATATAAAAGATTTCATGGTGAGCGCTACCCCTTCAAAAAAAGGATACTCTAATTCAACAGCACGTTCTTCCATGAGGTCATTGGTTCTCAACATACCATACCACCCATTCCAGTCAGAGGCACTCCAGTCGTAGTGATTATGTGCCGAGTACCAACCATCTTTCTGCGTATGCTGTACCGCCCCTGCCATATTCTCAAAACCTAACTGCAGATAATCCTGAGCTGCGGGAGCCAATACAGCAGGCATTAATAAGTTAGGATTGGCTGATGAGGGATCAATCCCATTGGGGTTAACATTTATTTCGGTCAGCGTATCATCGCATGCTGAGATGACGAAGATTGCCAGCAGTGCGATTATTGTCTTTTTGATATCTAATATATTCTTCATCACTAAAGATTTAAAGTTCATGTTAGAAGTTGAAGTTTAACTTAAAACCAATCGGCATGCTCCAGGGCATCACATTTTGTCTTTCCATACCCTGCCTGAACTGGCTCTGAGTATCCCCTTGTGTTCCATTATGAGCCTGAAACGCTCTTTCAGGATCAATGCCAATATCAGCGGCTGTCCAGAGCATGATATTTCTGCTATAGATCGCGATGGATGCATTGCTGATTCTACCTAAATCCGGTAGCTGATAGGCTAAGGATAACTCTCTCAGCTTGATGAAAGAAGCGTCAAAGGTCACCTGCTCATTGTAATCCCAGGGATAGGTATTGGTAATAGGGTATACATTGGTACCGGGACCGCCCAGGTGTTCAGTATATTCGTCATCGCTAAAGTCGTCAGGGGTATCCGCACCGGAAGTTTGAATCACACCGGGAGCGAAGGCACCATCTGTACCGTCAGCGTCAATAGGGAAACCACCGGTTTCAGCAGTATGCCCCCCTACTCTCGGATAGTTTCCTGCTTCCGGAATAATGTATTTTTCAGGATTAGACTTCAGTAGGGCAATCAGCTCATCAGCAGTATATAAACCACCAGGTATCAGGTTGTCTAACTGACGCTGCGACTTCCAGTCAGATTCTCCGTAGCGGTAAGTGAAGGACATAAATTCGCCTCCCTTACGCCAATCCAGACTGGCACTAAGTGTGAACCTTTTGAAGCTCACGGAAGTCTGCATACCCATTAGAAAATCGGGGTTGAAGTTACCTACGTGGCGCATATTTTCTCTTCCGGAAAGCTCTATCCACTCACCATTCTCACTCAGTATGGGCCAGCGGTAGTAAGGTGAGTTTTCATCCTTCACATAAGCATAGCCTGCACTGAACATATCTCCTATTTCCTGTCCTACTCCGGTTATGGCGCCTCCACCGTTTTCACCCCATAAGGTGATGAATTCCAGGTTTTCACTAAGCTCCTCTACAGTGGTGGTATTTTTACTCCAATTTAAATCTATGTTCCATACCCATCCATCCCTTTCAATAGGCGTTGATCCTAATGTGAATTCCCAACCTTTACTACGGATCAGTCCGGCATTAATAAACTTACTACTATAGCCAGAAGACTGAGGCAGGTTGATCGCAAAGATCTGGTTCTCATTATCAATGGTATAATAAGTACCACTGAACCTGACCTTATTGTTAAGTAGGTTCAGGTCAATACCTGCTTCCATAGAAGTTGCCTGTTCAGGCTTCAAGTCTGGATTTAGCAGACCTGATGGGACACTCACCGTTGTCACCGTATTATAGTTGCCGGTGCTCAAAGAAGGTTCAAGACGATACGGATCTGTATCATTACCAACCTGCGCCCAACCTGCTCTCACTTTCAGCATGGAGACAGCTTCCGGCATGTCAAAAGTATAATTCGCCAACCAGCTTACTGAAGCAGAGGGGTAAAAGTAAGAACGGTTACTTTCCGGCAAAGTACTTGACCAGTCGTTTCTCCCTGTTAAATCCAGATAAAGTTGATCCTGAAAGCCAATAGAGGCTAAAGCATACAAGCTATATATAGATTTTTCTCCTATGTTGCTGCCAACGCTTATATTATCCAGAGGAATATTTCCTACGTTGTAAACACCAGGAATGACAAGCCCATTATTTCTGTTCCCTCCAGACCCCACATTTGAGCTGAAGTAATAACGGTTCATGATGTTCCCTCCAAATGAGAAGTTGACGTCAAACGGCCCAGCATCAGTATTATAGGTTGCCAGAAAATCCGTATTGGATTCCTGCGAGGTAATATCGGTTAAGAAATATCCTCCTCTGGCTCCGCGGCTGTAGCTGAAAGGTATTTTGGTTTCTCTGTTTTCGTTTACACGATCCAAAGAATAACGTGCCTGCAATGATAGTTTATCAGTAAACTGGTAATTCAGTGATAGATTTCCATAAATCCTATCTCTTACAAAGGCATTTTCAATGCCATACGCAATGAAGTAGGGATTATCTCCGGCATCGGTTCTGATCTGCTGTATCTCTTCCTGACCATCTACCCATATGTCTTTCATCTCATCATAGTTTACATAAGATGAAGCGTAAACTGCTTCCAGTGGATTCGCTCTGCGGTCACCAGTACTGGGACGGTCATTAGAATGGGTACGACCAATATTTACATTAGACCGGAAAGTTAGCTTATCCGTAATGCTGTAATCCACATCAGTGGAAAGGTTGTTCCTGTACAGGTCAGAATTGGGAATCATACCTTTGTGCAACATATTGGAATAAGATACCCTGAAACTTCCTTTTTCATTACCTCCGCTGAGCGCGACGTTGTTATTTGAAGTTATACCAGTTTGCATAAAATCTTTCATGGCATTTGGATAGGACCTCAGCTCGGTAGGGATAGGCACGCCGTTTTCATCTACCGGACTGTTCCATTGCACTGCAGTAATACCTTCGTCAAGATTTGGTCCTCCCCAGTAAGCTGAGCCTTCATTGAAAACTCCATTGCGCTGTCCGTTAGCGTATTTGTAGTGAAAATCCAATAAACGGGTTGGTCGTTCAAAGACATTAGAAGTAGAAAATGAAACACCCAGTTTTTGGTTTTTAGCGCCGGATTTGGTAGTGATAATGATAACGCCATTACCTGCCCTTGTACCATACAAAGCTGCTGCACTTGGACCTTTCAGTACGTTGATGCTTTCTATGTCATCCGGGTTAATATCAGAGATTGCGTTACCATAATCTACCTGATTTCCATCTCCATTTTGTGAGATGTTATTCAGGCTGTTGGACATTGGCACACCGTCTACCACAAAGAGAGGTTGGTTGTCAGTAGTAAGAGAGGTAGCTCCACGAATGATCACACTCATGGAGGAACCTGGTCCGCTTGTTTGGTTGATAGTGACCCCGGGTACGCGCCCAGCCAGTGAGCTGAGTACATTTTCCTGCGACACCTGTCTAAGTTCTTCTCCTTCTACATTGGCTACGTCATAGCCCAGTGAACGCTCTTCACGCTCAATACCCAAGGCTGTAACGACCACCTCAGATAATTCTCTTGTATCTGCTTGTAAACTAATGTCAAACGTCTGCCGATCTCCAACCACCACTTCCTGTGTTTGATAACCAATAGAACTAAATACTAATACAGAAGCTGCACCTTCAACACTAAGAGAAAAGTTTCCTTCTATGTCAGTAATGGTACCATTGCTGGTTCCTTTTTCCAATACGTTGATACCTGGTAGGCCTTCTCCTTCATCACCAGTCACTTTACCCTGCACGTTAATACGTATTGCCCGGTTGATAGTAGGTAAAAGTGTTTGGCCACCCAGATCAACTAAAAAGTCTCTGGGTTTTACGGCCTCTTCTTTTACTGGTGTACTGATAGGCCGGATAACGTAGTCTATCTTGCCAATTTTTTTGTACTCCAGCCCTGAACCGGATAGCACATTTTTCAAGGCATCCTCGGGGTTCTTAAAGTCCTCCAGGCTCAACTCAGAGGAAACTTTGTGCTGCGTAATTTCCTGTTCGCTGTAATTAAGACTTACCTGGTATTGATTGGCAATTTTGTTAAGCGCCTTTTTGAGTGTCACTTTTTTGGATACTCCATCCTGTGGCAGGCTTGCATCGGCAGTCAGACCCAGGCTGTTAAGGTTCTGCGCATACAGATGCATCGGCAGGCTAAGAGCGGCTAGCAATAGGAGCCTTCTGATGTAAATAGATAGATAGAATAGTTTCATACTCACATTTGTTTAGGGTTGATATCAGGTTTGGTGGATAGTGTGTTAAGGCTGCTCATGTTGTTGTATTATAATTTGTTGATGGTTAAGATTCGCTTCAAATTCAAAGCTCTCAGAGAGGGCCATCATAAGAATTGAAATATCATCTGCCGGACACGATCCCGTAAATTTTAGATCAAGCCATTCCTCATTCGTTACTTTTACCTCGTAGCCATAGGTATCTCTCAGACGCTGCATGATATTCCTGATACTTTCGTTTTCAAAGACGAGGCGATTTTCCTTCCAGGAAGAGTATATTTTTGGGTCAACGTGTTTTTTAACCAGCTTATCCTGACTCAGGGTAGCCATCTCTCCTGGTTCAAGGAACATTGCTTCTGCATTGGTCAGCAGCTTAGGTTGGTTTAGTTTTACCTTTCCGGTACTTAATACTACCTGTGTTTCACCATGACGGGCTTGTACATTGAATGTGGTACCTAATACTTCTACATCCAACTTCTCAGTATGCACAATAAAACGGCCATCAGCAGCCACTGGCATTTTGACTACATCAAAGAAAGCTTCACCGACTAACCATACTTCTCTCAACTGATTATCATTCCAATCCTTATTAACCCTAAGGCTGGAATTCGCATTTAATTTTACAACTGTGCTGTCCGGTAAAACAATCTGCTGCTGTTCACCAAATTCTGTAGCATACTCATGATAAGGAGTAGTGAATGCAAAGCGCCACAATAAATATCCGGCAAGTAGTAAAAAAGTCAAGGCGGCAGCTACAGAGAAATAATGATTTAAATAGCTTCTACTTCCCCCGCTTTGCCTTTCAGAATTGATCAGCTTCATCACCTTCTTTTTTACCTCCTGTTGCTCCTCTTCAGTAGGTGATTCGGCATAAAAATTAAGAAATGCTACGATACTTTTAGCCTGGGCTATGGTTTCTGACTTTTCTGGATGTTTTGCCACAAAATGCTCCCAGAAAAGAGTGGACTCTTCATCAGCTTGTTTTACCCAGCGAATGAAAAAAGGATCAGCAGCAAAGTCGTCCACATCATATTGTAAGTAGTCCATAAGGCTAAGTGTATAGTAGTGCTTCTACTATAAGGAGACATAGACAAATCAGATGCCCTCAAAAAAAATCAACTATTTTTCAGAAAGTTATTTGAGGCTTTCAGGATAGCGGAAAAGAAGTAGTAAAGGAAATGCAGAATACAGGGTGAGGCTGCCATCAAGGTCTTTTATACAATCTTTAAGCACAGCGATTGCGCGGTATACCAGGGTGCGCGCAGACTTTACCTTTTTCATTTTCATGATCTCAGCTATTTCGTCGTAGCTCATGTTTTCGTAAAAGCGCAGAAAAATAGCTTCTTTCTGTCGGCTGCTTAATTTGTTGAATGCGTTTAAAAGTCGTCGCTGCCGGATGTCATCCAGTTGCTCGTTAATCAAGGCATGCTCATGAGAAAAGGTAACTTCAAAGTGATAATTGTTGCTTATTGGTTCAAGTAATAGTTGTTTACCACATGCTTTTCGGATGATACGATGACGAAATGAGACGTACAGATAATTTTTTACCTGTTGTACTTCACTGAGATTAGCACGTCGTACATATAAGTCTACAAAAAAATCCTGAAGACAATCTTTAACTATCGCTCGTTCAGGACAAAATTGTAAACCATAACGGAAAAGTAAAGGAAAGTATTTATCATATAATTGCTCATAAGCCTGATCAGACCCAGTTTTCATCTGACTCCAAATCTGTGCATCAGATAAACCGTTGTTTGAGACTTTAAGCATAATATGAAAGGTATTCTAATTTTACTTAATTCAATGACCTTTTAAAATTACATAAGTACAATGGAAAATAAGGACTTAAAGTGTTACTAAAATATTAAGCTTTAGTGTACTACTTTCCACTAGAATCTAGTTATATTTTTTCTTTTTACAAAGTAATAAGCCACAAAGGAGTAATTTAAACCCTGTTTTAATACAAAGGGGCAAGAGAATAGTCCTGAAGCTCTTAGCTCTTTGCTTAACAAAAAAACCCGGCCTGAACCGGGTTTACGCATTTTCAGCAAAAATTTAATCTATTTACGTCTGGTTTGTATGTTAAAACGAAGCTTAACCGGGCTCTCTTTGGGAATGGGCTGGCGGTTACGGGTATAAGTCAGGTTATAGACATTGGCAATACCGCTGGAAAAGTTTTCAAAAACTCTCTCCAGTTCATTCACAGAATTGGGAAAAGTAGCAACGCCACCATTAAGTGTTAGCGCATTAAGAACTTCTCTGTCCACCCCACCTTTGCCTTCCAAACCAATAGTAAAGCTGATAATTTTTGAATTGCCTTCGCTCTCCTTGATCTTGTTACTCAAAAATTGCGGACTGTATTCAGGATTGGAATTGTTGTCAGTACCATCGGTAAAAATGATAACTGCTTTAGCTTCAGCATCCACTTCACTAAGGGATTTGACACCCATATTCACCGCTTCATAAAGTGTAGTAAACCTTCCCTGTTCCAAATTGGTGATATAATCATTGACAACAGAGGCATTGGATGTAAGAGGAAGCATATTTACATCATCAGCAAAATCCACAACTCCGACCTGCAACTGATCTGTTTCAGCAAATATCTGAGTCACAAAATTAGAAGCATATTGTTTCACATTCTCAAAGTCTTCACCCAATGACTCACTTCTATCCAGCACAAGTACTACTGACAGGTCCTCAATGGTCTCATACTCCATCCTGAACTCTACGTCTTCCTTCCAGTCATTAAGTTCGTCTCGGTGTTCATAAGCCCTGATATCTGTAATCTCGTAATTGTAATTGCTGTTATCAATAATCCTGAAATTATCAATAACTACTTCAGTAAAGGTATTTCCTACTGCTGAGCCACCAAAATTTTTATCAAAATCAATCCTTATGGCATTTGAAGTGTTTTTTTCATCAAAACTTATCTCAGGATGACTTCCATCAGGATTCCAAAAATCAATGTAAAGTTGGAAATCACTACTGAGATCGCTGGGATCATCACTCTTATCGCATGATGCAAGTAAGAGCATCACCAGCATGACTAGCAAGTTTGGATACTTTTTCATAGAAAGTTCAGTTTTTATTTTACACCTGTTTTTTTGTAGCGCAATCGCTAACGTATTTCCCCAAAGAACGAATCACTTTTATGAATTAGTATAAGGTTGTATTTTCCACTTCTGAACTTCTATTGATACTCAACCTGCAGGCTTATTTAGAAAAGTATTGGATTGCTTATGTGAGGTCCAGGAAGACTTGTAAGGGTTATTTTTTTATTGATGTATAACATAATCTAGCTTTTTACTTAAGTAATTTTAAATAAATATTTTTATGAATAAAGATTAAATATTACAGCGTCAGATAGATAATGCAATAAAAATTAGCTAAGTATATATCGCATATATTACCTAATATTTATAAATATAAGGGGATCAAACTTCATTATACTATTAAGTAAAGTTTTCCTGTGAATCTCCTTATTCCTGAAAGAAACATTTTATTACATCCACTTACCATAACATCTCCCTTCAAAATAACCAACGATGAATCAAGCTTGCTTCTTTTATGTATTTTTGATTATCAGACAGGATAGTATGGATGGGGATATTGTACAAATATTAAAATAAGCATACAATAGATAGCGCTTGTTTGCTAACATTATTCAAGCTTACCCAAATGCAATGTAAATTCTTATACCGTATTTGCTTCAGGCTTAGTATCTCACTCGTATTGATATTTTGCTTATATGAAGAGCTGAAAGCTCAATCTACACCAATTGATATACTAAGGCAAAAGATCTCTGCTACGGAAAGTGATACTGCCAAAATTTATCTATGGTATGATCTGGCTAATAAGCTTATTTACACCCAGCCTGATTCTTCTGTATTTTATGCATCAAAAATTGAAAGCCTCTCACAACAAATTAATTTTAACAAAGGGCATGTGCTTGCACTGAATAGTTTGGGAAATGCTTATTGGGCGAAAGGCAACCTTAAAGATGGGCTATCATATTATATTCAATCTAAAGAGGCTGCGCTTGAAATAAAAGATGATAACTTAATTGCAAAGAATATTGGTAGCATGGGACTTATTTACCGAGCAGCGGGTAATCACAAAGCGGCACTCTCCTACTATCGCCAGGCTTTACCCATTTTCATCGCTTTACACAATGGAGAAAGATTAGCCGTCACTTATAACAACATGGGTAAATGTTTTCTGGAAATGGCTGAGTATGATTCAGCCACGCATTACTTTAATCTGGCTTACCCTTTAGCCCGGGAACACAGGCCCAGTATGCTCTCTATTTTAACATTCAATCATTCTGATGTTTTCTTTAGAAAAAAAGACTTTACACAGGCTGAAAAATACCTTAAAACCAGCCTTCAAACTTCCCATTCCTTCAAAGATGAGCGAATGATTATCAGAAGCAACCAGATGCTTGCAGAAATCAAGCTTTTTCAGGACAGTATAAAATATGCTAAATCATTGGCACTGGATGCGGTGAAAAAAGCAGAAACTACTACTGTAAAAGAACTCATGTACCTCTGCTATGAAACACTTTCTCATGTCTATGCTGAAAATCACAACTATGATAGTGCTTATCATTTTCTGAATTTATTTAACCTATACAAAGACAGTATTCATAATGAAGATATACAGGAGAAAATAAATTTCCTTGACTTTGAGCAACAGCAAAAGGAAATCATGATGCTTACCAAAGAAAAAGAAATTGAGCAGGAAATGCGCAAAAAACAAAGAGCTTCTATCTATACACTATCAATACTATTGATAATAATTGCAGTGCTAGCCATCATTCTTTATCGGAGTAAACATCAGAAAACTACAGATAACAAATTATTACAATTCAAGAATGATGAGATTAATCGGCAGAAAGAAGAGATGGCTGCTCAGGCTGACAAACTTCAAAATCTCAATCAGCTAAAAAATAAGCTTTTCTCCATCATTTCTCATGACCTAAAGAGCCCCCTTAATTCTCTTTCCGGTAGTCTGGAGTTGGTACAAAGAGGCCTGATTGACAGTGAAGAATTTAAAGCTTTTCTGCCTGAACTTATCAAGAACGTTAGCTATACCAATACTTTATTGGATAATCTATTGCATTGGGCAAAAAATCAACTTGAAGGACCGGAGATCAATCCAGAAAATATTAACCTGAAGAAAATTGCCAGCTTAAAAATTGAATTGCTTAAACATCAGGCAGATCATAAGAAAGTAAAACTGAATAACGAAATAAAGGAAGATGCAATTGTCTTTGCGGATGAAATCATGATTCAGATCGTCCTTCAAAATTTGCTTTCCAATGCCATCAAGTTTTGTCGTCCGGGTGATGAAATTTTCATCCGTCTCAATTATCAAGGTGAATATGTCGTTACCTGTATTCAGGATACCGGAACGGGAATTGATGAACAAAATCTGCACAAAATCTTCGGTGAAACTTCTTTCAGTACTCGGGGAACAGCCAATGAAAAAGGAACAGGCTTAGGGTTGATGCTTTGTAAAGATTTTGTAGAAAAGAATGGAGGAAAAATCTGGGTAGAAAGTAAAGTTGGGTACGGAAGCACCTTCTACTTTACTCTTAAGTTACATACTCATAAATTTAATGAGCAATTTAGCATTGAGGCTTTGAAAAAATAGAGTACTTCTACAGAAAGAGAGGGTCTATTCATTAGTAAGCATCTCTTTTATAAGTTTTTTACATAGTATTATTACTATTAGCACAAGGACCCCTAAAATTAGTACATTAATTTTCCAATCTGTCTGTGCATAGACTTTAACTTTTGTATAGTCCGTACTCAATACAGCTATCAGTTGAATGATCATAAAAGTATAGGTAATGATCAGAAGAAATAGTTTTGTCATATCTAACCAGAATCATTGATTAATCAGGCTAGATAAATGTAAAATCTTGTATAAACTGCTCTGCTTCTTTAGCTTACTTACTTCGGTAATATTTGGGATCAATATTAGCAATTCACATTTATTCCTCACCTTGTACAAGATATTTCTCCAATCCTATTTTTCAACCATCAGTACTTTCAACTAAAAAAAAGCATCTAGTGTAATCGTATAATACTTGGTGGCGGATTGTAGTAGATTTATCAACCGCACTCAGCTGACAGTCGCTTTATTAGCAGGAAAGAACTTAGAGAATTAACTTTCTCTTTCTCAAACCAAGGTCGTTGCAGAACCACGGAAAGCGTATATAGAATTTCTGTTGAAAATTGCTTCGGAAGTGGAAAGCCTTATATTGTTATGAAGCAAGCTCAATAGACAAGCACCCAAAATCTTACAATTTTATGAATGAATAAAGCATCCAAAGCATTAACAGAAGTCATCAGGGTGAAAAAAAACAAAGCGCGTTGAGTAGCGCGCTTTGTAAATGTATTTATGCGATGTTAGTATACACTGCCTGTACATCATCATCATCTTCCAGCTTATCAATAAGCTTTTCTATCTCTAACATATCTTCTTCACTGAATTCCACCTCTGTATTCGGAAATCTCTTGAGAGAAGCATTGTTTACCTGAATATCCTTTTCTTCAAATGCATGAGACAATGCACCGAAATTGGTATAGTCAGCATATGCATAATATGTACCCTCCTCGCCCTCTTCTATTTCTTCCAGCCCGGCATCAATCAGTTCTAGCTCAAGTTCTTCCACATCCACACCTTCAGGTTTTTCAAATTCAAAAACTGCTTTACGATTGAACATAAACTCCAGTGAGCCGGTAGGCACCAAGGATCCACCAGACTTATTGAAGTAAGACTTTACATTAGCCACTGTACGCGTGGTATTGTCGGTGGCGCACTCTACAAAGACCAAAACTCCATGGGGTCCTTTGCCTTCATAGTTTACCTCTGCATAGTCTTCAGCATCTTTGCCCAAAGCTCTTTTGATTGCCGCTTCAATATTGTCTTTGGGCATGTTTTGTCCTTTTGCATTCTGAATTGCCGTACGAAGCTTGGCATTCATATCAGGATCAGGACCACCTTCTTTTGCAGCTACTGTAATGGCTTTGGCCAGCTTAGGAAACACTTTTGACATTTTGTCCCACCGTTTCTCTTTAGCTGCTCTGCGATATTCAAATGCTCTTCCCATGATTCTTAAATTTTATGGCTTCTTTATAGTCTCAAGCCAGTTTTTGAACGTGCAAAAATACCAAACTCGTATCAAACTGATGCTGAATTAAGTGAATTTTTCTTACGCTTTTTTTCATCATTGTGCTACTCGTGCTTGTACACCTTACCATCTTTCATCACGAAAGTGATATTCTCCAGAACGCTAATATCTTCCAAAGGATCTCCATCCACAGCTACAATATCTGCTAACTTATTTGCCTCAATAGCCCCCAGTTGATCCTTCATTCCTAATACTTCAGCAGCAGTAACTGTGGCAGATTGTATGGCTTCTATGGCAGGCATTCCTGCTTCTACCATGTAGCCAAACTCTTTGGCATTTTTACCATGGTCAAATACTCCTGCATCTGTTCCAAATGCAATTTTAACTCCCCTCTGATAAGCTTTAGAAAAAGTATCCTGAATTTTAGGTCCTATCTCCAAGGCTTTAGGAACAATGATTGAAGGGTAATACCCTCTGATTTTGGCTGAGTCGGCCACTGAACGGCCGGCTGTAATGGTAGGGACATAGTAAGTACCTTTTTCAATCATCAGGTCCATAATTTCTTCGTTCATCATGGTACCGTGTTCTATGGTGGTAATACCCGCCTGTACGGCTCTTTTCATTCCTTCCACGCCATGTGCATGCGCAGCGGTATGCATGCCATAATCATTGGCTGTCTCTACGATAGCAATGAGTTCTTCATCATTAAACTGCGGGCCAGAGCCATCTTTGGCATAACTTAAAACCCCTCCCGTAGCGGTTATTTTGATCATATCTGAGCCTTCTTTGTAGCGCTGTCTTACCGCTTTACGTGCTTCATCAGGCCCGTTGATCACACCTTCTTTGGGTCCAGGATCGCCCATAAGATCTTTTCTAAGACCATTAGTGGGATCAGCATGTCCTCCAGTAGTTGCAATTGACTTACCGGCGGTAATTATGCGTGGGCCTGTAATGTATCCTCGGTTAATGGCATTTCTCAGAGAGATATTGATTCCATCTCCCCCCAAATCTCTAACAGTAGTAAAGCCTGACATCAAGGTAATACTAGCATATTGTGTAGCTTCCAGCGCTACATCTGCGTCGTTCAGGCGGAAGCCTTTGGAGTAATTATCACGACTACTTTGGTTTTGAATGTGCACGTGAAGGTCAATAAAGCCAGGCAACACCGTTTTATTTTTTAAATCAATGAGTTTTGTACTTGCTTCTGGCTCCAGGTAACCTTCTTCCACAGCAGTAATGATATTATTTTCAACGATTAAAGTTACTTCGGTCCGTGGAGTTTGTGCAATTCCATCAATCAGATTACCACAATGAATATAGGTCTGCTGAGCAGCCACTACTAAAGGAAATGCACACAGTAAGAGTATGCACAGTAAGCATTTTCTCATAATCACATGTAGGTTTTAGCCAGCAATATATATTTATATTTCAATCTCTCCAATGTAATACTAGCCCCAATATATGTGTAAGTCCTGGTTGATGTGGCTCAATGCAAGCTTTTAATAACTGCAGTCCAATTGGTTAAGTCCTATTCACCTAATAAGCTCTCACTGCTTCGTAAGATTTATATAACTTTTTTTATTATTATTTTCATTATTTAATAATATATGTAATATTTGTGTAAATATTAAGTTTTTAATTTATAAAAATGAAGACAATACTTAATTTGCTACTAATCGTTTTTTTACTATTTCCATTGTTGGTATCGGGTCAAGATCAGGATATTAAATTTGGAAAAGTCAGTGAAGAGGAACTCAAAATGGATGTATACCCCCAGGATAGCAGCGCATCAGCAGTAGTATTAAGTGATATTGGTTACACCAGGTTTATCTATAATCAGGCTGGTGGGATAAAACTTGAGTTTACCCGGCATACGCGTATCAAAATCCTTACATCTGATGGTTATGATTACGCAAATATAGAAATACCTCTTTATCGTGATGGAAGTGAGAAAGAAGGCATTACTGGAATAAAAGGCTATACCTACAACTTGATTGATGGTAACCAGAGAAAAGAAAAACTTAAAAACAGCAGTGAATTTACTGAAAAGTATAGTGAAAATTACGACATCGTTAAATTCACCATGCCTGCTGTTCAAGTAGGTTCTGTGCTGGAATATGAGTATACCATTACTTCTGATTTCTTATTTAACCTACAGGACTGGGAGTTTCAACAGGAGATTCCAGTAGTTTGGAGCGAGTATAAGGTAGCTATTCCCGAATACTTCCACTACAAACAGTTTCAGAGAGGGTATTATGCTTTAGCCATACACGAAACTGGTAATGAATCAGGTACGTTTAACTTTTCTTCCAAAAGCAGAAGTGGAGGAAATGGGTTTCGCAGTGGGCAGGTACATACTCAATATAGTAATCACGCATTAAATTTTACTGTACATACCCAAAGGTGGGTGGCTATCGATGTCCCGGCTTTATACGAAGAACCATACATTACTACCATGAATGACTATGTGATGAAGGTTTCGTTTGAACTTTCCAGCATCCAGTTTCCGGGTGAAACCATGAAAGTATATACCCGAAGCTGGGAAGATATTGATGGGGAATTGTTAGATGCAGAGCAATTTGGTGGTATTCTAGATAAAAAAGGTACGCTCAAAAAAACAGCTGAAGACCTCACTACTGGAGAAACTGAGAATCTAAAAAAACTGGCTTTGCTTTATTCTTATATGCGCGACCAGGTGCGCTGGAATGGTGAACAAAGTCTGTTTGCAAATCAGAGTAGCAAAAAAACCCTTGAAGAACAATCTGGCAATTCTGCTGACATCAACCTCACTTTGATAGCCATGTTGAGAACTGTAGGCATAGCCGCCAATCCGGTAGCTCTGAGTACCCGTACCCATGGTATGATGATCACCTCATACCCCATGCTCAAACAGTATAATTATGTGGTTGCCCAGGTAAATATTGAAGGACAATCCCTATTATTAGATGCTACTGAGCAAAACTGTCCATACAACTTACTCCCTATCCGCTGCCTGAATGGAATGGGTAGAATCATTACTGAAGAACATGGAGAAAAATGGGTAAAGCTTGATGAATCTCAAAGCGCAGATTCCAAGATGATGATGGTAGCCAATGTATCTTTTAATCAAGAGAAGCAGCTGGAGGCCAAAATCAAGTTCTCAGCAAGTGACTATCAGGCGCTCAAACTTAGACAGAAGTATTACCAGAAAGAAGATGAAAGAAAAGAAGATCTTGAGGAAGAAAACTCTGGTTGGGACATTAGTCATTATGAGTCCAAAAAATGGGATGAGGTGTATGAACCCCTTGAAGAAGATATAGAAGTTACTTCCACCGATGGGGTACTTCAGGCCGGAAACCTCCTTTACCTCAATCCAGTACTCATTGACCAGGTTAAGGAAAATCCTTTCAAACTAAAAAACAGACTTTATCCGGTTGATTATGCACATACCAATAAACGGATGTATATGATGAACCTAACGCTTCCAGAAAACTATGAGGTAGAAGAAGTACCGGAAGATCTGATCATTGCCTTACCTGATAACAGTGCTCGCTTTATTTACCAGACCAAGCAAATTGGCAATATCATACAAGTAGTCAATAAACTGGAAATTAATAAGAGCAGGTTTTATGCACAGGAATATCCTAACCTGAGAGAGTTTTATAATTTGATTGTCGCCAAACAAGCAGAACAAGTTGTTTTACGTAAACTACAAAAAACTGAATAATGAGAACTTATATTCTGTCAATAGCAATACTATTTGTGAATACTTTTGTTCACGCTAATAGTATCCCAAAATACAGCCTTGACGCACTAGACGAAAAGCTGAAAGTCAATGCAGATGCTGTAACTCGTCTGGAAGAAGAAATATTTACAGTCAAAGCGATTGATGAAGCAACATTAGAAGTACATAAAGTAATTACAATACTAAATCAGCACGGTGACAATTTTGCGCCTTTGTACATATCTTATGACCCTCAACGTAAAGTAAAAAATATCTCCTGCACTATTTACGATGCCAATGGAGAAGAGATAAAAAAAGTCAAAAAAAGCGAGATGGAAGATTTTAGTGCAAACTCTTCTTATTCTCTTTATGATGACAACCGCATGGTTTATTACATGTACAACAGTCATCAGTATCCTTTTACTGTTGAGTATAGCTACGAGATGGAATTTGATGGATTATTTTATTATCCTGGCTGGGAGCCGGTGAGCGCAGATAAGCATGCAGTAGAAAGCTCTAGCTTTAGCATTATCACACCTAATGACCTAGACTTCCGTTTCAAAGCTATCAATATAGATGAGGCTCCAGTCAGCAGCCAGTCCATAGGGTCAAAAACTACGACATGGAAGCTTCAAAACTTTGCTGCAATTGAAAAAGAACCTTTGAGTCCAAACTTTTCTCAACTCGTACCCTCCTTGTACCTTGCACCTAATGATTTTGAGTTTGAAGATTATGCTGGTAACATGGAAAGCTGGCAAAACTTTGGGCTGTGGGTCAAAAAACTAAATGACGGAAGGGATGTACTTCCTCCAACTACCGAAACAATAGTGCGCGAGCTTATCAGGAATGTAGATGACAAGCGTGAACAGATTAAGTTGATCTATGAATACATGCAGTCTAAGACGCGCTACGTGAGTATACAGTTGGGGATTGGTGGCTATCAGCCATTTGATGCTGCTACGGTAGATAAAGTAGGTTATGGTGACTGCAAAGCATTAACAAATTATACCAAAGCGCTACTTAAAACTGCCGGAATTGAAAGTTACTATACCCTGATCAGAGCGGGGGTGGATGCTTCCCCTATCTTCAAAGATTTTCCCAGCACACAGTTCAATCATGCCATTCTCTGTGTACCTATTGAAAACGATACCATCTGGCTGGAATGTACCGATCAGAATAACCCATTTGGTTACCTGGGCTATTTTACCAGTGACAGAGATGTACTAATAATTGATGAAGAAGGAGGCAAAATCGGTAGAACAAAAAATTACCATAGAGATGAAAATCTTCAAATCAGAAAAGCAGTAGTTGCTCTAGCAGAAGAAGGAAACGGTAAAGCAGAAGTACTGACCACTTATCAGGGATTGCAGTACGACCATATCAGTTCTATTCTTGAAATACCAGCTAATGAGCAGGAAATGATCATTTATCAGAAAACTGCTATCCCTAACTTTACGCTCAATGAATACAGATATACTAAAAGTGATGAAGGAAAGGCTAGCATCAGGGAGAAACTAGAAATCAGCATGGATAAGTATGCACAAAGTAGTAGCTCACGACTATTTTTTACACCAAATCTGCTTAATCAGTTGGATGGAACACCCCCTGAACTGGAAGATAGAATCTATGATGTGGTAATGACTAAATCTTTTGTGGATACAGACACCATTACTTATTTGATTCCAGAAAATATGCATCCCGAGTATATTCCTGAGTCATCTAGTATCATCTCAGACTTTGGGGAATATTCTATTACTTTTCAGCAGGAACAGGGAAAAATTGTGTATATACGAACTTTTAAAACAAATAAAGGCAACTTTCCCTCTTCTGACTATTCTAAACTTGTAGAATTTTATGAGGAAGTTGCTCAAAAAGACGCTCAAAAAATAGTGCTTAAAAAATCAACTTAGCGCTAACGTAAATAAAAAATTAGCCCTTGACAAAAACTATGTCAAGGGCTTTTTATTTAGCGTCAGTGTTTTCTTACAAATCCCATTATCAGTGAGATTACAAATAATACTAAGAAGATAAAGAATAAAATCTTAGCAATTGAAGCTGCACCTGCTGCGATGCCTCCAAATCCAAATACGGCTGCAATCAAAGCAATGATCAAAAATATTACTGTCCATTTAAGCATAACAAAAGCTTTTTGGTTAAAAAATGTAATATATAGAAGCCAAATATAAGCCCATTTTATATAACTACCTGATATTCAAATAAAAGCAATTATTACTTAATTTTTTTTTGGGGAGTGCAATTAACAATTCTCATCCCATTCTGTAGAATATTCTCCTCAATTTCTTATAAATACTTTATCATATATGATAAAGAACTCCTTATTCATGCTTCCAAAGACCAGTAATGGAAAATTTTGATATTTTTGGCAGAATCAAACTAATAATCAATTTGTCTGCATGGATATTTTTACAATTATTACGCTATTGGTTGTTATTTCATCAATATTTGGCTACATCAATATCCGATTTTTAAAACTGCCCACCACTATCGGCCTTATGATGATGGCTATTGTACTTACCCTACTCATCCTGATCAGTGGTCTTTTTAATGATAGCATTATCAGTATTGCAGAGAACACAATCAATCAGATTGATTTCAGTGATTTGATTCTGGATGTTCTATTAAGCTTTTTATTATTTGCCGGCGCACTGCACACTGACTGGGAGAGATTAAAAGAACAGGGGGTTCCTATTCTAATACTCGCAACAGTGGGTGTCTTAACTTCTACCTTCCTGGTAGGCACAGTATTTTTCTATCTGGTGAATAACTTACTGGGAATTGGTGTAAGCTATATTCACTGCTTGCTTTTCGGAGCGCTTATCTCTCCTACTGATCCCATTGCAGTTTTAGGTATTTTAAAACAAATAGGCGTACCTAAACAATTGGAAATCAAGTTTGTAGGTGAATCACTTTTCAATGATGGTGTTGGTGTGGTAATTTTTCTTACGTTATTCAATATCGCCAGCAAAGGAATAGAAAATGTAACTGCTTCTGAAGTAGCCATTTTATTTGCAGAAGAAGTATTAGGAGGAATTGGACTTGGCCTGGCATTAGGATATTTGACTTTTCAACTTACCCGAACCATTGATCATTACGAAACTGAAGTGATGATCACACTTGCAATTGTGATGGGGGGTTACTTATTAGCCAGTAAGCTACATTTTTCTGGCCCTTTAGCGGTAGTAGCAGCTGGATTATTTGTAGGAAACAGCGCCCGTGAAACTGCAATGTCTGAAACAACTCGCCTATATCTTGACCGGTTTTGGGAATTGGTAGATGTCTTTCTTAATGCAGTATTGTTTGTCCTGATTGGCCTAGAATTACTCATCATCTCTTATGAGGGTTCATATTTGATTGCAGGCATCATGGCAATAGCAATTGTATTGATCTCCCGCTACCTCGTACTCAAAGTACCCATTGCGATGTTCCGCAAGAAGCTGAACTTTGTCCCTCATACAGATCTCATCATGACTTGGGGTGGTTTAAGAGGCGGTATTTCCATCGCACTTGCACTCTCTCTTTCCGAAGATATGAACAGAGAGTTTTTTCTGACAGTCACCTATGTGGTTGTAGTATTCTCCATCATCGTGCAGGGCCTAACCCTTGAGACCTTGATAAAAAAACTTGGCATCACTTTAGAAGCAAAAAAAGGAGGGCATTAGTAACAGCCCTCCTTATTGAAAAATTTCCTGGATTTACTGCTTAATCAGACGGTAATATGTTGTACGATCACCTTTCTGTACACTTAGAAGATAGACTCCGGGCGCATGGGTTGTCAAATCAATTTCTGTGGGTGAAGCTTCTTCCTCTGAATGATAAATCAATCTACCCTCAGAAGTATGCACTTTCAGAATTCTTTGCTTTTTTGAAGATCCATAATCCAATTTAAATAGCCCTAGGCTCGGATTAGGGAAAATGCTGACCTCTACTTCCTCAATCTCATCAATAGAAGTTACCTTATCAGCACTTATAATCAGGCTTACTGGCTCGGCAGCAAGATAATTTTCATTACCTGCCTGGCTGGCTATCACTTCTAAATCCTGATCTCCAGTGATGAATAATGTATCAGCAATTATTTCCCCTTCTCCTTTTATTATTTCGTAAGAAATGGGTAAGCCTGCATCAGATTGTGCTTTCAAGAAATACTTGGCTGGACCAGTCGCTTCTATTTCAAATTCAATGTTCTGGGAAGCTTTCTTAATACTGAAGTTTAAGAAAATAGTGTCACTAGGCGCATATGTGTCATTTCCTGACTGATAAACTTTAATACTTACTTCCCCAGCACCTTCAATGCTCACTTCCTGTCCATCCACAGAGACCGGTCCACTGACTTCAATCACAATCGGCAAATCGGAAGTTGAAGTGATGTTCAGTGGAAATGATGCTTCTCCAAATGTTTTATCAGAAATATCATCATATGAAAGTGTTTGCGTTTGTCTTTCCTCGGCATATACGTTAAATGAAAAGCGTATAGCTTCGGCAGCTTGGTACAATTCATTTCCATCCTGATAAGCTTCAATAACAACTTCTCCACTTTCTTCAAGTGTTAGTACATTGCCGTTCAAACTAACCTTTCCGGATATGATGCTAAACCCCACCGGCAAACCGCTATTACTAGAAGCTACCAAGCTAAGCTGTCCACTGTTCAGTGCAATATCACCAGGATTACTAACGCTAATACTTTGATTTGCTTTAGTTACCACAAATGTATGTTCCACCGGTAATGCAGCATTAAACTCTTCATTCCCATTTTGCTCAAACTTAATTTTTACGACTCCTACAGAGGAAAAAGAAATTTCATCATTGAGCAGGGTGGCAGGACCGTCAACAGAGATTTTAGCTTCTAATCCACTACTAACTGTCCAATTCATAGTTACTCTATCAATTACGCTTACAGTGTCGGGTAATGCCTTCAGCGCTATCGTTTGGGTATCTTTGGCAGATGAATGTACAAAAAAGCTTTGCTGTTTGGGCTCAGCTTCATTGTAATTAGTATTACCTGGCTGAAAAGCTTCTACAATGATGTTTCCTGTATTTTTGACTGTCAAGATATTATTCTCAGAAATTTCAGCATCGCCTTCAATGAGTCTAAAACTAACCTCCAGACCTTCAACGCTGCTATATGCCTCAAGTTCTAATGGAGGGTCCGCCAGATCTCTATCATATATTTCATCAAAAAATATTTCCTGATCAGCCTTGGCCACTTCAAAGCTACGTTCAAGTGGGGAAGCCGAAAGGTAATTTTCATTACCGACCTGAGAGGCACGCAAAGTCACTCTTCCTGCACTTAGAAGTACTAACTGCCCCCCACTCCATTGCACATTTCCTTCCAGAACATTAATGTTCACTGGAAGCTCAGAACTAGCAGTGGGATTTAATGACAGAGGGCCATCTCCATATACTTTGTCATCTATTTCAGGAAAACTAATGCTCTGTGGAGCCTTAGCAATACTGAAGCGAATTGTCTTTTGGGCGGCAGCCTGATAATTTTCACTACCACTTTGGCTGGCAATGATGATAACATCACCTGTCCCATTGATACTTATTTCAGTGTTATTCAATGCTACATTTCCACTTTCAACCCTCAGTGCTACCGGCAAACCGCTACTTGCACTTACTGCAAGGTTGAAATTATCATCACCGTATGTTTTTTGTGGGATGCTTACCTCATTGATGGTTTGGCTGGCTTTAGCAATATTAAAGGTGACTATCTGCTCCGTTTCATGATAAGTATTGTTTCCATCCTGTCTCACCAGAATTTTGGCCTCGCCTGCTCCTTTGATACTTACTTTGCTTCCGTTTATTTCTATTGGTCCACTAATTCTGCTGTAAGTTAGTCCTAAACCTGCACTGGAAGATGCGTTAATGTCAAATTCATCGTCTCCAAAGGTTTTTGGTGAAATTGGGCTAACCGAAATGACCTGTACTTCTTTTTGTTTTAGTTTCAAATCAATGCCGCCAATGACCAATGTCAAACCACTCAGTTGCGTATTAGTAACTTTACAAATGTACTTACCAGCCTTTTCACTATTGAAACTTGTGATTTCCAGGCTCTTTCCATTGGCGTTACTGATACTTTCTCCGTTCAAAAACCATTGGTAGCGATTTGAAGACTGCCCTTCATCTTCGGCAAATGAAATATTCCTGGAAGCCCCTTGATTCAAAGTTTCATTAATACCTACCTGGATAGTATCCTGAGGGCTGTAACGCTGAGAAGCATTATTCCCCGACAAGTAAGCTATGTTGGGAATCAAATCTTCAAAGGTAAGAGAATTGGACTGGCACCATAAAATCAAATTAGACTGATTCTGTCCAATATCCTGGAGCTTTTCTAATGCAGTAAAATTATTAGATGCAATGCTTATATACGTATCAACTTTAAGTGCAGGGAGTTTGCCCTCAAGTTGGTTCACTGCAAGATCAAACCTGGAAAAATTTATTTTACTGAGGTTTTCACTTACTATACCTTTAATCTGATTTTCGCTTAGATCAACACTAATCAGGCTGGTAGAAGTACGGTTAACTGACTTGGGCAATTCTCCACTGATTAAATTGTTACTTAGATTGACTGATGTAAGTGAGTTAGAACTAAATAAATTTGCGGGTAGAGCACTTAAGCCATTTTCTTCTAGAGATAAAGTTTGCAAAACTGGAAGAGCAACCAACTCAGCAGGCAGTGTTCCGGTAAATTGATTTTTATCGGCACTAAAAAACTGCAACTCTCTTAAGCCCACTACACTGCTTGGTAAAGTACCAGAAAGTTTATTTCCGGTAAGAATTAAATTTTTCAACCTGGCAAGATTTCCAATGGTAGAAGGCAAACTACCGCTGAGCGATGCATTCTGAATTTCAAGATGCTCCAGTATACTTAACTGATCTATATTTTGCGGTAAGGAGCCATTCAGGGTGATTTCCTGAAGTTTCAGACTTTTCAACTGCTTCAAAGAAGAAAGTACTGATAGAAAAGAGCCACTTAGATTTCTCTCTCTTACCAACACCTCTTCTAATTTGGTAAATTGCCCAAATCTGCTATCTAATGTACCGCTAACCGCATTGTCTGCAAAGGTGAGGAAACGTAACTCTCTCAAGTTATAAAATGCATCGGGCAGATTTCCTCTGAGTCCGGCATTATAAAAATCCAGTCTGGTTACTCTTCCATTGGTCACAGTTACTCCTTCCCAACTGCTAACGGGAGCGCTCAGCCATCTGCCTTTTTTACTCCAGCTGTTTCCACCCATCTGATTGTACATGGCTACTAGCGCAAGCGAGTCCTGAACATTTACTCTTCCTTCTATCGCAATAGAGAAACTAAAAGGCTGATTGTTACCAGATACATTGTTCCAACGAATAAGAATTTTTTCTCCTTTGGCCAAATACTTAATATTCATGGGTACGTGCTCAGTACCATTATTGGGGGAGGATGCTGCTACCAGAGGCGTATTGGCATTGCAACTGGCAAAAACTTCGGCTGAGGTAGGACGACCTGCCTGCTCAGTAGAGATACGGAGGCTGCCCGCCTGTGGCATACTAAATTCAAACCAGGAGTTGGTTTTACTCACTTCATTTTCTCCAAGAAAAGCTACTAATGGATTTTGACAATTTGCACCGCTGTTTGAAAATAGTCGGGTATGCAAAAAGCTAATTGTTCCATTTTCAGCTTCTTCAATTTCTTCTATGCTAATGCCTGTTTCAGTACTGTTGTTTGATCTGGCATAAGTTTCAGAAGTAGGGTTAGTAAATACATTAAAAGCTTTTTGCTCAGAACTTCCCGGAAACAAATCCCCTGCATCGGAACGATTTACAGAGCCATCCAGATCAGCATTTCCATCTGCCTCCTCAAGGTCTACTCCCTTGAGGTTTTCATCACCATTCACTGAATTACTGGAGGGATATAAACTGGTTTTGTCGGTATTAATATGCCAAATGGCCATCCCACTCCCTCTCTGGTATTGATCAAAGCCTGTCTGCTGCCGGTTTTCAAGCAGAAAATATTCATTGCTATGTTCTGTGTCAATACGATAGACCTTAGCTGACTGGCTAGCAGCATTAAGCGAATACCTTCCTAAGTCCTCGGTAATGTTTTCCACCTCTACCCATCCCAAACTTTCTTTACTCCAGGCAGTCATCGCTGAGGGATAATCTTCATTACCCAACCACTGCCCCAGTCCCATCAAGCCCCAGTTACCAATTCCATTGCTTTGACCATTATTTAAATCAACATCATATAGATCTGGTAATCCCAGCAAATGCCCAAACTCATGACAAAAGATTCCTATGCCTACCGAATAATCGTATACAGCTCCACTTCTCGTTTCGGGCTGTATCATGTAGTCAAAGATGAACTTGTTATCGTAATACTCAAATGGAATAGACCAACGATGTGACCAAATATATTCTCTTCTGGAACCTTCCTCTGCTCCAGGCCCTGAATGAATGATAATGACTCCATCCACATCTCCATCGTTGTCATTGTCATATTGTGAATAATCCACTCCTTGTAACTCACCAGCTTTTATTGCTTCTTTAACTAATTCTCTGGAGCGTGCTTTTCCCTGGTCATCACCATAGTAGCTATAGTTATTCGCTGCCTGAACCCACCCTACTACATCTACAGAAAGATCCAGTTTACCGTAGCTGTTTTCTAAAAAATAGTCTCTCAAAGATGGATTACCATCAACACCTTCATTAAGTAAATTATAAAAGTAATCTACATTCTCACTATGAGGCAGGTCTGGATACTCAATACAAATTGCCAGCAGATTGACTTTACCTTCATGAGGAACTGCCCCCTCTATTTCAGCCGAACTACTTAACGGGATGATTTCCTGCTTTCTTCTGAGCAACACATCCGTATTGGCCTGATTCAAATGCTTGGCAATGGTAAGAATTTGTCTTGCTTCCAGCATTGTTCTGTCTTGAGGGTCTGAAGCAATAATACCGCTGGCAATTAATTTCCCATTTTGCTGTCTTGCGTACTCATAATAGCCCTGCTCACTTTTAACTACAGTATAGCCATCAGTAGTTTCTGCCCAGTGTACGTCATCATTTCCTCTTCCTATGATATGAAGCGTTTGTCCGTTGGGCATGGTAACTTCAATAGGATACGGAGAAGGTGGTGAAAAATGCGGAGCAGTTTGTGATTGTACCCTGTATGATAACATCAGCAATACTACTACTAACCCCTCCCTAATAAAATATCTCATACAAATGCATTAAGCACATGGTAATATTTTTTAAATCTATAACAATTCTGGACAAAAATATGATAATAATAACAGAATAATGTAGCTTCATTCTACATGCATCCAAAAGGTAAAGGCCGAAAAAATTTGAATTATACTAATATCAATGACCTCAGAAAAACAACTTTTACATTTTCAATATCGTAGGTCTGTCATTAACATAGATTGAATAATTAATTGAACTTTATTAATATTTCATATCTGTCACGCCAAGAAATTAGTAGGATTACACTGATTTATGAACATATATCATGAACGAAATTTGTGTAAAATCCCTTCTAAAATGTTCCAAAATTAAATAAAACTTACATAAATATTAGTTCATGAATCAAAAATAAATTTGATAGCGCAGCCTCTTTTGAGCAGATATACTTACTGATAGATTAGTACTTTATTACTGCATTCCTTACATGCTTTTCTTATTTTTCTATTGTGTGCAAGTAACACAAAATGGTAATATTCACTTCCACGAATGTCAGACTGCTAACTATTTTAAGCTTTTGCTTATATAGTTTTGAGCACAACTTTTTATGAATACTTATGTTTGTTAATAAAGAAACTAAGACAATTAAATATTATGAAATATCTATCAATACTATTTACAGCTATATTAATGGTGGCCTGTGTGAGCAATCAAAAGGCTCAAGGCGAGCTGCAATCTTCAAGTTATACCGTTGAGCCTGCTTCCTTTTCTGAGCAACAAAAGGATGACTTAAGTATAGCAACGTTTGCGGGCGGATGCTTCTGGTGTACTGAAGCAGTATTTGAACAGGTGAAAGGTGTTAAAAGTGTTGTATCAGGATATGCAGGTGGTGAAAAGCCTGATCCCACATATCAGGAAGTAGCTGCTGGTCAGACCAATTATGCCGAAAGCATTCAAATATATTATGATCCGGAGGTGGTAACCTATGAAGAATTGCTGGAAGTATTTTTTGGAACCCATGATCCTACACAGCTCAACCGTCAAGGTCCTGACATCGGGAAGCAGTACCGCTCAGAAGTTTTTTACCATGATGAACAACAGCAAGAGGCAGCAAGAGCCTATATGGAAAAACTATCACAATCTGGTAAATATGATGAACCTATTGTTACTAAACTTAGTGCATTAGAAAAGTTTTATGAAGCGGAGGATTATCATCAGAACTATTATGAACACAATCCGGATAATCCGTACATCATCAATGTAGCTCGTCCGAAGATTGAAAAATTTAAAAAGAACTATTCAAGCATGTTAAAAGAAGGCATAAGTTAATATAGATTGCACCTGTCTTAAATTAAACAGGCAGGTGCTTTTTCTATCTACTCTATATCAAGGTTCTTATTACTTCTTCTTACTGCTTCTCTAATTTTCGCTTCACTATCCAGCTTACGGGGAGCAGTATGCATAAGGTCTTTTCTGATGAAAACGCTTAGTTCGCTTAGTTCTTCTAGAAGTTCATCAATATCATCATCATCAATTCCATCCTTGAGTGCCAGCCTCGCAAAGCATCGGGAAAAACTATTAAAAGCGATCAATACTTCTTCACTACCGATAAAAGTAAGCTTCTGATTGAGCAAACGTATTTCAATCATATCTTCTTCCAGTACATTCTTTTTGGAGATAATATCCTGAAGCTGTTCAATGAGTTCGGTATAGGTTTTCATTTTTAAGTCAAGAAACATCACGTTCTCTTCCTTTCTCAACTCCGCTCCAGTCTGCCTCTTGAGTAAAATACTTGTGAGTAGTACAGTAATGGAAACGCCGATAAGGGCAGCAAAAAGCTCAAATGTAACTGGATGATCGCTTTGTTCCAGTACGGTTCGGAAAAGTAAATAAGCAAAGCATGAAGCAAATCCGATAGCAATGATAAGGGGAATAGTACTCTTTCGCATATATGCAGGCTGTCATGAGTATATGCTTCTAGATAGCATATTCATGAATTAAGTTTAAAAATATAATGCCAAAAAAATTAATAGTATTTGTTAACATTGACCTAACTACCTTTAGGAGTCTAATGTTAATATTAAATATTTCTTTGATTTAGGCGAAAATTAAGTTTAAGCCAACGCTTTTGCAAGTATATCCACATCCTCTTCAGTGTTATAAAAATGCAAGCCTGCTCTTATGCCTTTTCCACGGATGGTAGTAGCAATGTTTTGGTGTGTAAGTTTTTCATATAAAGCCTGGTCACCTTTTAGCACTATTATACTTGACCTATTTTCCTGAGGATAAAAAGTGATAATTTTATCTTCCAAAGTTTGATACACATAAGTCATCAGTTTCTGATTTCGGGCATAAATTTGCTCAAGCCCGATAGCCATTATCTCTTTCAGAGCATTGCCCATGTTCAGAAAACTAGCAAAGGCAAAATGACCTACTTCAAAACTCCTCATGTTAAAAGAAAGCTCGCTGCTATTTTTAAAATCAGGAAAACCATCCAGACTATTGTTACCCACCACAGGTTGTTGAAAACGATCAAGGAGCTCTTTTCTGAGGTAAAGCACTGCATTTCCAAAACCGGAAGTCATCCATTTATACCCGCTGGCAATCAGTATATCTACCTGCATCGCTCGTACATCTATTTGTATTCTGACTAACGTCAAATTTGGTGCTTATTATCAAGTAGTTGCAAAGCCCACATCTTCAGGCTTTAGCTCCAATT
>NZ_JBBPHP010000023.1:0-113217 GCF_038039535.1 Catalinimonas locisalis | reverse complement strand
GCTACTTTGGCAAAACTGTCAAATTATCATCAACCGACTGGCGTAAATACCAAATAGAATTTTTAAACATGATCTTATTCAAATGCACACTAAAAAAATATTAATACCTGTTGATTTCAGTGAGGTTTCCATGTCTTTAATGCATTACGGGCTAGCCTTATCTCGTCACCTCGGTGCTGAAGTGTGGATACAATATGTCTATTACATCCCGCCAAATTTTGCCGGGGAAGTATATATCCCGATTGATGCCTTAGAAAATTATAAGAAAAAGGTGCACAAGCAGTTTGAAAAGCTCAAAGAGGAACATAGCGAACTTAAAGAAGCCAGGTTCGTCATGAACTACGGAGATCTGCTTACCGAAGTCAATAAGCTTATAGACCGGGAAGACATTGGCCTAGTAGTTATGGGAAAAAAAGGTGGGGGCTTCCTGACCAATATTCTAGGGAGCAATACTGTCAAACTAATTGAACATGCCCACTGTCCGGTGTTGTCAGTACCTGAAGATATCTCATTCCAGAAATTTCATCACCTGGCCATAGCCATTGACCTCAAGGAGACCAAAAGCGATATTTTTCGTTATGTAGAAAGCTTTGCCCAGGCATTTGCTGCTAAGGTTGATATCGTTCATGTGAGCGAAGCTCCGGTTGCCATAGACTCCACAAAATTGAAACCATTGATTGAACAAGCATTTAGCAATGTGCCTCATCAGTTTTTTCATATCCATGCAGTGGATGTAGAGAAAAGCATTGAAAAGCATGTGGAAAGAAATAGCATTGACTTGTTGGTTCTGCTACCAAGGTCACATTCATTCTTTGACAGCATCTTTCAGAAGCGGATTACCCGGCAGGCAGCCTTTCAGGAAAAGATTCCTCTTCTGAGTATTCATGCCTGAACTGAGCATTGTTTTGTTTACTAATAATTTGATTGTGTTGGTAGTTAAGAAAGGTACATCAAATAGCATCATCACTTTGTAGTGATGCTATTTTTTTTACTCAAGAAATGCATGTTTACATTCAATGAATAGAATATGGATAGTATAAATAATGAGATGCTATCATGAGTTTGGGTAACCATAAATGAAATACGAATGCAAAGATACATCAATGAGCTGATGAGGGCTTTTCTTTCAGGGCAGCACTCCCTGAGTTTTTATAAAAAATTTGCTCAATATGTTCACCTGAGGGTTTTCTCAAAAAATGAAATCATTTTCAAAGAAGGAGATGAAGCAAAGACCGTATGTTTATTATGCAAAGGAGAAGTACTGCTCATCAAGCGTAAGGACAGCCAGCAATTTGGATTGATGGAGACATTAAAAAAAAATGAAATCTTAGGTTTTGCATCAGTAGTATCCCATACAAATCATAATACCTCAGCGATTGCTAAGTCCAAGGTTTATATACTAGAGATCCTAAAAGATGAGTTGCAGCAATTTCTGAATGATTATCCCAAATATCACTTTGCACTTGCCCAAAGTTTAAGTAAAAAAATACTTCATTATGAAAGTATGATAGTAAGCTGAGCTTAATTTTTTTAACTTACTGTCCTAGACAGCTCAAGCTTATGGAAAATTTTTCCTCCCATAAAAAACTTCTTAGGGCACTCTTCCAGTCTGCTGCCGAAGGTATTATTGTAGTAGATGAGTGGGGTGAAATCGTACTGGCTAATCCTGCCTGCCTGCATATGTTTGGCTACACAAATACTGAGTTGATTGGTAAGCCTTTAGAAGTAATGATTTGCCCTGAGCTAAAGAGTACACATGCCAGACATAGAGTAGGCTTTTTCAAAAACCCTAAAAACAGACCTATGGGTGTGGGAAGAAAGCTACAGGGAAGGCATTCATCAGGTGATATTTTTCCGGTAGAAGTAAGCCTGAGTCATATGGAGGTGGAAGGAGAAAAGTTTGCCATTGGTTTTATCATGAATATCAGTGAGCGTAAAAATGCTGAGTTAGCACTAAAAAAGGAAAAAGCAGTGGCTCAGCAATATCTGGATGTTGCAGCATCAATTTTTTTGGTAATTGATAGAGAAGGAAAAGTAGTATTGATCAACCGCAAAGGCACCCAGATTATGGGTTATCGGGAGGATGAGGTAAAAGGAAAAAACTGGTTTGATCACTTTTTACCGGTGCATGACAAGGAAAGAGTGAAAGGTGTTTTTGACAAATTAATTCATGGTAACCTGCACGAGGTAGAAAATTTTGTGAACCCAGTGTTGACCAAAGCAAAAGAAGAAAAACTGATTGAATGGCAAAATGCCCTCATTCAGGATGAGCATGGTCATGCTGTAGCCGTATTGAGCTCCGGGGTTGATATTACTGAAAAGAAAAAAGCAGAAAGAGACCTTATGAAGGCGCTTATTGAAGGACAGGAGGCAGAAAGAGAACGCATTGCCAAAGAACTACATGATGGCCTTGGCCAGTCGCTTACTGCCATGCGATTGAACCTGGATGCTTTACAGAGCCATTGTGAGCGTATCACTCCTGATGCCAAAGAATTGTTTGAGCAATTGAAAACCATACTGTTCAATACCACCCAGGATGTAAAATCCATTGCCCGTAACCTAATGCCAGGCGTGCTTAGAAATTCTGGATTGGTAAAGGGCTTAGAGTATTTATGTCATTCTCTGAGTGACCTTAATGATATAAAAGTTCATTTTCATGCTTACCAAATGAATAGAACTTTAGATAGCTCCCAGAGTATTGGTCTTTACAGAATCACACAGGAATTACTTAACAATGCTCTAAAACATGGTAAAGCTTCTGAGGTACATGTACAACTCATTGGACACCATAAGAGTGTAATGCTGATGGTAGAAGATGATGGAGTAGGTTTTGAAGATAATCACTCCATGAATGAAAATGGATTTGGCTTAAAAAATATTGAGACAAGAGTAAAAACACTAAACGGCTGCTCTTTTATAGATTCCCATGCCGGGAAAGGAACTTCAGTGACTGTAGAAATTCCTCTTTACGAAACCAAAAGCTTATGAAGCCTATCAAGATACTCATCGTAGATGATCATAAAATGATAAGGGATGGTATTAAGGCTTCTCTCTTCGGTGCCACCGACATTCAGGTGCTGGATGAAGCTGCCTCTGCTCAGGAAGCTTTGGCTAAATTAGCACTGCACCCAGATCTTGATGTGGTTGTAATGGATATCAGTCTTGGTGAAGGAGAAGATGGAATTAGTGTGACTAAAAAAATTACAGACAAATATCAGGAAGTGAAGATTCTTGCTATTTCAATGCATGACGAGGAGATGCATGTAATCAAAATGCTGCAGGCTGGTGCAATCGGATATATGCTCAAATACCAGGGGATGAGCGATTTGGTAGAAGCTATAAAAACTGTGGCCGTAGGTGAAAGCTTTTTCAGCAAAGATGTATCCGAAATTTTAATGAGCCAGTTTGTGAGAAAGAAAACTAAACCTAATTTCAGAAAAGGTTTGGGAGAATTGACCAAGCGGGAAGTAGAAATACTGATAATGATAGCAGAGGAGTACACCAATCAGGAAATCGCCGAGAAGCTTTTTATCAGTCCACGGACGGTTGACACACATCGTAGAAACCTGATACTAAAGCTGAATGTGAAAAACACCGCCGGTTTGGTAAAATATGCTATCAGCCAACATTTAATAGATATATAAACTCTGGGTATAGATCATAAACTATTGATTATCAGTGATCATTTGATGCGTTTTTTTTCTGTTTTTGGGCTTATCTGGTTTTTTATATTTTTTCAGATCATCGGTAGTGCCCAGGAGAATGGCCAGGGGATGTAAGTCATCTACTTTCTCAGCGATGAGTTTCAGTATAGCAAGAAAAGGAATAAAAAGGATCATGCCAGCTGCCCCCCAGAGGATTCCACCGGCTACGATAGCGACCATAGTTACCAGGGTGTTAATGCGCAGCTTAAAGCTAACAGCTACCGGGAATATAATATTAGCCTCAAGAATCTGCACGATTACAAAAACAAGTATTACCCCTATGGGATAAAGAACAGAATCGTAGGTAAGCCAAGCTACTGCGATAGGCAACAAAGCTCCTACCGTAATGCCTACGTAAGGGATAAAAGTGAGAATAGAAGCTGCAAATCCGAAGAAAAAGGCCTGGGGAATACCGATCAGCAGCAAGCCCAAACTGTTGAGAATACCAACAATCAGATATACTAAGGTCATACCCTTCACGAATGAAAAGTAAGTGTGCAGCACTTCTTTGAGAACACTTTGATAATCTACTTTCCAGCGTTTGGGCGTGATCCGAAAAACAAAAGCGATCAGTAGGTCACGGTAGTATAAGATTAGCGCAGTAAATACCGGTACCAACAGAAATAGCAAAGTGGACACTGAAGTATCAAACAGGGTTTGGGGAAGCCGCTGCAAAATGTTTTGAGAAGTGGAAGTAAAGAGGTTACGCCACCAGTGCTTATCCAAGTCAAAAAACAGCTCAGTTGTAACCAGCAACTTATTGAATTGGAGTCTTATTTTTTGTGATAATTCCGGCCACTGTTCCAGAAAGCTATAAAATTGCTGCACAAGAAGTGCCAGCAGTAGAGAAAGAAGAATACAAAAGCTGATGATGACGATGGTAATGGAAAAAATCCGTGGCACACGATGTCGCTCCAGCCAATGACAAGATGGATATAACACAAAGCTTAACAGCAGTGCAAAACTAAGGGTGACCCAAAGTGCCTGACCTATGTATAGGATGACCGCTGTAAAAAATACTATTTGAAGGATTTTTAGCGAATTGTTCATTTCTCCTTATCCATACATACTCAATATGGGCGAAAAGCTACGAAAAAGGAATGACTTAAGTCATCCGGGAAGCTAATCCAAATCATAGTTTATCAATAATTGTGTGACTAGATTGATTATCTAACAACCACTGCTATGAAAAACAATAAAATTTTACTCAGTATGGCTTTAGTCCAGCTGGCTAATCTCTACCGCTCAGAGCTGCTGATTCTTGACTTTTTGAAAGTACTGCAACATTACGCCAGCTCAGATGATCTCAAATGGCAAATTTTTGGACAGCGTCATCTTATCAAAGCCAGAAACAAGAGGTTGAGGGCAATACTTTCATCTTTTGACAGCTATCAAAATACCGCTGCCAGTTGCGGAGAAATTCGTGGAATTCTCCAGCATGGCCTGAACATGATCAATCAACATGAAAATGATGAAGATAAAGATCTGCTAGTGATTCATGCATTATTGCTGGTTCATTATTATATGCGATCTGCTTACAATATTGTGGGAAGTTACTTTCTCAATTATGGATGTGGCATGGAAGCTAAATTAATGCAAAAATACGCACAGGAAGAGGAAACCGCTATAGAAGCAGACATGCTGGTACACCAGACGATACTTCTTGCATAAAGACCAGGTTTTCCTATGAGGTAATTATCAGCGAAAAGCCAGAACATTATGAAAAATATACTGATTCCTACCGATTTCTCTGATTGTGCAATTGAAGCTGCTCATGTAGCGATTCATCTGGCTGCCAAAAGTGGAGCCACTCTTCACTTTGTTCATTTAATGGACACCCCGGTCAACTGGATGAATTCCGGAATTGACTTTGAGGAAAGATATCCCGACGTCAGCAGGAAAGTAAAACATGCCAGAAACGAACTAAACAAACTAGTAGATCGGGCTGAGAAAGCTTCTGTAAAGGCCAAAGCTGATATTGAGTACAATCAAGACTATTCCATCATAATGCATTACATTGAAATGCACCAGATTGATCTGGTCATTATGGGTTCGCATGGTGTCAGGGGGATCAAAGAATTATTCATAGGCTCCAACACACAAAAAATCGCACGTCTTTCCTCCGTACCGGTTCTGGTCATCAAAAAGGCTCCTCAGTCCATGGACATCAAGAAGATAGTGTTTGCCTATGACTTTGAGGAACCTGCTCAAAAATATTTTTTGGCACTATCCGATTTTGCTGAAATGCTAGGTGCCAGGATTCAACTTCTGTATATCAATACCCCATTAAATTTTAAAGAAAGTAAAGAAATACACCATAAGCTGGAAGAATATTCTCAGCTCAAGCCTTCCCTGATAGAAAAGTGCAGTGTTTATAATAGCTTTAGTTTTGAAAAAGGCTTACTGACTTTCTGCAAAGAAAATGAAATAGATATGGTAGCCATGCTTACCCACGGTAGAACAGGTTTTGCAAGGCTGATGAATAGTAGTGTCACTGAAAGAGTGATCAATCACATTGATATCCCGGTTTGGAGTTTCAACATCCAATCGGGCAATGGCGAAAATAATGATTATGCATAAAATAAAAGGCAGTCATGAGAATATGAAGATTGTATTGTTGAAGGCTGCTTATTACTCATATAAAATCATACTTAAATGAAACGTGTACATAACAAAGTTGCTCTGGTAACTGGAGGAGCATCAGGATTAGGTCGTTCCAGCGCTATATTACTGGCCAGAGAAGGAGCCAAAGTAGTAGTCAGCGATTTGGATGAGGCCCAGGGACATGAAGTGGTAAAACAAATACAGGAAGAAGGAGGTGACGCTATCTTTATTAAACAGGATGTGGCCTCAGAAAACTCCTGGAAAGATCTCATGAAAGCCATTTCCAATACCTATGGCAAACTGCATATCGTAGCCAACTCAGCAGGGATAGGGGTGGGTGGTAATGTGGAAGAAGTTAGCCTTGAAGATTGGAAAAGACTCATAGCTATTAATCTGGATGGTGTGTTTTTAGGAACAAAATATGGTATACAAGCCATGCGTGAACATGGTGAAGGTGGTTCTATCATCAACTTCTCATCTATTGAAGGCATCGTAGGTGATCCTAATCTACCAGCTTATAATGCCAGTAAAGGTGGAGTTACCTTATTTACCAAGTCTGCCGCTCTTCACTGTGCCAAAGCAGGATACCGCATTCGTATCAATTCTATCCATCCTGGCTATATCTGGACTCCGATGGTAGAGAATTATCTGAAAAAGCAGGGAAGTGTAGAAGAAGGAAAAAAATACCTGGACAGCCTGCATCCGCTAGGCCATGTAGGTGAGCCCGATGACATAGGCTATGGAGTGGTGTACCTGGCATCTGATGAATCTAAGTTTGTCACCGGATCAGAACTGGTCATTGATGGAGGGTATACAGCCCAATAAGTGAATAGTTATGGAAAAGCTAATTAAATATTTTAGTGAGATAGACCTGAGCAGCCTGTCCGAAGTGGGGGGTAAAAATGCTTCCTTAGGAGAGATGTTTCAAAAGCTCAGCCCTCAGGGAATTGCCATTCCTGATGGCTTTGCCACTACTGCTGAAGCATATTGGTATTTTATGCGGGAGAACCATTTGCAGGAAGAGATTGATCAGCTACTCAGCGAACTGGATCACAAGCAGTACACAAATCTGAGTGAAATTGGCAAACAGATCCGCACTACTATCCTGGGAGCCAGCTTTCCTTCTGTTCTGAAAAATGAATTAGAGGAGGGATATGACTACCTGACCCAGAAATATGGCGCTGAGATTTCTCTGGCGGTAAGAAGCAGCGCTACGGCAGAAGATTTACCCGAAGCGAGTTTTGCCGGTCAGCAGGAATCTTATCTCAATGTAAAAGGCTATGAAGGCCTGTCAAATGCCTGTCAGAAATGTTATGCCTCACTTTATACTGATCGTGCCATCAAATACCGCGAGGACAATGGCTTTGCCCACAACCAGGTGGCACTGTCAGTGGGGGTGCAACTGATGGTACGAGCTGATCAGTCTGCCTCTGGTGTTAATTTTACGCTTGATCCTGACTCCGGTTTTCAGCAGGTAGTCCTGATTACCGGGGCCTGGGGACTGGGTGAAAACATTGTACAGGGTACGGTCAATCCAGACGAATTCTATGTATATAAACCTAGTCTGGATCAGGCGAAACAACCTATCATTTCACGGCAGTTAGGCAGCAAAGCCAAGACTATGGTATATGCAAAAGGAGAGGCGGGTACGGTAAATCTGCCTACACCTCCTGAAAAACAGGAGCAATATGTGCTAAGCGATGAGGAAGTCATTACTCTGGCCCGCTGGTCAGTGCGCATAGAGGAGCATTACGGCAGACCAATGGATATTGAGTGGGCAAAAGATGGCGAAAGCGGTAAGCTGTTCATTGTTCAGGCCAGGCCGGAAACTGTTTTCAGCCGGGATAAGCATCTGAAAATTACTACCTATAAGCTCAAACAGAAAGGCAGGGAACTGTGCCGTGGCATAGGCTTGGGTAATAAGATAGCCGCCGGTAAGGCCAGGGTACTACATTCGCCTGCAGAAATAGATAAACTACAGGAAGGAGAAATCCTTGTGACCAGCAAAACCAATCCCGACTGGGACCCAATCCTGAAAAAAGCTGCCGGTATCATCACCGACCAGGGTGGACGTACCAGCCATGCCGCCATTGTTGCGCGGGAGGTAGGTGCGGTAGCAGTAGTAGGCAGTGGAAATGCTACCAGCGCCATCATGGAAGGGCAGGAGGTAACCATATCCTGTGCAGAAGGTGAAACGGGAATAATCTATGAAGGTAGGCTGGAATGGGAAGAACATGAAACTGCTATTGATGATATTCAGCTGCCCAAAACCCAGGCGATGATGATACTGGGTGACCCGGACCAGGCTTTTCGTCTGTCCTTTTATCCCAACCACGGAGTTGGCCTGATGAGACTGGAGTTTATCATCAACAATGCCATCCAGATTCATCCCATGGCGCTGATACAGTTTGACAAAGTCAGCGATCCGGTGGTAAGAGAAAAAATTGAAAATCTCACCCATCATTATCCTGATAAGGCAGAATATTTCGTTCACAAACTGGCCGAGGCAGTAGCTGTCATTTCAGCAGCTTTTCACCCTAAGGATGTCATTGTGCGCATGTCTGATTTTAAGTCCAATGAGTACGCTAACCTGATAGGAGGCCAATATTTTGAACCGCAGGAAGCCAATCCTATGCTGGGGTTCAGGGGAGCCTCTCGTTACTATCATCCTAAATATCAGCCCGGTTTTGAACTGGAATGTAAGGCCATGAAAATGGTAAGAGAAGACATGGGACTAGAAAATGTCAAGGTGATGATCCCTTTCTGCCGTTCTTTGGAAGAGGCTGAAAAAGTCATTGCTGTGATGGAAAGGCAGGGCTTAAAACGTGGAGAGTACGGACTGCAACTGTATATGATGACAGAGATACCCAGCAATGTGATACTGGCAGAAGAATTTTCCCGCTATTTTGATGGTTTCTCCATTGGTTCCAACGATCTCACCCAGCTCACACTTGGAGTAGACCGTGATTCTGACCTGCTTAGCGATATGTTCAGCGCCAATGATCCGGCAGTTAAGAAAATGATTAGTATGGTCATTGCTTCAGCCCATAAGACCAATACCAAGATTGGTTTATGCGGACAGGCACCCAGCGACGATCCGGCCTTTGCACAGTTTCTGGTAGATGCAGGCATCCACAGCATTTCTTTTAATCCGGACGCGTTAATCAAAGGTATCAAAAATATGCAGCAGGCAGAGCAAAAGCATGAACCTCAGGTCAGCTTGTAGTTTGATAGTTTAAAATCAATATAAAAAATAATACAAAGCTTTAAATTATTGATGGTCATGAAACAGTTCATTCGCATATTCTTCCTGATGATCATTCTTTTGGTAATTGTTGCCCTGATTTATATGTATTCATCCTAGACTTTGGCTATAAAAAATAAGTGGGGGGAGATGATTAAATTATCTCCTCCTTAATTCTTAGAGGTAAGTATCTGTAGTAAAAAAATCATCTCAGTATTTATTTTATTGATACTGAGATGTTTCATTTTCATAACATTGCATTAGTTTACTTTTTTCTGGAATGGTGCTTACGCAGGCTCATCGTCCAGACAGGAAATTTGGCATGGTTGGCAATATCTTCGGCAATGCTACCTTCAAGTAGATGTAAAATACCCCGATTGCCATGCGTAGCCAAAGCGATGAGGTCAGCGCCTACTTCATTAGCAAAATGGACAATGCCGTCTTCTTCCCCTATATCACTGAAAGTATGCAGGCTATAGTCTTTTAAATGATGAGTCTTGGCAAACTTTTGTAATTTTTGCATTACTGAAGGATCATCCAGGAAGTTGCTTAAAGTATTGATACGCACTACGTGCAAATGTGCTTCAAAAGTGTGTTGAAGTTTACTCAGGGCCTTTATTACCTCACTTTCTTCGTCAAGCAGGGCGGTAGCAAACACTATGTTTTTGATGTTGGAAAGGTCTGTCTTATCTTTGATAATGAGTACCGGGCAATGGGCAAATCGGACCATCCGTTCGGCATTAGACCCCAGTAAAATTTCCTTGCTTCCACTGGCTCCTTTAGAGCCCATTACCACCAAATCCACTTCTTTAGCCAGTAAAGCATTACTGATGCTGCGGTAAGGATTTCCTACCCGTACTTCATAAGTAATGTTCAGGCCTTCTTCTTGCTTTTTCACAGCAACTTTACGCAGTCGCTCCTCAGTTTCACGTTTTATCTTGCGCAAATATTCTACGGGCAACACCTCCACACGGGTAACAATAGCTTCCTCATCTGTCATTGGAAATTCCAGTACATGTACCAGGTGTACTGTGGCTTTAAACCTGGCTGCCAGTTGACAGGCAGCATAAAGGGCATATTCAGCCTGAGGAGAAAAGTCAGTAGGAACAAGAATGGTTTTCATGGTATCCAACATTAAGAAATGAGAAATTTTTTGGGTTGAGCCTGATGTCCATGTTTGGCAACAATTTGTTGGATGACTACATCGCTAACTTCATTATCGGTAAAAAGCGTCATTTCAGAAGGGCTTACTTCTACATCAAAAAGTACATCTTCTACGCCCTCAATTGTAAGCAAATCTGCTTTTATGGTTTCAAGAGTAAGTAGAGAATTAAGGTTAATGGTAAACACCTTCTCGTATTTTCCGGGGATATCACGATCAGTTTTCATGACTATTGTTGTTAGGTAATGAGATTAAAGGAACAGTGGTATGAGATGCTAAGTACTTACAAACACTTTTATGAAATAAATTTTCCAGGGCATTATGCTTACGGGGAGTAATTGCCAGTAAGTCTAACTTATGTTCCTGTAAATAATGGCTAATCCCTTGTGCCGGATCTTTATCTTCAGGGAAATCATAAGTATGGGGCACATCATGGAAGATGTGGTCCAGGCTCAAGGCTTCTTCTGCCTGAGCAACGCCAATTTTTGAAGGTTTTGGATGTACATGAATGATATGTAGATCAGCCCTCCATATTTGTAACAGTTCTTTAAACAAGCTTAAGGAAAAACTTTCTCCAGCATTTTCCAGATCGGTAGCAAAACCAACCTGCTTAGGGTGAAGCGTTGCAGTGCTTTGTGGTACAGCCAGTACCGGACAGTGCAGATGTTTCATCATCTGCAAAGTTGTATTGCCCAGCCAGTTAGACAGAGGATCATCCATGCCATGATTACCCATCACGACCAGCTGTATTTTCTCATCTTTCACCACCTGCCTGATCCCCTCCGCAGGCATTGCCATCCTGGTGATCAGCTGATAAGGGAGTGCCTGAATTTCGGGAAGTTTATTGATTACGCTTTGCATTTTGTTTTGCACATGCAGTTCTTCTCTTTCCAGCATTGCATTGTCTATAAAGAAGGTCGCATCCCCTCCCACCGGCAGATGAAAAGCATGAAAAATGAATAGTTCGGGACTATCTTGCTTTACAGTGTTCCACTGTCGTGCCAGGGTAATCGCATAGCGCAGCGCTTCAAAAGCATCTGCTGAAAAGTCTATGGGAACTAAAATTTTCATGGCTCATCGGTATTGTTTCAACTCAAATTCGTGATAAATCACTGCTCAAACAATGACACAGGTCATCTCAGAATATGACTTTTAACAATCATGTGGAGCTTTAAATATTTTATTTTTGGACATGACAAGCTATGTAGATCTTTGGCAGCTATTAGCGGGTTTAGGACTTTTTCTGTTTGCCATGCAGCAATTGGAAGAAGCTATTACTGCTCTGGCGGGTCGTTCTTTTAAGGTATTCCTTAAAGCCAATACCAAACATCCACTCCAGGGTTTGCTGAGTGGTGTGCTGCTTACGGCAGTGTTGCAGAGTAGCTCGGCAGTATCCTTGCTTTTGCTGGCATTTGTAGGAGCGGGCATTATAAGCATGAATCAAGCTTTACCGGTAATTTTTGGCTGCAACTTAGGTACAACCGCTACAGGCTGGTTGGTCGTCTTGCTGGGGTTTAAATTACCAGTGGAAGACATCGCTCTGCCAATTATTGGACTGGGTGGAATTATGCTATTCTTCTTCCGCAATAATTTATCTTTTTTTAATACCGGTAGGTTTCTGCTCAGCTTCGGCCTGATTTTTTTAGGTCTGGAAATGATGAAAGTAAGTGTAGAAGCGCTGGCGCAAAGTTTTGATTTGACTGAATATACTCAGTACGGTCATTTCGTTTTTTTCATTATCGGAACCATCCTCACTGCTTTAATACAATCCAGTTCAGCTACTATGGTAATCGCTTTGAGTGTGCTTCATACGGGTTTGCTTCCTCTTTCTGCTGCAATGGCGATAGTAGTAGGTTCCAATGTAGGTACTACTGCTACAGTTTTTTTAGGTTCACTGGGAGGCATACCTGCAAAAAAACAGGTAGCCTTTGCACATTTTCTGTTCAACATCATTACTGCCGGAGTAGCCTTGCTGGTGCTCTCCTGGCTGCTCATGCTGATCAGAGAGGTGATGGAAGTGCAGGATACATTATTGGCACTGGTTATTTTTCATACCCTTTTCAACTTCATAGGTGTGCTGCTGTTTTTGCCATTTACCAGGCTACTGAGTCAATGGCTGGAAAAGGTTTTTGTAGCCAAAAAAGTTAATATCAATCAAAATCTTCATTTGGTAACCACCCAAGTTCCCGAAGCCGCCATCAAAGCCTTACAAAAAGAAACCCACCGCTTGATAGTGGTTAGTCTTTATTTAAATCTCAAAGGGCTAGGAGTTACCAATGAAAAACTCAGTCGCAAGCTGGTAGAGAGTGAAAGAGGGCAGGAGGTAAAGATTTACCGGCTTTCTTATCCCAAAGCGTATCAATTTGTAAAACAGCTGGAGGGAGAAATGCTGCGATTTTGTGCGGAAATTCAAAAACAGTCTCTTGATCCGGATGAATCCCAAAGCCTGAGTAAACTAATGAGTATCATCCAAAATATTATGCATTCGGTAAAAGGATTGAAAGATATTGAACATAATATTCTTGACTTTGAGAGCAGAACTTTGGATGAATTTCAGCGCTTGCTTCATCAATTCAGAGATACTACACAAGCATTTTATGAGGCCCTGCTTGAGCTATTGCTCGCTGAACACCTCACTTCTTTTGAAGATCAGAGCAAACTTATGGTGATGATACAGAAAAACTATGATCACTTATTGGTAGAGATCAATAGCATTATGGATAAAAAAGCATTGGATGAAGTAAGTATCTCAACCGTTTTTAATGTCAATCGGGAACTCTATTCTTCTCATAAAGCTATGCTGCTGGGAGCTAGTGATCTTTTGGGATTGCCTGATGAAAGTGAAATGGCTGAGAAAGTAATTTAATAGTAACTAAACCGCTAATGGATATTAGCATACCATTGATGAACCAGTCTGCTATTTTACCTACGCAATTCTCGTAGATTTCTACGCGCAATGCGTATTTTTCAAAATACGCCTTTTTCGTCTTACGCTTACTCTATGTGGTGGTTAAATTTATACTGTCATTATCATCAGCCTTAAACCATTACAGCCATGAACCCTATGTTAACCCCCTTTCCACTGATCCATGAAAATATTCTTGAAAAAAGAGACATTAGCAAAAGCAAAGGAATGTCGCATCTAAAAGATCACTACGAACTTACAGTATATTCCAAAGGTCAGATGATTTTTCATGAAGGTCATACACCCTTGGGCCTTTACTACATTCAGGAAGGAAAAGTCAAAATCTATAAATATGGAAGTGATGGCAAAGAACAGATCATCCGTATTGCCGGAAAGCATGAATTTATCGGCTATACCGCATTACTCAATCAGATGAAGTACCATGTTACTGCCTCAGTGATTGAAGAAGCAACCGTTGCTTTCATTCCTCGTAAAGATTTTTTTGATCTCATGGGTACGGATACTGAAGTGGTAAGCTATTTTACCCAACTTCTCTGCAATGACCTGGTGAATGTTGAAAAAAGATTGGTAGCCCAGTCTTATCAGCCAGTGAGAGGCCGATTGGCAGAAGCATTGTTGTCACTGGATAATCTTTACGAAAAAGAAGACAGCGATGAAGAAAGCTTCATCAAAATCAGCCGAAGTGATCTGGCTAGTCTGCTGGGTACCGCAAAGGAAACCGTCATCCGTTTGCTCTCCGAGTTTAAAACAGAGCAGCTTATCACCACCAATGGGCAGGTGATTTCGGTACTTAATCCTCATGAACTGTTTCGGATCAGCCATATGTATGACTAGTTTTGATAAGATAGCATCTTACTGATTAATTAAAAATTGACTGTCTTTATGAAGCCACTACTTTTTCTTTGGTTTTTTTCAAAGAGCTGATAATGTCTTCCAGTATCATGTACAGACAGGGTACCAGAATAAGGATTATTGTGGTAGCGAAAACAATCCCAAATCCGAGCGATATGGCCATGGGTATCAGATTCCTGGCCTGACGGGATGTTTCCAGAATAATGGGAGTTAATCCACCAAAAGTAGTCAGGGTAGTAAGCATAATAGGCCTGAAACGGCGGATGCCTGCTTCAAAAATAGCATCAAAAACAGGTTCTTCATTGCGTTTCTTATTGGCATAGTCTACCATAATCAGCGAGTCATTCACTACCACACCTGATAATGCAATAACACCCATCAAGCTTACCAGTGATAAATCATACCCTAAAATAATATGACCAATGACTGCTCCAACAATACCAAAAGGGATGGCGATCATCACAATCAAAGGTTGTATGTAGCTGTTGAATGCGATTGCCAGGAGGGCATAGATAATCATCATCGCCAGTGCAAATCCTCCCCAAAGCGTTTGGGTAGACTCTCTCATATCTGCCTGGCTACCTTCAAAGCTCCATGTGATACCCGGAAAATCTGCTCTCAGTTGAGGCAGTACTTCCTGGTTCAATGATTCCAGCACTTGCGTTACGGCATTGGCGGGTTCCGCATCCATTCCTACAGTCACTACTCGTCGGCCATTCCTACGATTGATGGAAGTAAAAGCCTCTCTTCTTTCTACTGTGACAACATCCAGCAATGGTATTTCGGTACTGTCAGGTGTACGGATGAGAAAGTCTTCCAGATTGTATATATCTCTGCGTTCCTCAAGGGGTAGCTTTACGCGCACTTCTACTTCGTTATTTCCCCTAAGTTGTCGCATAGCCAATGCTCCGAAAAAGGCATCTCTGATCTGCTGACCCACTTCATTAGATGTTAATCCCAGATTACGTCCTTCGGGAAGCAGCTTAAAATCAAGCTGTAACTTACCTTTGTTGTAGTTGTCGTTGACATCACGGGTGTTGGCAAACATTTCCACCTGCTTCACAAATTCCTGACTTGCTTTTTCCAGCACATCTATATCAGAATGACTGAGGTCTACACTGATATCCTGCGCTGCTCCTCCGGGTCCACGTTCAGCTTCAAACGTGATCTGGTCTACCCCGGAGATGTCGCCAATTTCGTCACGCCATAGCTCTATTACCTGCTGGGCAGTCATATCCCGCTGGTCTGGCGGCTTCATCACAATTTCTATATCAATGAAGTTTTGTCCTCTCACATTGGTTTTTACCCCTTCAGCTACTTCATAGAGTTCATTCTCTTCAAACATCTCAAGCGTGGATCTGGTAATCTGATGGGCAACTTCAGCCGCCTGCTCGGGAGTAGTACTTACCGGAAGCCTGACGGCTCCTTCAATTTCATCAGCAGCTACTTCGGGCATCAGGATAATTCCCATATGGTCACTGTAGCCATAGCCTCCTATGACTACCAGGAGTGCTACTGCGGAGCAAAAAGTAATGTATCGGTTGGCCAGACATACTTTGAGTAGAGGACGGTAGTATTTGTCAACAAATCTTTCAAAGCGTTTGGAAAAAAATTGCTGCCAGCGTCCCAGGTACTTACTAATTTTGAAGCGGTCCTTTTTAGTGCTATGGGCAAGGTGTGAGGGCAAAATGAACAAGGCTTCCAGTAAGGAAACCGCAAGCACCACAATAACCACTGCGGGTAAGGGCCACCAGAACTTACCCGTAGTGCCGGGAAGGAAAAGGAGGGGGACAAAGGCAATGATGGTAGTAAGAATGCTGAAAATAACCGGCTTGGAAATATTTTGCGTTCCCTTGATAGCAGCTTCCATAAAGCTCATACCCTGCTGCCGATATTCATATACGTTTTCGCCAACTACAATGGCATCATCAACTACTATACCCAGTACCACCAGAAAGCCAAACATGGAAATCATATTGATACTCACTCCAATGAGGGGCAGTAGTACCATGCCTCCAATAAAAGAGATCGCCATACCCATCATCACCCAGAAAGCCAGCTTATATTCCAGAAAAAGTGTAAGAATGAACAATACAATCACAATGGCAAGCAGGCCGTTCTCAGTAAGTAAGCCCAGCCGCTCACGATAATCTTCTGCGCGGTTTCCTTCAATACGGTATTGTACTCCCGGAGGAAGCGAACTTTCAAATTCTGTAAGAATCCGTTTTACGCTTTCTTCAATATCCAGCGGTGACTGATCACCTATCCGGTAGATAGATATTTCTACCGAGGGCTGCTGATTAAATTGTGAGTGGAAATTTGTCTCTTCAAAACCATCGGTAATTTTAGCAATTTCACCCAGCGTAACCGTAGCTCCGGACTCTGCGGTGATAATCTCAATCTGACCAAACTCTTCGGCCCACTGCTTTCGCTCCTTCATCCGTAGTAGTATTTCACCGCTATTGGTAGATACGTCACCGGCAGGTACATCTTCACTAGACTGACGAATGATATCGGCAATCTGCCCCAGGGTAATATTATACTCGCGCAGGCGATGACGTGGAATCTCTATGTGAGTCACATATTCAGGAACATTGCCAAGCTCTACCTGGGTGATGTTTTCTTCGTTCAAAAGGCGATCACGCAGGCGTTCGCCCAGTTTTCTAAGTGTCCAGATATCAACATCTCCGAACAGACCAATTTCCATGACATCCCTCTGGTTGGCCTGCAGGCGGACTTCAGGCTCTTCAATTTCGTCAGGAAAAGTGACGATCCGACTAATGGCCTGGTCAATGTCCTGAAAGACGTTCATGCGCTCTGCGCCAGCCACCAGTTCAATCATTACCTCTCCCGAACCTTCATTAGCAGTAGAGACAATCTCCTTGATACCCTGTATGCCTCTCACTGCTTCTTCTACCGGCATAAGGATGCCCTGCTCCACTTCTGCTGGTGCGGCTCCCGGATAGACTACTCTGACCTCAACCATATCCAGTTGGAACTGTGGAAATACTTCTTTCTGTATGTTGGACATGGTCCAGAAACCTCCTCCGAGCAGGATGATCATCAGTAAATTGGCTACCAGAGAGTTTTGGGCCATAAAAGCGATTGGACCGCTGAATGTATTCTTTTCCTTTTGATCTGAGTTATCCATTTAGTGCGTCCCTTCTGACTTTGTTTGTACCTGATTTTCCATAGTAGTATCTGCATTGGTTTTCTGGACTGCGCCTGAACCGGAGCCTTCCAGCCTTAACTCGGCTCCTTCAGTAACCGTTGCCAGATTAGTCATCACCACCTGTTCGTTTTCACTAATACCATCCCTTATGTAGGCATAATTAGGATCGCTGAAAAGAATATCAACATCACGAATTTGCAGTTTACCATCATCCATTACCCATACAGTTTCATCTTCACGCACATAATCACGATTGAGGCGGATTACATCTTCTATTTCCTCGGCATCAATAGTTACTTCTACAAAAGCGTTTATCATCAGGGTAGGCAGGGAGTCATTTTGATAGGCTAGTGGATCGGGTACTGATACCAACACACGTGCCAGTCGGGTCTGTCCCTCAAGTGCTCCTATGAGTCGGTAGAGGTAGCCCGTACGGTACTCATCATCTCCCCATGCCTTACGATCTCTCACTCTCACTAATGAACCTTTTTCATTCTCAGATTCAGAAAAAGTAAGCCAGCGAAGGTTTGAAATAGGAACATTGGCTATTACCCAGTATTCATCCATACCTACCAGCCGCCCCAGATTATCGCCCATGGCTACCTGTGAGCCTTCATTCACATTGCGACTAAGGATATGGGCGTCAAAAGGAGCTCTGATTTTAGTTCTTTGTAGATTGAGTTCAGCTTGTTTCAAAGAAGCACGGGCAGCTTCTACCCGGGCTTTGACAGCATTCAATTGTGGTTCACGCAGTACCAGGTTGGTGTTCATCTCTGCCATTTCCTCATCTACAAGCTGGTAGCCTTTCTGGGCAACATCCTGACGTCCCATTTCAATATTCAGATCAGAAATAGCTTGCTGCAAGTCACTTTCTCTAAGCTCTAGTGTATTTCTGTAATCTGCCGGGTCAATCTGGAGCAGGATTTCTCCTTTTTGTACAAAGCCACCAGGGTTAAAAGACGGAGAATGCCGAACGATCTCCCCACTTACCCTGGGACTCAGCATTATGTCTTTGGAAGGTTGTACCGTACCCGTGGCAACAATGTTAGGTTTAAATGTGCCTCTCTCCACTTTAGTAACTTCCACCAGCATGGCCGTCTCTTTCGTGGCACCTGTCCGCTGTGCAGTAGGCTCAGTTAGAAAAATTAAAGTTGTAACTACCCCACCAGCTATTAAGATGATCAGACAGATGAGTAGCTTTTTTTTGTTGCTCATTCGTTTATGATTCAGTTTCAAGCTCTCTTGCCGTTTCAAAGCCTCCTGCCAGAGCTCTATAAAGGGCAATACGATATTCCAAGAGTAATGAATTGGCGGTGATAAGGTCTCTGCGCAATTGTTGCTCCTGATTCAGGGCTGTCAGGACAGCGAGATAATCACTTAATCCATTAAAATATTCAATTTCAAGTTGTTGGGAAGCGCTGGTGGCAAGTTCAACCTGTTCTTCTAAAACCTCTATACTTTCAAGTTGTTTCCTTTCCTGTATTAAGGCATCCTCTACTTCCTGGAAAGCAACCAGCACGGTTTGACCATATTCGTAGAGACGTTGATTCTTGACAGCCTGCGTTCTGTCCACCTCAGCGTTGAGCCTTCCTCCATAAAACAAAGGGGCTACCAGATTGCCACCAAGGGAATATGCCCAATCTTCCAGTAGGTTATCAAAATTGTTGGCCCTTAACTGTGCTGAAGTTGAAATACTTAAACGGGGATAGCGGTTACTAATCGCAGCCGCAACTTCACGATCTGATGCCTGCAAAAGATGAAAAGCACTCTGTACATCAGGTCGTCTTTGCAATAGCGCTGCAGGTATTCCGGTATCTGGCAGGGGAGGGAGTTCGGGTAAGCTGTCAGGAGCATAAGCTATTTCGTTTTGGGCAGGCCTGCCCAGCAATACTGCCAATTGATGCTCCAGCACTTCTATCCTGGATTCTGTCTGAATTCTTTGTTCCCGGGTGGCTTCTACCAGTTGTTGCTGCCGTAGGATATCCACACTTCTGATCTGACCGCTGCCAAACTGTGCTTTAATAAAATCCAGAATCTTCTGGTTGGTATTAATTTGTTCTTCAATAAGCTCTAGTTGTTGCCATTCTGCCATCAACTGATACCAGGTGCTGGTAATTTCAGCCGAAAGTGAGATAGAAGCGGCACGATAATCAGCGAAGCTGGCCTCTGTCCGGAATCTTTCAGCTTTTACCAGAGCACTAATCCTTCCCCAGAGGTCTACTTCATAAAAAGCAGAAAGGCCTAGCTGCACGTTTTCACCACCTACAAAGTCGGGCTGCGGACGATTCAGGCTACTTCTTAATGAAGCTTCCACATCGGGCAGCAGAAAAGATGACTGCCGGTCTACTATTGCCTGTGCTTCTCTGAAGCGGTACCATACTGCAGTCAGGTTCATATTGGAATCAATAGCCTGCTCCACCAGGGTATTCAGACGTGGGTCTTTAAAGCTGGTCCACCACTCATCGGCAGGGATAAGATCACCGGTGGAAGAGAAGGATTCAGGTGTATCTATCGGAAGGCTTGCCTGAGTTGTTTTGGTAGAACAAGCAGAAAGAGAAAAAATGTATGTTAACGAAAGGAAGAAAAGTAAGCGCTGAAAACTCACTACTAAACAACAATGTGTTGCTTTGAAACCATCAAAAAGTTTAGCTGTTGTATGGACATATTTCAGCCCTGTATAGGGTTCGGTTTTCATAGTGAGTTTTCCAGTCTTAAGTACGGCCACTGATATTTCAACCCTCTTATCACCTCTGATGTTTATAATTTAGATATTAGGACCCTATTTGGTACTTTTTACCTGAGCCTGGCTTTTCATGATCTGTTTCTATTTTGTCAGCAAACATCAAAATATATACATCATGTTTATCGCACAAAATCAGAGGCTACAGGAGTAGGCAATGTCTTGATAATTAATAGCTTATGCGGTGATACTTCGTGGATAAGTCTGAGCAGAAGCTTATTAAAATCAGCTTTCCAAAATACTTCTTCATATTCTTTTTAAAAAAATGTCCTATAGAATAAATTTTATACATTATCTTAAGATTGATAAAATGTTTTAAATTTTGACTTATTATAATGAGTTGAAATTGCCAATAACGCATAAAGTGATATTTTTTGCTTTAACCTTATTACACATAATTTGCAGCAACATAATCTAGAAATCAGGCAGATATCAAAGGCTTTTCCCGGTGTGAAAGCTTTAAATGAAGTAAGCATTGATATCAGGAAGGGGGAAGTCCATGCGCTTTGTGGTGAAAACGGAGCGGGCAAAAGTACACTGATGAATATTTTATCCGGCAACTTTAAGCCTGATCAGGGGCAAATATTGGTAGCTGGTCATGAGGTGCAGATTAACAATCAGCTGGATGCTCAGGCTTTAGGCATTGCTATCGTGTATCAGGAAAGAAGTCTGGTGGAGTCGCTTAGCGTAGCTGAAAATATTTTTACTACTAATAAGCCTACCAACCGTTTTGGGCTGATCAGTTATCACAAGCTTTATCGTCAAACCCAGGAACTGCTGGACCGCTTGAATCTATCAGATATCCGACCGCAGACGCAAGTGGGGCATCTTTCTGCTGCCAGGCAGCAAATGGTGGAAATCGCCAAAGCCCTTTCTCAAAATCCTGACATTCTTATTCTGGACGAGCCTACCGCATCTATCACCGAAACAGAAACCCGCATTCTTTTCAAAATTATCCGTGATCTGAGTGCTCAGGGGGTTGCGGTAATTTATATTTCGCATCGCATGGCAGAGATTTTTGAGATCGCCGATAGGGTAAGTGTGCTCAAAGATGGAAAGTACCAGGGCAGCAGACAGGTAAGCGAAACCGACGTAGACGAAATTATCCGCATGATGGTAGGGCGCAAACTGGAGAAGCAGGAATTCCTGTCAGATACCCGGCAGGAAGTAGTATTGGAGGTAAAGAATCTGAGCAGCTTCCGCTTCAGGAATGTCAGTTTTCAACTAAAGAAAGGTGAAATCCTTGCCCTCTCGGGATTGGTAGGTGCCGGTAGGACAGAAGTAGCCCGGGCTATCATGGGCGCTGATCCTGTCAGGGGAGGAGAAATATTGCTGGAAGGTAAAAAAGTAAAAATAGATCACCCCAAAGCTGCTACCCGGCTGGGGATAGGTTACCTGCCGGAAGAAAGAAAATCTAACGGACTCTTTCTGGATATGAGTGTGGAGGATAACATTATCTCAGCCTACTTACCTTATGCTGCGGAAAGAGGATTCATACGGCAGGCCAGGGTGAAAAAGACCGCGGAGGAGTACATTCAAAAGCTACGCATCATTACACCTTCAACCCATCAGAAGGTAATGAATCTGAGTGGGGGCAACCAGCAGAAGATCGTATTGGCCAAGTGGCTTTTGCGCCAGCCCAAAGTATTTATGGTAGATGAACCCACCCATGGTGTAGATGTGGGAGCCAAAGCAGAAATTTATGCCATCCTCAAAGATCTTACCCGTCAGGGGGTATCCATACTCTTGATTTCCTCTGAGCTTTCAGAGGTACTGGCGATCAGTGACCGCATCCTGGTAATGTGGAATGGTCAGCTTACCGCTGAACTAAGTCGTGATGAAGCCACAGAAGAAGAGATCATGCACTATGCTTCCGGAACCAAAACCATGTTTGCCTGAGCTATGAAGAGAGATAAAATAACCCAACTGCTCCAGGACAGAGTCTTCACGCTCTCAGTAACTATCGCTATTCTATTCATTGTATGTAGCATCATCTGGCCTGCTACTTTTCCTACTTTTGACAATATTTCACTGGTACTGCTCAATCTTTCCATAGAGTCTATCGTGGCGGTGGGGATGATGCTCCTGCTCATTTCCGGCATGTTTGATCTTTCGGTAGGCTCAGTAGTAGCTTTTGCCGGGAGTATAGCTGCATATTTCATGTATTGGTACGGCATGTATGTGCCAGTTGCCATTCTGGTCGGGCTGGGTTTTGCTGCCCTCATTGGGCTGATCAATGGTTTGTTTGTAGCCAAAATTGGTATCAACCCTCTCATCCAGACGCTGGCCATGATGGGTATCGTTCGGGGTTTGGCTCTAATGGTAGCCGGAGCGGGAATTCAAAACCTTCCTCTAGGGTTTAATGCGATTGGTCAATCCAAAATCTTGGGATTGCAAACCCCTGTTTGGTTCATGATCATCATTGTAGCCCTGTTTAGCCTACTGGTTTCCCGTACTGTCTTTTTCAGGCAGTATTACTACATCGGAGGTAATGAAAAAGCTGCCCGGCTCTCGGGTATCAGGGTAGAGCGGGTTAAGATCATTGGCTTTGTACTTATCTCCCTGCTGGCAGGAGTAGCAGGCATATTACTTGCCTCTCGCCTGGGAGCGGCTTTGGCAACCTCAGGTAGAGGCATGGAATTGCGGGTCATTACGGCAGTCATTCTTGGCGGAGCGAGTCTGCTGGGCGGACAGGGTAAGATCATCGGCGCCTTGCTGGGTACCATTTTTATGGGGTTGGTGAGCAACATTATGATTCTGGCGAGGGTTTCCGGTTACTGGCAGGAAATTGTATTGGGCGTTATTCTGATACTTGCAGTAGCGGTGGATATTCTTGCCCAGAGAAGAGCCGGAACTACGCCCCGTGAATATGTGAAAAAAGCCTCTGAAGTAACACCTCCAAAAGTAGAAGCATGAAAATTACGATACACTTAACACTCTTACTGATTATCATACTGCCGGGATGTGATCCTAAAAAAGGTGCGCTGTATAAGCAGCGTCAGCAGGAACAGCAGCAGATGCAGGCGGTACAGATCAATGAAGATGAAGAGTATGTGATGATCACTACGATCGTCAATTTTCCAATGTATGTTAACCATGACCAGGCTGCTTTTCTCAAGTGGGGAAGAGCCAAAGGGGTGAAAACTTCCATCCTTGGTCCCTCAGAGTGGGATGTGCAGGCCCAGATCGCTACCATAGAGCAGGTGATTGGCACCCGACCCACCGGACTACTCATCAATGGCACAGACCCGGCCATTGCCGGAGCTATCAACAAAGCCGTTGAGGCGGGAATTCCTACGGTTGTATACGATTCGGATATCCCCAACAGTAATCGCCATGCCTTCCTGGGCACAGACTGGTACCAGATCGGTAAGTTGCAGGGGGAAGCGATGGTAGAACTGATAGGAGGGAAAGGAAAGATCGCCTATATGGGTATCTTAGGAATGACCAATATGGAGGCGGGCTTTCAGGGACTATTGGATGTGTTAAAAGATTATCCTGAAATAGAAGTAGTAGGCAAGTATGATGATGGCTCCAATGTGGAAGAAGCAGCCCGAATCACTTCCGATCTCCTGAGTGCGCATCCTGACCTGGCAGGCATTTGTGGCTTTGATGCCATGAGCGGTCCGGGTATAGGCTTATCCATCAAAGAGGCAGGCAAAGTGGGGAAAGTAAAGGTAACTACTGTGGACTGGGAGCCTGAGCACATTAAGCTGGTGCAGGAAGGTGTAATAGATGTTCTGATCGGGCAGAAGCGGGAATTATTTACCTGGTATGGCGCGCAATTCCTATTTGATATGGTGCATGATACCAATCCGCTCTCTGCCAATGATGATAAAGCAGGCATTACCAATATACCATTTTCGGTCAATACCGGCCTGCTTAAGATTACCAAAGACAATATTCACCTGTTTACGGAGGAAAATATCTAAACCAAATAATGCTCAAAACTGAAATGATGAATAAGACTAAAAGATTTGCCATAATCGGCTGTGGATTTTGGGCGCAATACCAGATCGCTGCCTGGAAAGAGCTTCACGATGCCGAACTGATTGCGGTTTGTGATCTGGATGGTGAAAAAGCTGCTCAAACAGCGGAAAAGTTTGGGGCAAAAAGACAATACACCGACGCCAGATTGATGTTTGAAAACGAAAATCTGGACTTCGTAGATATTATCACCAATGTGGAAACACACCCTGATTTTGTGAAAATGGCTGCTGAATATGGTGTGGCAGCCATTTGTCAGAAGCCATTAGCTCCAGATTTGGCAACCGCCAGAGAAATGGTGCAGGTTTGTAAGCGTGCAGCGGTCCCATTATTCGTGCACGAAAATTTCCGCTGGCAGGCCCCTATCCGTAAGGTGAAGGAGATCATGCGAAGCGGAAAAATAGGCGAAGTATTTAAAGGCAAAGTGATGTTTGTGTCAGCTTTTCCGGTTTTTGACAACCAACCTTTTCTCGCTGAAATTGATAAGTTTATCATTGCCGACATTGGCTCCCATGTCTTGGATATTGCGAGATATCTGCTGGGTGAAGTAGATAACCTGCGTTGTTTGACCAAAAGAGTTAATCCCAGGATCAAGGGGGAAGATGTGGCGACTGTCCTGATGGAAATGAAAAGTGGAGCCCATTGTCTGGTAGAAATGTCTTATGCTTCAATCCTTGAGAAGGAAGCATTTCCACAGACGCTGATTTTGCTTGAAGGAAGTAAGGGTTCTATCCGGCTGGAGCATGACTATGTGATCAAAGTTTCTTCAGAAAGAGAAGTAGAGATGATCAGAGTAGCTCCTCCGGTATACGACTGGGTAAATCCTGATTACACTCTGGTACAATCCTGCATGGTAGAACTCAACGGCGATTTCCTGAAAGCCTTTCAGGAAGGAAAATTAGCTGAAATTACCGGAGAGGATAATTACCGGACCATGCAACTGGTCTATGCTGGATATGATTCGGCCCAAAGTGGTAAAGTTGTAAAAATTGATGAACAGGTATTTTAGTTACCTCGCTAACATTGCGGATATTAACAGTAATACAAACCTAACCTCAAATCTGAACAGTCTATGCCAACGGCGCGACCCTTAAAAGCCAGATATCTGATAGAAACCGCTCACCCGCTGGAAAAAGCAGCGGAGATTATGGCAGGTGAGCAGTCATCCGGTACATTTGTCAAAACGCCTGGTGAAACCGAAGAATTGAAAGAAAAGCATGCGGCAATAATTGAGGATATAGAAGTCATTGAAGAAAATACTAAACCTTCTTTGCCCGGCACCAAATTACCGAAGGGGGTAATCAAGCCGCTTTACCGCCGGGCATATATAGATATCGCCTGGCCACTGGAAAATGCAGGCATCAACTTATCCAATCTGATGGCTACCGTGGCAGGAAATCTTTTTGAGCTTTCTCCCTTTTCCGCACTGAAACTGTTAGATGTCACCGTACCTGAAGCCTATCAAGCAAAGTACCAGGGACCAAAATTTGGTATTTCAGGTACCCGGAAGCTTTGTGGCGTGGAAGATCGGCCCATCATAGGTACCATTATCAAACCTAGTGTAGGCCTAAGTCCTGAGGAAACAGCCAGACAGGTGAAAACATTAATTGAAGCGGGGCTGGATTTCATCAAAGATGATGAACTGATGGGAGATTCACCTCACTCACCCTTTACCAAAAGAGTAGATGCAGTGATGGAGGTTATCAACCAGTATGCGGATCGTAGCGGGAAGAAAGCTATGTTCGCCTTCAATCTCAGTGGCGATATAGATGATATGCTCTACCGCCATGATTATGTGCTGGAAAAGGGTGGAACCTGCGTAATGGCTAGTCTTAATTGGGTCGGTATCAGTGCTATGGTCAAACTCAGTCAGCATGCTCAACTGCCTATTCATGGTCATCGGAATGGCTGGGGTTTGTTTTCCCGCTCCGAAGCTATTGGCATGAGCTTTCAGGTGTTTCATAAGATCTACAGCATGGCCGGTGCAGATCATATCCATACCAATGGCATCCGAAACAAATTTTGTGAATCGGACGCATCAGTGCTTGCTTCTATTCGTGCCTGCCTTCATCCGCAGGGAGGAGGCTACCCGGTAATGCCGGTGGTATCTTCCGGACAGTGGGCAGAGCAAGCCCACGACACCTATCAGCAGATTCAAAGTACTGACCTGATGTACCTTTGCGGAGGAGGAATCACCGGACATCCTGGAGGTATGGCTGCCGGAGTTAAAAGTATACAATTGGCCTGGGAAGGAGCTACAAAAGGTAAAACAATTTATGATATGCAGGATGACCATCCTGAATTAAAACAGGCAATTACATTTTATGAGAAATAAATATTTATATGCTTTACTGTTAGGAGTTTGGCTGCTCATTCAGGGGCAGACGCTTTGGGCACAACTGCCTGAGCCGGAAGAAAAGGCTCGTATACTGGTGCTGACCGATATAGAAAATGAACCGGATGATGCACAGTCTCTGGTGCGCTTGCTCACCTATGCTAATGAGCTTGAAATAGAAGGGCTGGTAGCTACCACATCTATCTGGCAGCAAGATAAAATTGCCGACTGGCGAATACGCGAGATAATCAGTGCTTATGGGAAAGTGCAGCCTAACTTGATGAAGCATGCTTTAGGCTACCCCTCACAGCAATATCTGGAAGGGAAAGTCAAAAAAGGACTGCCCAAGTTTGGCATGGAGGGCGTAGGAAAAGGACAAGATTCTGAAGGTTCTGACTGGGTGATTGAAGTGGTAGATCAATCGGATGATCGTCCGGTATGGATTACCGTATGGGGAGGAGCCAATTGCTTAGCCCAGGCATTGTGGAAAGTGCGTCAGACTCGTTCACCACAGGACCTGCAAGCATTCATCAATAAAATCAGAGTATATACAATCTCTGATCAGGATAATTCGGGTCCCTGGATACGTAAAAATTTCCCTGACCTATTTTATGTGGTAAGTCCGGGCTACCATGAAAATGGAGGAGAAGCTTATTTTTATGCTACATGGTCAGGTATTTCGGGTGAACCACATTATGGGTTTCCCTCCGGTGCAGATACCAGTATTGTACAAAATCCCTGGCTGACTCAGCATATCAGGACAAATCATGGCCCTTTGGGCGAAGAGTACCCTCTGGTAGATTATGCGATGGAGGGAGATACGCCATCATTTCTTTCTTTGCTCAACAATGGTCTGAACAATCCGCAGCATCCCGACTGGGGAGGATGGGGTGGAAGATATGAGTTATATACCCCGCGTACACAAGCTTGGTTTTATGAAGCAGAGACTAGACCGATATGGACAGATGCTATAGACAGAGTGAAGGGAGATGACGGAGTTATTTACGCAGATAATAAAGCGACTATTTGGAGATGGAGAAAAGCTTATCAGCATGATTTTGCTGCTCGAATGGATTGGAGTAATACCCCTGAGTTTGAGCAAGCCAATCATCCTCCTCAGCCCGCTTTGACTCATGAAGAGATGATGACAGTGCATAGCGGGCAACAAATTACTTTGGATGCTAGTCCTACGACTGATCCCGACAATGATGCAATAAACTTTGAATGGTTTTGGTATCCTGAGGCAGGTACTTATCTGGGGAATTTTGTCCTGAAAGAGGCAAGCCAACAGCAAATTACATTTGAAACTCCAAAAGTGGCATTGCCCAAGACAATGCATTTGATACTTACGGTAGAAGATGAAGGTACTCCATCGCTTACCCGCTATCAAAGAGTAATTCTAAACATTTTACCTTCAGAAGAATGAAAGAATTACTGCTAAGCTACTACGGAGATGATTTTACCGGCTCTACAGATGTAATGGAATCTCTGGCGCTGAATGGTATTCCTACTGCTCTTTTTTTACAAACTCCAAGCCAGGAGGAAGTAGAAGCATTCAGGTTAAAAAATCACGTCAGCGGGTCAGGAAAACGCTTGCAGGCTTTTGGTGTGGCAGGTATCAGCCGCAGCCTTACGCCCCGAGAGATGGATGAGGAACTCCCTGCTATTTTTGAAAAGCTCAGTAAAGTCACCACTCGCTTTTTTCATTACAAAACCTGCTCAACGTTTGACTCTTCTCCCAGTATCGGCAGCATTGGTCATGCTATTGACATCGCCTATCAATATTTCCCTTCCCGGATGATTCCACTTTTGATTGGTGCCCCTTCCCTCAACCGTTTTTGTATTTTCGGTAACCTTTTCGCACGTGTAGATGGCGTTACTTACCGGCTGGATCGTCACCCCACGATGTCTCGCCATCCGGTTACCCCTATGGATGAAAGTGATATTCGCCTGCACCTGGCCAAGCAGACTGATCGGAAAGTGCATCTGATTGATTTGTTCACGCTGGAAGCAGATCAGCAGACACAATATGAAAAAGTGGAAAGTCTCCCGATTCAAGAAGGTGAGTATATCCTTTTTGATATATACAATGACATTCACCTAAACAGCGTAGGTAAGCTCATTTATCGCTACAGCAAGGAGCAGCAACAGTTGCTGGTAGGTTCTTCGGGAATAGAGTATGCAATTTGCCAGTATTTACAGGAAAATGATCAGCTTCAGAGACCCAGTATACCCGCTTCTCCCGGAAAAGCGGAGCAGCTAATTGTAGTAGGGGGAAGCTGTTCTCCTCCCACCCAGCGTCAGTTGGAATGGGCAATAGGTGAGGGTTTTGCAGATATCCGCTTAAATACTGTAAAACTGGTGAACCCTGATGAAGCGGAATCTCAGATCAATAGAGCCCGGCAACAGATGTTTGAGGCACTGGAAAAGAAGCAAAACATGGCTCTCTATACAGCATTAGGGCCGGATGATCCAGCGATTAATGCTACACACCAGGAGATGGAAAAACTGGGAAGAAAAGATATGCCTAGCAGCGCATTGCTGGCCGGAGCACAGGGAAGGCTGCTAAAGGAAGTGATGGAAAAAGCTGGAAAAAAAAGAGTAGTGGTTGCCGGGGGTGATACTTCCGGCTATGTCTCCAGAGCATTAGGCATTTTTGCGCTAGAAACCCTTATGCCCATAGCGCCGGGAGCACCTTTGTGTACTGCCCATTCTCATCATCCTGACTTTGACGGACTTGAAATCTGCCTGAAAGGCGGACAGAATGGTAAGCAGGATTTTTTCGGATCAATTTTACATGGCAAGGATATCAGTTAAAAAATTACTCAATCAAAATTCAACAACATGAAAAAAGTAGCACTAATTGGAGCAGGAGGCAAAATGGGTTGGAGAACTACTGCCAACCTGCGGGACAGTCCTGATTATGAAATGTCGTATCTGGAAGTCAGCGAAGAGGGAATAAATCGCCTGAAGGAAGTAGGCATCAAAGTATCAATCCCTACAGAAATTCTTCCCGAAGTAGACATCGTCATTCTGGCAGTACCCGATGTAGCGATCAAAGGAATCGCTGCTGATGTAGTACCTCAGCTTAAATCCGGTGCGATGCTGGTGACCCTAGACCCTGCTGCGCCCTGTGCCGGACATCTGCCGGAGAGGGAAGATGTTACCTATTTTGCTGCTCACCCTTCACATCCTTCTGTGTTTAATTGGGAGCCCAATGAGAAAGCTCATTTTGACTACTTTGGAGGAATAGCCGCCAAGCAAAGTATTGTCTGTGCCTTGATTCAGGGACCAGAAGAAGATTATGCTGTAGGTGAGATTCTGTCCAAAAATATGTATAAGCCGGTGGTCAAAGCACATCGGGTCACCATTGAACAGATGGGTATACTGGAGCCAGCACTATCTGAAACCTTTGCTGCGGCAGTGGTGACCATCATGAAAGAAGCAGTAGATACAGCGGTAGAAAAAGGGGTGCCTAAAGAAGCCGCTTACGATTTTTTTCTGGGACATATCAACATTGAATTAGCCTTGCTTTTCGGTCAGTTGCCGGGGGGGCAGTTTTCTGATGCTGCCATGAAAGCCATAGAATTGGGTAAGCCACTACTATTTAAAGAGAACTGGAAAGATATCTTTGAGTGGGATAACGTAATGAAACAGATCAAGGCAATCACCTGATTGGATAGCTAAGCGTGATAAAATAAATTTTTTGAACAGAAAAAATATCTCTCCAATGGCAGACTTTAGTTTTTCTAAAGAACAGAAATATTACGGTGGAGCCGGGCATCGGCCTCCTGAAATCATTCAGTTAAAGGCCGGGCCAGTGCGTTGCCAGTATGAGTCAGGCTATCTTCGTTACCTGAAAGCCGGAGAGAAAGAGTTGTTGAGAATGATTTATCCTGCAGTAAGAGACCACAACTGGGGTACCATTGCTCCGCAGATTAGTAATGAGAAGATCGTAAATGAGCCCGAGCACTTTGAAATCAGCTACGATTGTCTTTACCAAAGTAGGGAAGTCTCTTTTCAGGCTCAATTTCACATCTTAGGTACATCCAAAGGAGAAGTGAGTTTTGAGATGGAAGGGAAGTGTCTTAAGTCATTTCGCAAAAACCGTATCGGCTTCAATGTGCTGCATCCACCTGAAGCAGCGGGATCAAAGATAGTGGTGGGTCATACTAATCATGAAGAAGAAAAAGGAGCCTTTCCGGTCTACATCAGTCCTCATCAACCCTTTATGGATATGCGATACATTCGCTGGCAGCTTGATGATTTATGGGCGAAAGTGGAGTTTGAGGGTGATATTTTTGAGATGGAGGACCAGCGCAACTGGACGGATGCATCCTTTAAGACTTACAGTACGCCCCTTGCTATTCCTTTTCCAGTGCAATTAGAAAAAGGGGAGAAGATCAGACAGTCAGTGAAGCTTAGCCTTGAAAATGCTCAGCCTAATGACTCTTCATCTGATGAAATTGTTGAGTTAACTGTAGGTGCAAATCGTTATGCATTACCGGAAATTGGAGTAGGTCAGTCTTCAGAAATCAGTCAAATGACTGAAAAGGATTTAGCTTATTTTAGCAGGCTTGCCTTCTCTCACTATCGGATGGATTTACATTTGTATCGCGGAGACCTGGAGAATAATTGGATGCGTGCTACGGAAGAATCTAAGCTGTTGAATTTACCATTAGAGTTGGCTTTACACTTCGGCAAAGAGACCGTCAGAGAATTGGGAAATCTGAAAGATTTGATGGAAGCAAATAAGCCAAATATCAAAAAGTTGCTCATCTTTTCCAAAGGCCATAAGACCACGCCTTCAACGCTGCTGGAACAGGTCCTGCCTGACCTGAGAACCATGTTTCCAGAAGCACAGATAGGGGCAGGAACAGATTGCTTTTTTACTGAACTCAATCGTGAAAGGGTAAAAACCAGAGGCCTGGATTTCCTTACATATTCACTTAATCCGCAGGTGCATCAGTTTGATAACCAATCTCTGGTAGAGACATTAGCTGCACAAAGCTATACCGTAGAAAGCGCACGGCAGTTTTCAAATAATTTGCCCATTGAGATTTCACCTGTTACTCTCAAAATGCGCTTTAATCCCAATGCTACCGGTCCTGAACCTGATACACTTGAAGGAGAGTTACCTCCGCAGGTGGATACCCGACAGATGTCACTTTTTACTGCAGGATGGACCATCGGCAGTATCAAATACCTGGCAGAAAGTAAAATAGCATCAGTGACATACTTTGAAACGCTGGGCCGAAGAGGAATGATGCAGGGAGAGCTTGAGCCTCTACTTCCCGAAAAGTTTGTTGCAGTGAAGGGTATGGTGTATCCACTGTATTGGGTGTTTTACAATTTATTACAAGACAAAAACATCCAACTGATAAAAACTGAGAGCAGTGATCCTCATCAGGCGGATGGACTGATCTGGGAAGCGGCTGGACAACAATATATGTTTCTGGCAAACTATCAGCCCTTTGAGGTAGAAGTAAAAGTAGCACAGTGGTTTGAAGAAGTTGAGCGAAAAACACTGGATGAAGAAAACTTTGAAACAATGGCCCTTCATTTTGATGAATTTATCGCTTCACCTTGGACTGAGGCAAAGTCAGACCTAAGGCTTTCACCCTACAGCATCGTATTGCTGAGGGCAAGGAAATAATATTGGGGCAAAATTTTTTTGCTACTTTCAATTTTAAGTAGTCAGAAAATCAAGGCGAATGGTTTGCCTAGCAGAAACATTCTAGTGTGAATTAAGTAAGCAATAGTAGAAGTTTCATTTTTTAAACACATAATTAAATGCAAAACCTGGAAAATAAAACAGCACTAATTACTGGAGGTAGTAAAGGAATTGGCTATGGTATCGCTGCCGCCCTAATGGATAAAGGCATGAAAGTAGCCATCACCAGCCGATCGCAGTCCAAAGCTGATGATGCTGCCGCCAAACTTAACAAATCCGGAAAAGGTGAAGCACTAGGGATTGCCGCTGATGTGCGTGATTTTGAGTCACAGCAGAAGGCGGTAGACCAACTTATACAAAAATGGGAGAAACTGGATCTGTTAGTGGCCAATGCCGGCTTAGGGCATTTTGCTTCCATAGAGGAAATGACTGCTGAACAGTGGAACGAAACCATTGACACCAACCTTACCGGTGTTTTTTATACCATCAAAGCTGGTCTTAAGGCACTGAAATCATCAGAAGGATATTTCATTACGATCTCAAGCCTCGCAGGAACCAACTTTTTCCCAAACGGATCAGCTTATAATGCCAGCAAATTCGGGTTAACTGGTTTCACACAATCAGTAATGTTAGACCTGCGACAGCATGGAATCAAAGTAACGACCATCATGCCGGGTTCGGTAGCGACTTATTTTAACAACCATCAACCTAATGATCAGGATGCCTGGAAAATTCAGATTGAAGATCTGGGGCAAATGGTAGTAGACCTGATGGAGATGCATCCGCGCACACTGCCCAGTAAAATTGAGGTGCGCCCATCTCAGCCACCCAAAAAATAATTATCAATTTGCTTTGAGGGAAAGTAATCCAATAGACTTACTTTCCCTTTTTTTAAATCCGGAAGTAAACAGACTATTGACAGAACATAAATTTATCCTTTCTCCCTTCAAATCATATTTCAAGTACATTTTCTCTATATTGATGGTCATTATCTGATCAAACTATCTTGTCTATGTACTTGCTGAAACCCTCAATATTTTCATTCTTACTTCTTTTAACTGGTATTTCCTGTAAACAGGAAATCTACCAGGACGCTGGAGGTAGCTATATAGAAGAACCGAGTTTTAAAGTAGTTGGCTACCTGAGTGCAGGTAGTTTTGAGATCATAGATCAAATAGAATTACACCGGCTTACCCATCTGAATCTGGCCTTCGCAAACCCCGATGCTCAGGGAAATCTTGTCTTTAGCCGAGGAAAAAATATTAGCCCAATAGTAGAAAAAGCCCATGAGCAGAACGTGAAGGTACTACTTTCATTGGCCGGGGGTGGAGGTTTGGTAGAAGAAAAACCTTATTGGAAAAGAGTATTGAAGAAAGAAAACAGAGCAGCTTTTATTGACAAGATCATAGCTTATGTAGAAAAAAATAACTTGGATGGCGTAGATGTAGACATTGAAGGTAATCTTATGCCTACCATTGGCAATACTTATACCCCTTTTGTGCTGGAATTGAAGGACGCACTGCATAGCAGGGGAAAAGCCATTACAGCTGCACTACCCGGGGCCTGGCTCCATGAAGATATGACACAGGAAGCATTGGAGGCATATGACTTTATTAACATCATGGTGTATGATGCTACGGGTCCCTGGAGACCGGATGATCCGGGACCTCATTCCACTTACGAATTTGCAGAAGAATCTATTGAGTTTTGGACAAAAGAAAGAAATATTCCAGCGGAACGACTGGTGCTTGGTATGCCTTTTTATGGATATGACTTTAGTGTGATCAGGTCAAAAAGATATAGCGAAATCGTAAGCGAAAATCCCGCTGATGCCTATCAGGATGAAATAGAACAGCTGTATTATAACGGAATACCAACCATTGTGAAGAAAACCCGTTTAGCGCAGGAAAAAGTGAATGGTGTCATGTTCTGGGAGTTGGGCCAGGATGCAGTCGGTGAACTGTCTTTGCTCAGAGCAGTAGATCAGGTATTAAATGCTGAAGATTGCGAAGAAGAAAGTCTGGCTACCTATTTTGCAGATGCTGATGGCGATGGCTATGGTGATCTGAGCAAGCCTCTTCAGGCTTGTGTTTTGCCGGATGGATATGTCAGCAATATGCAGGACTGCGATGACAATAGCGCAGCCATACATCCTTCAGCGGCTGAAGTTCAGGATGAGATTGATCACAACTGTAACGGAAATACATTTGAGTAAATATAAAAATGCTACGGATAGACAATCATTTGCTCAGGGTTTAGTTACCTATACTTTGATTTTACTGAGAAAGATCATAATCTCTGATGATACAGGTCATTCATGATGTTAGTCAAATGAAATACCTTTGAGTAGTTCATTGAAAACACCTAAACCTGTAAAAAGGAGCTGATCATGAAAAATATTCTGATTTTGGTCATGCTGTTAAGCTTTCATTCACTGTTAGCACAAGACCGATTGAGTTTTGAAATCCGACCTGACATTGGATTTGCAACACAAGAACTTGGTGATGCAAGTCTCAATACCGGATTCGGCATTGAAGGTACTTTTGCCTATCGTTTTATGCCGCACCTGGCAGCTTATGCCGGCTGGGGATGGCAGCAATTTACTGCCGATGAATCTTTTGCCGGAGCCAATATAGATGTGGAAGAAACCGGTTATACTTTCGGTTTGCAATTTATCCATCCGTTAGGCTCTACACCCATGTCTTATTTTGTAAGAGGAGGAGGAATTTATAACCATATAGAGCTGGAAAATGATGAGGGTGACATTACAGCTGATTCAGGTCATGGACTAGGTTGGCAGGCTGAAGCAGGGGTAGCAGTACCTTTGGGAGAAAACTGGCGCCTGATGCCAGGTATCCGATATCGTGCCTTATCTCGTGACATAGAAATTGGCAATAATAATACTCCGGTAGATCTTAACTACATTTCTATCGGGATAGGATTCAGCCGGTATTTTTAGGCTTGATGGTTGTAAGATAAAAAAAAGCTCTCCAGCAATGGAGAGCTTAAATTTTGTGATGTACAATAAATTAATCTTCAGTCACCTTAACTTCAAGACGGATACCGTCATCAGAGCCATCAGTTCCAATAATTTCTACTACTTTGATGAGTCCAAATTGTCCACCTTCGGTCTGGAAAGCAACCACTAAACCTTCATCAAGTGCTGTAGCACGACCGGTATTTGTATAAGGTGTTCCAATTTCATACTCAGCCGCAACACGTTCACCCTGAGAGGCTGCAATGATATCAAAACCTTCGGTGGTTAAGTTTGTAAGTCTGAAGTCTGTATTGTTACGAGTCCCCCATTCTTCCAATCCTCCATAAAGTGCTGCATTGGTTGGCCATGCGTCAGGCGAAGCCAGCGTAGCCAGATTTGTTTCTCCATAATAATATCCAAAATCAATACTCGCGGATATGGCATCATCAGTACCTGCTACTTCGTTGTAAGTAAAAACATCTCCGGTAATTGAACTAAAGAATGTTTCTGACATCAAATCACTGTCAGGAGCGGCAAGTAAGAACGCTTCATAGAAAGTCAGGTCAGGAAGCAATACTTCTCCAATAGCATGAATCACACCATTATCTGCCTCCAAATCAGCGGTAGCCACTTCTACACCATTTACACTCACTGTTCCATTTTCAGATAGAATATATAGGCTGTCGCCGCTGAGTGTTTCATAGTAACCTGATTCCACTTCGGTTGACAATGCTGCTACACCAGGAATCACATGATACTGTAGGATTTCAATCAGACTATCCTGAGTAGGAAAATCATCATCAGAATTGATGAATATATCGTCAAAAGCATCATCGGTAGGAGCGAAGACAGTAAATGGACCATCCTGTCCCAGAGCATCAACCAACTCAGCCTCTTGCAAGGCAAGTACGAGTGTCTCAAAATCGTCGCTGCGGGTAGCAATGTCTATTATTGAACCGACGGCTACTTCAATTTCCAAATCTTCAGTGGCGGTATCACTACCGTTCGCAGCGGTAAAGGTTAGTGTAATTACATCCCCACTGGCAGCACTTTCAGAAACGATGTACTGAATAGACTCTCCGGAAGTAGCGGTATTGTCATCACTCACAAAACCACCGTCGGCATCATCAGTTACTGTTGCTTCTGTATCAGTAGCTCCATTGATAATATTAACTTCTACTGAAACTGTGTCACCGGGAGCAGCGATTAAGTTGTCAGATGGGTCAATAGTAATACTCAAAGGACCATCCGGAGTTTCGCTATCTTCCTCACAGGAGGTTAAAAAAATTACTGATAACGCCAATGAGCTGAATAAAAAATATCTAAAAAACTTGTTCATAGGTAAAAAATTATTAATGAAATAATATGTATTTATCTGGTATATTTAGTAACAATCCGCTATTCTGTCTACTCAATTAATCCTGAAAAAATTAATTTGTTCGTAAAAAAAAGGATTTGGGTAGTATTGCTTTAGACGCAATGTTCTTAGAAACTGAAAATTGAAGAACATTTCTTAACATATATTTTTTTTCAATGCAGAGTGTTTCCTTAATATTTCGTGAAGGTAGATTTTGTAAAATAATATTCTGCTAATCTATGATTCTTTATTTGCAACTTTTCAAGCTTAAGATAATTTTATGCAAGCAAGAAAATCCAATTGTACAGCAGGTGAGCAATATTTATGTAGTGGTGTTTAGGATTTTCAAGTAACCTGCATAAAAAAAATACCTGCATTTGAGGCAGGTATTTCTTCATATTTATAATCATTATTTAGCCCATCTATTATCCCTGACTTGTATTTGGATTATCCTGCAATTCCTGAAGCTTTTTCTTACCATAAGCTAATCTTGTGATGGCCACATAAAGTACCGGTACTGCAAAAATAGCAAGAAAGGTAGCTGCCAGCATCCCACCAATCACTGTCCAGCCAATGGTTTGACGAGCTACTGCACCCGCTCCACTTGCAAGGACAAGCGGTACTACGCCCAAAATAAACGCCATAGAAGTCATGATAATGGGGCGAAGCCTTAGCTTCACAGCCTCTAAAGTTGCTGCAACTAATTCCATACCTGCATCCACTCTCTCCTTGGCAAATTCTACAATCAGAATTGCGTTTTTAGCTGCCAAACCAATCAGCGTGATCATTCCAATCTGGGCATAGACATTGTTATCCAGTTTAGGCAAAAAGGTTAGTGCCAGTATAGCCCCAAATAAACCTAAGGGAATGGCAAATAGTATGGAAAAAGGTACTGACCAGCTTTCGTAAAGTGCTGCCAGAAGCAGTAGTACTAAAATAATAGACAGACCAAATATGGTGATGGTACTGTTACCTGCTTTCTTTTCTTCCCGACTGAGTCCGGAAAAGTCATACCCAAAGCCCGCGGGAAGAACTTCCGCAGCTACTTCTTCCAAGGCTTCCAGGGCCTGACCACTACTGTAACCGGGAGCGGCACTGCCATTGATATCTGTAGACCGGAAGAGATTATAGTGATTGATCACCGGAGCATTTTCCACAATATTATATCTGACGAGTGCGCTCAGAGGAATGGCATTCCCCTGATGATTCATTACATAAAACTGCTCCATATCCCGTATGTCATTACGGTAAGAAGTGTCTGCCTGTGCCACTACCTTAAAGTTACGGCCGTAGCGGGTAAAATCGTTGATATACTGACTTCCCATGTAAGAAGACATTGTATTGAAAACATCGCCCAGGCCTACGCCTAGTTTTTTAGCTTTCTCCCTGTCTACTTCTACATGGTAGCCGGGTGTTTGGGCAGTGAAAAAACTGTAAGCCATTGCTATCTCTGGCCGTTGATTTGCAGCCGCCAAAAACTGACCTAGCACCTGCTCAAACTCTTGAATGTCTCCACCTCTGCGTTGTTCAAGTACAAAGGTGAAACCACCTGACTGTCCCAAACCGGGAATCGCCGGTGGAGATACTACAACAATATCTGCTTCTTCAATTGAAGCAAACTTCTGCCTGAGCCTTGCCATCACCCCCTGTAGTTGTTCAGAGGGATCAGTGCGTTCACTCCAGGGTTTCATCTGCGTAAAGAAGGTTGCACTGTTGGGTTTGAAAGAGAAGTTGATACCGTTTAGTCCACCGATAGCATTATAGTGCTCAATGGCGGGGATTTCATTGATAATCTCAGCTACATCTTCCATCACCTCGTTGGTACGGGTAGATGATGCTCCTTCAGGAAGCTCAAGTGAAATAAACACTCGTCCCTCGTCTTCAGTAGGAATGAAGCCGGTAGGTTTGGTCTGGAATAAGCCGAATGTTCCAACATACACACAGATCAGAATGATGAATACCAGTGGAGTAGCTTTGATACTTTTACGAACACCTGCTGTATAGCTTTCGGTAGTTTTGTTGAACCAATGATTAAAACGAACGAAAAACTTCGCCAGTCCCTTGGCTTCTTTTTCCGGCTTGGAAGGTTTAAGAATGAGCGTACAAAGTGCCGGCGTAAGCGTAAGGGCAACAAATGCGGAGATCAAAACTGAAATCGCAATTGTAATGGCAAATTGCTGATAAAGTCGGCCAACAATTCCTGGAATAAAACCTACCGGAATAAATACCGCTGCCAGAATCAATGCAATAGCGATAACGGGAGCAGTGATCTCTTTCATCGCCTTACGAGTGGCGTCCATAGGAGAAAGCTTTTCTTCGTCAATATTATGCTGTACTGCTTCAACCACAACAATGGCATCATCCACCACTATGCCAATGGCCAGCACAAAGCCAAAAAGCGTAAGGGTATTGATGGTAAAATCCAGCGGAATAAAAAAGATGAAGGTTCCGATGATAGATACCGGAATGGCAAGAATAGGAATTAAAGTAGCCCTCCAGCTTTGCAAAAACAGGAATACCACCAGAATTACCAACACCAAAGCTTCTGCTAGCGTATGCACCACTTCCTCAATGGAAGTTTCTACTACAGTGGCAGTCTCCATAGAAACCACCGATTCTACATCTGCCGGAAAGCCTGCCTGTAATTCTTCCAGGGCAGCATTCACTCCTGCTGCTGTTTCCAGAGCATTACTTCCCGGAGCCTGATAAATCAGTAATATGGAAGCAGGATTACCATCTACGATCGTCGTTCTTCCGTAGTCAAATCTGCCAAAATCAATGCGTGCTACATCTTTCAGATACACGATAGAGCCATCCGCCGGATTTGTGCGTACAATGATATTTTCAAACTCCTCCTGGGTTGACAGGCGACCATTAACAGTAATTGGATATTCAAAAGACTGTGTAGGAAACTGGGGCATGGCACCCACGGTACCGGCTGCTACCTGCTGGTTTTGTTCCTGTATGGCAGCGTTTACCTCCCGGGCACTGATGTTGTACTGTGCAAGTTTATCAGGTTTGAGCCAGAGACGCATACTAAAATCCTGCCCGATGGCAGTAATGTCTCCAACTCCGGGAACCCGTAATAGCGCATCCCTTACAAAAATATTGGTATAGTTGTCCAGGAATTTAACGTCGTGCGTGCCTTTGGGTGAGTAGATGCCCACGATCATCATAATGCTGGGATTTCTTTTCCTTACAGTCAATCCTAGTCTTCGGACTGCTTCCGGCAGACGAGGTTCAGCGATACTCACCCGATTTTGTACATCCATGGTAGCGATATCCACATCAGTTCCTACCTCAAAGGTCACATTCATCTGCATCTGACCGGTACTGGTATTGGTTGAGCTGACATAAGCCATGCCCGGGGTTCCGTTAATCTGTGTCTCTACCGGAGTGGCTACCGTCTGCTCTACTGTCTGCGCATCTGCTCCGGTATAATTACCTGACACAGATACTACTGGTGGAGTAATGTCTGGATACTGAGTTACAGCAAGGTTCATCATAGAGATAAGTCCCACCAGAACAATTACTATAGAAATAACCATGGAGGTTACCGGCCTCCTGATAAATACATCTGAAATCATATTGTGTTAATCAGAAAAAATCTAAGTCAAAAAATGATCATTTACTGGAGGCGGGGGAAGAAATGGCTTCCTGCATATTAGCTACTTGTACCTTTGCTCCCTGCCGCAGGCGCTGAATTCCTTCTACTACAATATCCTGGCCTTCGGAAAGGCCATCACGAACCACAATGGATTTGCCAAAACGGGTACCCAACTTTAGATTCTGCTGCCGAACGGAGTCACTTTCTATAATCCACACATAATTCTCACCCATTTGTTCGGTCACCGCTTTATAGGGAATTACGAGTTGCTCTCCGATATCCTGATTCAGCACATTGACTGTTACAGTCATTCCGGCAATTAATTGTCGTTCAGGGTTAGGAAAGGTAAGTCGCAGGTTGATGGTACCACTCTGACGGTCAACTGCCCTGTCAATGGTACTGAACTTTCCCGTATAAGGATAGGTACTGCCATCGCCAAGTATAATGGTGAACAGTGAGTCTGGCTGTTCGCTCTTGTTTTGCATAAGCCTGTTAAAGCGAGGGATCTCCTTCTCATTGATCACAAAATTTACCGCAATCGGATCGTCAGATGATAGGGTATTGAGTAAAGGCTGACCAGGAGATACCTGCGCGCCTACTCTTACTTGTGATATCCCCACAGTACCTGAAAAGGGTGCATTGATCACTGAATAGGTAAGATCGGTTGAGGCACTTTCTAACTGAGCTTTGGCAGCTGCCACCTGAGTTTTGGCAGTCTCCATATCAGTACGTGCATAATCTACTCTTTGAGAAGCAATGGCTTCCTGCTCATTCAGTCTTTCATATCTTTCCAGGTCTTTTTTTACCTTTTCCAGATTAGCCTGAGCACTTTCCAGGTTCGCTTTGGCCTGCTGATATGCGGCCTGGTATTTTCTTCGGTCAATTTCGTATAGCTTTTCTCCTTTTTCTACTTTTTCACCGTCTTCTACATAAATATCTGTGATATAGCCAGAAACCTGAGGGCGTAGCTCAACTTCGTTCAATGGCACTACCGTACCCGGATAGGTATCTATTCCAGTCACTTCTTCTGAGTTTACGGTATATGCATTTACAGAAATAGCCTGAGAGCCAGCAGACTGTTGTTGTGCTCCGCTAGAATCACCGCACGATGATAATACTAATGGTGTAGATAAGGCTGTTAATAGCCATAACAATCTTTTCTTCTTTAGAATATACATTTTAGATTTTAATTGAAGTCAATATTTCCCAGTGCTTTCTGCAAATCCAGCTTGCTGGCCAGCACATTGTAGAGTGCGTTATAATAATTGAGCTGGGCAGTTCTCAGGTCAGTCTCAGCGAGTACCAGGTCCAGGTAGGCTTTGATCCCTTCATCATATTGCAGCTTGATGATATCATATACCTCTTCAGCTACCTGCATATTTTTTTTGAGCGTTTGCCATTCGGTGTAGTCACTCTTATAGCTTGCCAATGCTGCCTGATAGTCGGTATTGATAGCCCTTTTGGTGTCAGCAATATCTATATCCAGTCTTTCTTCCTGCAATTGAGCGATCTGTAATTCCTGCACCCTCCGGGTACCCTGAAAGATAGGAAGACTTACCTGCAGACCCGCCGCTGAAGTGGGGTAAGCCTGGTCGTAAAGTTGCGACATTTCATCACTCAGGTAAATCCAGTTGTAATTGGCAAATGCAGAAACGGTAGGTAAAAAGTCCCATCGGTAATAGCTGGTGTTGAGCTGAAGCAATTGACGTTGGGTTTGAAGCTGCTGATATTCAATGCGTTTGCTGTACTCCAACGCTTGGGTGGTGTCAACCGTGATGTCCAGCTCCATAAGTTCAAAATCATACACCAGGTCCAGCGCTCTGTCTACCGGATAACCCATCAGTTCTTTTAGCAACGCATATTTTGCACCTAACGACTCCTGCGTTCTTTTCCGGTCGGCTCGGGTATTGGCCAGGGTGATGCTGGCCCTTTGGTAATCTGTCTTGTCTACTATGCCACTCCTGTACTGGCTGAGCGCATCATCATATTGCTTTTCCTGACGGACAATATTTTCGTCCAGTATTTCCAGTTGCTGCTGGGTTAGGAGAATGTTATAAAAAGCTTTGCTCACATTCATCACAGTATTGATTTTACTTTCCTCCGTATTTTGGTCCAGCTGATCGCGGGTGTAGCTGGCAGCTTTGGAGGCGAGCAGTACGTCTCTGCTGTAAATTGTCTGATCAGCTTGTAAAATAATATTTGAGTTATTTTTTCTTCCGATGGTAATTAGCTGATCCCCGAAGGCGGTTGTTTGCAGCTTAAAATTATGAGATGCATTGTAGCGGGCTGAAATCTGGGGAAGCCAGGCGGACAGGTTGGCTTTGATTTCTCTTTCCCCGATCGCTTCATCTATCATCGCCTGCTGCACAGCAGGTTTATGCGACAGCGCATAGTCCACACAATACGCCAGGCTAAACTTTCCCGCCACAGTATCGGCATTGACCTGCGCATTTAGAGGATTTGTTACACCAAAAAAAACTAACAGAAGGGGCACCAGATCCAAAAAGGTTTTCATGTAATATGATATTGTCAGTAATAAAAGCTATTGATTGAATTCAGCTAAGACACCTATCGCGACAAACTTGTAAAGAGCTATTTTACTCACAAAAAACGCAGATCAAAAAGATTTACTTTAGCCTTCTCCTACAATGTCTATAGCTTTTTCTATGTAAAAGCTACCATTCAATATTGTGTGTAAAAAGCACACAATATTGAATGGTTTACGACTTCATTTGTTTTGGGTTAATGAATTTTCAAAAAAAATGATGATTTTTTGAAAATAAAAGGAAGTGATTTTTTGAGTCGTATTAGGAAAAGTCTAACCTGATTTATGGTTTCAAAAAAAATTAGTTGTTTTTACCTGTGAAAAAATGTTTAGCTAAAAAATTGGCCTGGTTATTACACTTAACAAACTTCCCTCAAGTGTTTCTTAAATTAGATCTTTTTTCTAGTTTCATATTTATATGTCAACTAGAAACTACTGTCCGGATTTAGTTGCATAATTTCATGAAAATCACCCTCATCGTGTAAGTTAGATATCATGCACAGCCTCACAATCATCTTTGCTTTCTCCTGCTTAGTATTTAGTCATTTACCCTTATCTGCTCAACAAACAGGTGAAAATTACCCTAAGGTAGGATTGGTTTTGAGTGGAGGTGGTGCAAAAGGAATGGCACATGTAGGTGCCCTGAAAGTATTGGAAGATGTTGGCATCGTCCCTGATTATATCACAGGAACCAGTATGGGCTCATTGGTAGGTGCTTTATATGCCATGGGCTATACCGCTGAAGAAATGGAGGAACTGCTGATAAATATGTCCTGGGATCAGGTTTTATCAGATAATATACCCCTGCGCGAAGTAACGATTGAGGAAAAACCATACTATGGCCGTTATCTGGTAGAGCTTCCTGTTAATGGTCTCAAAGTTTCATTGCCCCGAGGCGTGCTGGAGGGACAAAGACTTTCAGAATTATTCAGTAAACTCACTTTGGGCGCTCACGATATTGAAGATTTCTCTCAACTTCCCATTCCCTATGCTGCGGTAGCTGTAAATATTGCTGATGGCAAACCAGTCATACTAAATCAGGGCTCATTGCCTGAAGCAATGCGAGCCAGCATGGCAATTCCATCTATTTTTACCCCGGTAGCTACTGATAGTATAACCCTACTGGTGGATGGAGGGCTGGCCCGCAACTTTCCGGTACAGGAGGTTATAGACATGGGAGCAGATGTTGTCATCGGGGTAGATGTCTCCGGAGGATTTGTAGATGTGGATGGCATACAAACCCTGGTAGACGTGATGCTGCAGTCTTCTTTTATGATGAGTAATCTGGATACCGAAGAGCAAATCAAAAAAGTGGATTTATTGATACAGCCGGATCTGGGACTTTATGGTGCAGGAAGCTTTTATAATTCACAAGAGATCATTGAACTGGGGTATACCGCCGCACTGATTCAAAAAGATAATTTGTCTAAGCTGGCAGATTCTATTTATGCGCTACGCTCCAGGCCTGCTATTCCTCAGCGACCGGCCGTTGAGGATTCTTTCAGAGTACAGCGTATTACAGTAGCTGGCAATGACAATATTCCTTCTTCCTACATCAAGGGAAAACTAAATGTGTTGTCAGGCAGATACATTCAGATTGATGAGATAGAGAAAAACATTGAGCTGCTGTACGGCACACGTTTTTTTAACAAAATTACCTACGAGCTTCGCGCTAACGGAGAGGAACTCCTTATCAAGGTTGAGGAAGCCCCCAGTGCGTATTTGCGTCCTGCGCTCCACTTTGACACAGAGAATGGGGCAGGTTTCATTCTTAGTTATGTCCACCGGAACGTTTTTTTGCCCAGCTCACGTCTTACAGTAGAAGCGGATTTTGCTGAAAACCCCAGAGTTTTTTTCAACTATTTCAAATACCTGGGAAGAAAACAGCGCTTTGCTGCCATACTGGGAGTAGACTATATTCTCAATGATTTAAGGGCGGGCTTTGGAGAAAGCAGTAATCGGGCAAATTCTGTTTTTAGAAGTTCTTGGCTCAATCCTTATTTACGTATACAGACCAGTCGCTTTCAGGATTGGATGCTAGGGGTAAATGCTGGACTTGAAACCGCAAGCTTGCGGCCCACGGTGACTAATAATCTGGTAGGAGCAGGTTTTGAACTAGACTTGGAGAGAGTCAGGCGTTTTCCCTACGACAGCTATCATTTTGGTGTTTATGCCGAGCTTAATACGCTTGATAAACCAATTTTCCCTGAGAATGGCTGGCATGTAAATGCCAACCTGGATTATATTACAGGAGTCAAAATGAGGGTGGATTATTTTTCTGAACCTACTTTTGAGGAAGAGTTAATCAATGATGCTTTTCAATTTTTTGAAAATACAACCCGAGGAATCATAGAGATTCAAAACTATACTCCACTAGGCAGCAGATGGAATTTGCAGTCAGAGCTGACAGCACTCTACTCTTCAGCAGATATACTTTCACCGTACGACGTATATCAGGCAGGAGGCTTTTACCCTATTTTCAGACGCAGTTTTTCGTTTTGGGGAGCCCAACCTTACGAAATTAGTGTAAGTAACACTCTTATGATCAGAGAAAGTGCGCGGTTTGAGATACTTCCCGATTTTTATGCCGAGAGTGTTGTCAACCTGATAATCCCTGAAATTGATACGTTGGATACCAGAAGTATAGCTGAGCAGAGTGTATTAGGTTACGGGATTGGGTTAAATTATAAATCAATACTTGGGCCAATTCAGTTATCTTTAGCCCATCGCGCAAATTCCAGGCGCTGGTACGGCTTCTTCAGTCTGGGCTTCAACATTCGTTAATTAAAATGGAAAACCTATGATATTATCTGAAAAGCTGCTCAATACCTTGAAAACCTATATGAGTCAGTTCAGCAGAGAAGAAGGTTATTTTGAGGATGACATTGTGGTGATGGGTTATTTCTAAAGTCATCCGCTAAATACTAATGTGACCGAAGTGTTACAAATTGACGTGATTCTTAACAAGAGGAAGTCCTCTTTGTCAATGAAATTGTTAGCCAGAAACTTGAACAAAAACATATTTTGCCTCTCGATACTACAATCTTCACCGTCAAAATGACCTCCCCTTACATTATATTGCTATTGGAAAATATTGAAGCTATACTTTGAGCATGTCTTAGGTGAAAAGCTGACAGAACAGCAAATCAAAGATTATCCGACCTTCAAAAAGTGTATGCTCACGCTCAGAAAATAGCTTTGAATAAATCAATACAAATTCAAAGAGATTGACAAATTTGTTTGGATATACGGGGATACGGTTTTACGCGAGATCTAAGCATAAAGTATTTTTTTTTCTGCCGCTTAATGTGGAGTTTAAGGGGTGATGTAAACCAATATGATGTTGAAAGTACAAACTAAAATTACAGGCTCTTTATTAGTAATTCATTTACTATTTGCTGCTACTTTGCCTCTGTTTGCTCAGCAACCTGAAAAACCACGCGTCATCGTCACTACCGATGGAGAAATAGATGACCGCTTTTCTATGATTAGATTTCTGATGTATGCCAATGAGTTTGATGTAGAAGGCGTCGTTCATTCCAGTTCAAAATTTCACTGGAAGGGAAATGAACAGGTAGAAGGGCACCTCTGGAATGATGTATCCTGGATGGACCATTATTTGGATGTATACGATCAGGTACTTCCTAATTTGTTGGTCCATAGCCCGGAATATCCTTCGGCAGATTATTTGAGAAAAAGAGTCCATGTAGGCAATATTGAGCTGGCAGGAGAGATGGAGGAAGAAACCGCTGGCTCCAATCATATTGTGAAAGTATTGTTAGACCCTAATCCTTCACCCATCTGGCTACAGGCCTGGGGAGGTTCCAATACCATTGCCAGGGCACTCAAAACCATTGAAGAGAAATATCCTGAAAAAAAAGATACAGTTGCAAAGAAAGCCAGACTTTTTTTAATCCTGCTTCAGGATACCACTTACGAATCCTACATTAAACCTCATTGGCCGGAACTTACTACCATGTTAAGTACTGCCTTCCCCAGCATTGGCTACCCATGGAAAAAGCGCGTACCTGAAGATTTACAAAAATATTATGCGGCATCCTGGATGGATGAACATGTGCTGTTAAATCATGGGCCGCTGATGGATATTTACCGGGAAAGCCTGCACAAAGCCAGGCAAAGCAGTGCTTTTATTTCTGAGGGTGATTCTCCGGCTTTTATGCATGAAATCTATACTGGATTAAGAAGTACGGAAGACCCTGAATGGGGAGGGTGGGGAGGACGCTTTGTCTATGAAAATGGTACCTGGGTTAGCGCTGAAGATGATGGAAATATCTTTAAATCTATCTACCGCTGGATACCCGCCTATCAGAATGACTGGGCTGCGAGGGCAGATTGGTGTGTGAGTTCAAATTTTGAGCAGGCCAATCATCCTCCTAAAGTCGCCCTGGATTGTGATGAAAAATTACTGAAGTCAGCAGGAAGCCAGATCAGGATAAGTGCTGCTGCTTCTATAGATCCTGACGAAGATACGCTTAATTTTAAGTGGTGGGTTTACGAAGAAGTGGGTACTTATTCTGGCCAGGTAAATTTGCAAACTACTGATTCCGAAGAGATTTCTTTTACAATTCCTGCGGATATGAACAGTGGTGAAACGATACACCTGATTTGTGAGGTAAATGACGATGGAGAGCCATCGTTGACCCGCTATAAAAGAGTAGTTATTGAGGCGAAGTAAAGCATTATGGACATTAATTAAGTCATGTTGATGAAGGTTTAATTACAGTAGCTTGTCCATACGATCAAGGTGGTGAAGTATTAGCCATACTTTTTCCTGCAAATAAAAATTTGATAATGTCTTTTGAATATTTAGCCTTATTTTTTTAAGATTATAAAAATTATAGCCTACTAATCTGATTCAACCTCAATGAAAGAAAAAACTAAGCAAGACATTTTTGATAATTTTAGCTTGGTAAAACGCTTGCAGAAGGGTGAAAAATCTGCTTTTGAAGAAGTATTCTATAATTTTTGTGCTCCTCTTAAAGCCTTTGCGTTACAGGAGCTTAAGAGTGAAGCACTGGCTGAAGATGCAGTTCAGGAGGTTTTTTGTAAATTATGGATCAAGCGAGAAAGTCTGGAACCCATGCTTTCTTTAAGAGGCTTTCTTTTTACCTGTCTCAAAAACCATATCTTAAACCTTATCAGAACGCATAAAAATGAAATTCTGAAAAACTACAAGTTTGCCCATGCTCAACCTCAGGCTTTCAATAGTACCGAAGATACAGTAATCAGTGAGGAAATTCAATCCAGAATTAATCAGGAAGTAAGTCAGCTATCACCAGTCAAAAAGACTATTCTGGAGCTGAGTATTTATAAAGGTCTGTCCAATGAACAAATCGCTCACGAACTGGATGTATCTATCAACACTGTAAAAATGTATCTGAGTCAATCCTCCCGCAAGCTTCGTAAGTTAATTGACTTACATGGAGTTAAGTTTATCATTTTATCTTTTCTTAATATTCTGCCTTGATCATTTCAGGCAGAAAAAAATTTTTTTTAAAATCCGCATATACGATTAAGAGTTAGCTGTGTAGTATATAATAAAAAGCAAAATACTACACATGAGAAGACCCTCATCTGACATCCTTGAACGCTATTTTAAGAATCTTTGTAGCCCTGAAGAGGCTAAATTTGTCCTTGATTGGTTGGCTACTCCTGAGGGTCAGGTATATTATGCTCAACATCTGGACAAAGAGATAAAGTTATATGCTCAAAACACAGCTTTCTATATCGGAGATCAGCATGAAACTAATCTACTGAACAAAATATATCAGAAAATAGAAAAAGAAGAAAAAAGAATACCGCATCAACCTTTTCTCCAATATTGGGTTGCTGCTGCTATCAGCTTACTACTCCTGAGTTCCTTGATATGGTTTATGCTTCAGCCTAATATGGTAGAGGTAGAAACAACTTTTGGTGAAACCAGGGAAATTGAACTGAACGATGGCTCTATCGTTTTTTTGAATGCCAATTCCAACCTGAGCTATTCACTAGATCAGCCCAGAGAAATCTGGTTGGAAGGCGAAGGTTTCTTTGAAGTACAGCATACTACTGATGATGCTCCTTTTAAAGTGCATACTGTGGATCTGGTGGTAAATGTACTAGGCACTGAATTTAATGTAAATACCCGCAGGAAGAAAACCGATGTTGTACTAAACACCGGAAAAGTGAGATTGGATCTGCCTGAACAAAATAAGGAGAGAAGTATGCTGATGGAGCCGGGCGATAAGGTAAGCTATTCCCAGGTGGAGGATAGAATTGAGAGAAAAGTAGTCAACCCTGAGGTGTACAGCTCATGGAGAAAAGGAACCATTGTCTTTGATCATACACCTTTACGAGAGGTATTTCAGCTTATTGAAGACACCTACGGTCTAAGCGTTGAAATTCAGGATCAAAAGCTGCTGAATAAGGAAATAAATGCCCAGGATGTGATAAGAGATCTGGATGTAATGATGACGCTTATTGAAAAAACATTTGGCATCAATTTAATTAAAGAGGATAACAAAATTTATTTGGAATAAAAAAACTGCCAACCCAATCATATTGACCCTGCATTTCGCTTTGCATTCACTTTTACTAATCAAAGCGATCAAAATAGATATGCCAGCGTGAATAGTCAGATTGGCAGTTTGAGGATATACTGTGTTTAATAAATTCTAAAACTATGCAATTCAAACCTAAAAACAAACCCCCTCAATCCAGAGGCGGCAAAAGGCTAAGTATGTGGTGTTTACTCTGTTGTATGGGATACATGCTTTTTGTGTCCAGCAGCCTGGGAGCGCAAAACCTTGCTTATAGTACTTTTAAAAATGATAACCCTAAAGACCAACAATCCAAAAAGTTATCTGAATTTTTGAACGAGCTGGGTGATACCTATCAGATAAAATTTGTCTATGAGAGCGGATTGGTTGATGACAAGGTAGTGCTGGAGTCAGAAGAAGATGACACCAACAAAGAAAAAAAGAATCAAAGCCTGGAAGTGCTCCTTGCAGAATTACTCCGTCCTTACGATCTGACTTTTGAAAAAGTGTATGACAACTATTATGTGATACAAAAGAAAGGAGAGGATGTTGAAAAAAAGGAGGTGCTGGAGAAAATCAATACTGACCCCCAGGAAAGTGAGGAAAGAAGTAACGATCACATCCAGCGTATCACCACCAGTCTGAATATCAATGCAATGGTACTGGATCAAACCATTAGGGGTACCGTAACGGATGAGAATAGTGAACCTTTACCCGGGGTCAATATCGTAGTGAAAAGTACTACTACTGGCACCGTGAGTGATATTGATGGTAACTATAGGCTAACTGTAAATGATGATGCTACTACGCTGGTTTTTTCATCCGTGGGCTATTCAGCTCAGGAGATAGCAATTAATAATCGTTCGGTAATTGATGTTCAGATGGACCCTGATGTACAGGCATTGTCAGAAGTAGTAGTGATTGGCTACGGTACACAGGAAAAAAGAGATATTACCGGGGCGGTCAGTTCAGTAGATGCCAGTGAATTTGAAGACGAACCCATCACGAATATCAGCCAGGGACTGCAGGGAAAAGTACCGGGAGTAAACGTAACGACCAGCAGCGGTGCTCCCGGAGGCAATATGATGGTGAGAATCAGAGGTAATAACTCTGTCATTGGAAGTAATGATCCTCTCTATGTGGTAGATGGGGTGCCTATTCAGGCAGGCACCAATGGAAGTACCAATTTGCTTTCCACCCTTAACACTGGTGATATTGCTTCTATTGAAGTGCTGAAAGACGCTTCTGCTACCGCAATATATGGTTCCCGAGGTAGTAATGGGGTAATTCTGATTACTACCAAACAGGGATCAAGTGGTAAAGGTATGATAGAATTTGAAACCTCTTTCGGAACCAGAGAAATAGTGAGGCAGCTGGATATGCTCAACAGCTTTGAGTTTGCCACTATCGCCAATGAACGGAATATCAATGACGGACTTGATCCGGTGTTCAACGAAATAGATACACTGACTAATATCAACACTGACTGGCAGGATGAAATATTCAGAAATGCCCTGATTCAGAATCATACCATCAGGTTTTCAGGAGGTAATGAAAAAACCAGGTATCTGATATCTGGTAATTACTTTGATGAAGAAGGAATTATCATAGGGTCTGATTTCAAAAGGGGTTCTTTGAGGGTCAACCTGGACCAGGAAGTCAGCGAAAGATTTAAACTTACCTCCCGGCTATTTTTTTCCAGATCTTTAAACAATGAAGTTAATGACAATGAGATTTTACAAAGTGCGTTGAACAGCCCTCCCTTCTTCCCGGTAAGAAACCCCGATGGTACTTATGTGAGTGGAGATGTATTGAAGCAATTTCCCTTTAGCCCCAGTTCAGGAGATAATCCGGTAGCCGTAGCATTGGAGCAACTCAATAGAAGAAGATTTGACCGTGTTTTGGGAAATGTTAATGGTGCCTACACGCTGATGGATGGCTTAACGCTCAATGTTATGCTGGGTGTTGACCAGGTGGGTACCAAAAGAGACTTGTATTCTCCCAGAATCCTGCAATCAGGTCTCCCTGCCGGTAGTGGCGAAAAGGCGTTTGCCAATTCCACATCTTTTCTGAATGAAAATACGGTGAATTATGTAAAAGAAATTGGAGAAAATGATCGCCTGAATGTTACCGCAGGATTTACATGGCAGACCGAAGAATTTGAAAACCTGGTAGGCTCTTCCAGTAACTTTGTTAATGATGAGCTGGAAAACAATATTCTGGGTTCAGGAGAGATATTTGCAGCACCCGGAACAGATTATAATGACTGGACATTAATTTCCTGGCTGGCTCGGGTAAACTACTCTCTGAAAGATAAGTACCTTTTTACAGTTTCAGGTAGGGCCGATGGATCTTCCAGGTTTGGTGAGGGTAATAAGTGGGGTTTCTTTCCCTCGGGAGCTTTTGCCTGGAGAGTATCTGATGAAAACTTTATTAAAGACAACTTGAGTCAGATTTCTAATCTCAAAATGAGGCTAAGCTACGGCTTTTCAGGAAATCAGGCAATTAGCCCTTATCAATCATTACAGCGTTTTTCCAGTACGAATTTAGCTTTCGGAGGTACGCCTACTACAGGCTTTGCAGCAGTCAATCTTGGCAATCCTGATTTGAAATGGGAAACTACCCGTGAGTTTAATGTCGGACTGGAACTAGGCTTATGGGATCATAGGGTATGGTTTAGCGCTGATTATTATATCAAAACCACAGATGATTTATTAGCAAGAGTAAACATTCCTCCTACTTCCGGTTTTACTTCCAATATTCAGAATATTGGTTCTACGCAGAACAAAGGTTTTGAACTGATGCTTGGAGCCGATCTGGTCAGAAGTAATAGGCTGAACTGGGATTTGTCGGTAAACGCATCGCGCAATGTGAATGAAGTGCTTGAAACGGCCGGAGGACAGGATATTATCGCCCAGACCATTGATATTGTGGGTTCGGCGAATATCGTACGGGAGGGAGAACCGCTTGCCGCTTTTTATGGATTGAAGACTGATGGTCTAACCGAAGAAGGATTGTTTAACTTTGTTGATACCAATGAAGATGGTGAGATCAATGATGATGATCGGGTCATTCTGGGTAGTCCCTATCCTGATCTGTTTTACGGAATCTCAACCAATCTTGACTACGGCAATTTTTCTTTGAGAGTTTCTTTACAGGGTGAACTGGGGAAAACCATCTGGAACAGTAATAAGTACCGACACATGAACTCTTTCCATCGTGGCTCCAACCAGATCAGAGAAGTTTTCTACGAGCGATGGACACAAGAAAATCCTAATCCCTACGCTCCCTATCCTAAAGCTACCAGCGCGCTTAACCAGGCTCCTTCAGACTGGTATCTGGAAAATGCAGATTATTTAAGGATACAGAATGTACGAATAAGCTACACATTGCCAGTATCTCAGATGAACATTCAGACACTGAAATCAGCCAGTGTATTTCTGAGTGCGCAAAACCTTTTTACCTTCACTGGATATAGCTGGTACACACCGGATATCAATAATTTTAGTAGCGGGGATTTGAGGATTGGTATTGACCAGAGGACTTATCCTGCTGCCAGAACCATCTCTGTTGGATTAAAAGTTGGCTTGTAGTGCGAGCGGTAAGCATATGTAGACCATTAAATGCAACAACTATGAAAATGAATATACAACAAACAATATTGAAATACAGCTTCATCCTTTGCCTTACAGTATTGATGCTGGGTTGTAGTAGTGAAGAAATACTGAAGGAAGAGCCAAGGACCTTTCTGTCGCAGGATGCGGTATTCTCCTCACGTGAAGGAGCCATAGCCGCAACTTCTGGTATTTATTCTCCTTTCAGTGGACAAAATCTGTATGGCTGGTGGCTGTTGGGCAATCTTGAAATGTTTTCGGATTACATCTACGGGAGGGGAAGCCAGTCTCCTGCGGGTAGCTATCAGCTGGATGCTACCAGTATTCAGCGTATTGGTAATATCTGGAGAGGCGCATACCAGGTCATCAATCGTGCGAATATCGTGATCAATCAATTGGAGAATACAGAGATTGATGGTGTAGATGATGCGCTGAACAACCGCTTGATTGGGGAAGCCAGATTTTTAAGAGCATTGGCTTACTTCCATCTGGTACGTTTATTTGGTGATGTACCCTTGCGTACTGTGCCAGAAACTCAAAACTTTGCCATAGAGCGTTCTCCTGAATCTGAAGTATATGACCAGATCATAGAAGACCTTGAATTTGGCGAACAAAATCTGCCGGATGCATACTCAACTGCTGAACTGGGAAGAGCCTCTCGCTGGGCAGCCACCGGTCTGCTCTCCAAAGTATATCTAACGCGGGGTCAGTGGGCTGAGGCTTCAGATAAAGCACTGGAAGTGATGAATTCGGGACAGTTTAGCCTCGTAGAAGTGGATGAGCCGGTTGATTTCCAGCAGATTTTTGGTCCAGATGTCCTTACCAGTTCTGAGGAAATCTTTTCTCTCAAACACGCCCGAATTGAGGGGTTTGGTTTCCAACCTTTATGGCTGATGCACCGGGCAGGTTCCGGATATTCAATAGGCAGTAATGCCCATGCCTGGTATGGTAACCTAGACTCCTGGCTGGGAGAATGGATTGGCCAGCTGGATGGTCCGGATTTGAGGCCTAACGACTGGCTGTACAATGGTGAGTTTGATGAACAGTTTTTAAGTCCTGAAATTCCTATGCTGTTCAAAAAATTCAGAGATACCGAATCTGACCCTCCCGGCAATGATTTCCCAGTACTGAGGTATGCAGAAATTCTGCTGATCTATGCTGAAGCTGAAGCTATGGAAAATGGTGGTCCTACGGCTGATGCATATGCAGCAGCTAACCAGATTAGAAGGAGAGCCTACGGCAGAAATCTGAGTACGCCCGATACTGAAGCAGATTTTCCTGCCGGACTGTCTGCCGAAGCTTTTCAGGATGAGATTCTTTTGGAAAGAGCCAAGGAGTTTGTGATGGAAGGTAAAAGATGGTATGACCTGTTGCGTACCGGTACTGCCTTAGAAGTGATAGGTAATGCGGGACCCGTCAAGGCCAATATTGAAGAAAGACATCTGAAATGGCCGATTCCTGCCGAGGAAATTGATAACAATGAGTCAATGAGTCAGGAAAGCCAGAATCCCGGATGGTAATCCCGGATGGTAATATGAATTACAACTGTTAATTTCAATACCTTTAGGAATAGGACAATTATTGAATTTGAAATCAATGTAGGATAATGAAAGGCTTTAAAGGCCTTCAAAAGAAGACTTTTAGCCTTTTCAGCCAGATTTTTTGAGAACAAGAAATAATATGAGAATGAGAATATATATGTTGTATAAATTTATATTGTGCTTGTTGTTTGCCTTTTTCAGAATTGAATATATAGCTGCACAAGAACAGCCAAAGCCCAATATCGTTTTGATTCTGGCTGATGATCTGGGCTATGGTGATTTAAAGGCATACAATAAGGAATCACTTATTCCTACGCCTAACCTGGATAAATTGGCTGAGGAAAGTATCCAGCTTACGAATGCCTACTGCCCGGCAGCAGTGTGCACACCTACCCGATATGCATTAATGACTGGTAATTATCCGTTTAGAAGCTCTAACAAAAGAGGAGTACTGGGTAATTATGAACCCTCCCTGATGACTCAGGAGCAAGTCACACTGCCCGAAATGTTACAATATAGTGGCTATACCACCGCAGGCTTTGGCAAATGGCATCTGGGGACCACTTTCCCAACCTTAGATGGGAAAAAGCCTGCCGGTTATGGTCAGTTTCGTGCTGATGATAATGGCGCTAACCTGGACCTCTCCAAGCCAGTAAGCGATGGACCCATGGATCATGGTTTTGATCACTGGCTGGGCTTTAGCTGTGCCAGTGAGTGCTGGATATTTGAGGACAAAATGGTTACCGCTGCTTTCCGACATGATTTTTACACCACAGAAGCGGCTAAGAATAAAGACCATATCAAATATTACGAACTAGAGGAATACCTACCTTATATCACTGATGAGAGTATTAGTTATTTAAAGGAGCATGCTGAAACTCAGCGTGAGAAGCCTTTTTTTCTGTACTTCTCTCCTTATGTGCCTCATATACCTCTGGCTGTGAATAAAGAATTTCGTGGCAAAACAGATGCTGGCTTATACGGAGACTATGTACACGAACTGGATCACTATATTGGCAGGATACTCAATACGCTGGATGAACTGGGGCTTAAAGAAAATACCATCATTTTTTTTGCCAGCGATAATGGTTCTCATTTTTCTATGGCTGCCAATGAGTTAGCCATGGAGGAGGCTGTCAATAGCCCTTTCAAAATAGATGAAAGTATGAAACTTGAAAAGGTTCACTATCCCAATGGGCATTTGAGAGGTACCAAACGGGATGCCTGGGAGGGAGGAGTTCGTACACCTTTTCTCGCCCGTTGGCCCGGTCACTTTCCTGCTGGAGAAAAGAATGCCAGCCTTTTTTCATTGAACGATATGATGGCAAGTCTGGCGGCTTTGCTAGGTTACCAAATACCTTCACACTCAGCAAAAGATAGTTACAATCTGTTGAATGTACTGAAAGGTGAAAATGACGGAGTACGAAATAGTGTAGTCGTGCAATCCAGTGGAGCGGCCTACGGCTTAAGATGGAACCAGTGGAAATATATAGATGAGCCGGAAAATGGCTCCTCAACTGTTCCCGGACAACTATACAACTTATCTGAGGACGAATCCGAAACTACCAATCTCTATGCTAAACGACCAGATATGGTTGAAAAAATGAAGCAAAAATTAGCTGAAATTATGGAAAGTGATATGAGCAATGAGTAATTCAAAAGTAACATATCATAACCTTTTGCAAAACAGCACTGCTCGCTTTTTTTCATCCTGCATGCTGATGTCCCTGTTGATATTGTTGACCTATCCAATGTGTGCTCAGGAAGAAATAAAGCCCAATTTTATCGTAATTATGGCCGATGATTGTACTTTCCGTGACCTGGAAGTATATGGTGGACAGGCCAAGACCCCCAACCTGAAATCACTGGCTAGTGAAGGGATGAAGTTCAACCGTTGTTTTCAGGCTACTGCTATGTGTGCTCCCACACGTCAAAATCTGTTGACTGGACTTTACCCGGTAAAAAATGGAGCTTATGCCAATCACAGTGAGTCATATGAGCATGTAAAGAGCATTGTGCACCACTTGAGTCCTGCTGGCTATCAACTGGCACTGACCGGTAAACGTCATATTGGCCCTGAATCTGTGTATCCATTTGTATACTCAGAAAATACCAGCGATCCGGATGTTGATTTTATTAAAAAGTTTGTCAGCGACAGTAAAGAAAAGAAACAACCCTTTTGTCTTTTTGCCATGTGCAGTTCTCCTCATGCCCCCTGGACTTATGGCGATACTACCCAATACCCACCTGAAAATATACGCTTACCCCCTTACCTGATTGATACCCGCGACACGCGCAAAGCATATACCAGGTACTTTGCTGAAATCACCTATTTTGATCGGCAGGTAGGAGAAATCCTGCAGTTGGTAGATGATCAAGAGCTGAAGAGTAATACTGTGGTGATTGTACTGAGCGAGCAAGGCAGTCTATTTCCTTTTGAAAAGTGGACCTGCTATGATGCCGGTCTGCGAAGTGCAATGATCGTCAGGTATCCGGGTATGGTAGAAGCAGGTACGCAAAGCGATGCAATGGTAGAGTATGTGGATATTGTCCCGACGATCCTGGATCTGGCAAATACAAATGCAGTCTCAGCACTGGATGGGAAAAGTTTCAAACAAGTGCTGTTAGGCAATACGGATCAACACAAAGCATATGTTTACGGTATACAAACTACACGCGGTATCAATGCGGCTTCTCAGGCGTATGGCATTCGTTCGGTTAGGAACGATTCATTAAAATATATTGTCAACCTCTTTCCTGAAAATCGCTTTGAGAATGCCTTGTTGATGAATCCGGAAGAATGGTCACCCACTAGAGTTTCGTATTTATGGTGGATGAATTCATGGCGTAATGAAGCGGCAGATGACAAAAGAGCAAAGATGATATTAGAACGCTATCAGCATCGTCCGGCAATAGAATTATACAATATCCGGAATGATCCTTATGAGTTGGTCAATCTCGCCTATGATCCGACTTATCAAGAAGCGATGAATGCACTTGATGATAAATTAGCTGACTGGATGCAGGCTCAGGCAGATGAAGGCAGGGCTACCGAACTAAAAGTGCCTTTACGTTGAAAAGGCTGATTGTTGAATACAATTTCATAGAAGGAAACTTTGATAAACAAAAAAACAAACTCATTTTAGAACCATACAACCTAAAGCATGAAACATATTACAATTAAAACCTTTCCTTCCTTTATTTTTCTGTTACTTCTGACATTATTTACGCATTGTTCAGAAAATAAATCCAAACAGGCAGAAAATACAGCGAATGTTTATGAAGCCGATGTCATTGTCTATGGAGGCACTTCAGCGGCGGTGACTGCTGCCGTACAGGTAGCCCGCATGGGTAAATCTGTCATCATGGTATCCCCGGATACGCATCTGGGCGGATTAAGTGCGGGTGGATTAGGCTTTACCGATACCGGTAACAAGGAAGTGATCGGAGGGCTTTCCCGGGAATTTTACCATAAAGTATATCAGGAGTACCAGAAACCTGAAACCTGGAAGTGGCAGAAAAGAGATGAATTTGGCAATAAAGGGCAGGGAACCATTGCCCTGGACGGAGAAAACCGTACGATGTGGATTTTTGAGCCTCACATTGCTGAGATGGCTTTTGAGGATTTCATCAAAGAGCATGAAATTGAGCTGTATCGTGATGAGTGGCTGAATAGGGATGGTGGTAGTGTGAAGATGGAAAACGGTCGCATTGCCAGCTTTGAAACGCTAAGCGGAAAATTGTTTCAGGGCAAAATGTTCATTGACGCTACCTACGAAGGCGACTTAATGGCTGAGTCAGGCGTAAGCTATCATGTGGGCCGGGAAGCCAATAGCGTGTACGGTGAAGAATGGAACGGCATACAAACCGGCGTACTGCACCATGCGCATTGGTTTGAAGAAGATATTGATCCTTATGTAGTGCCCGGTGATCCATCCAGTGGATTGCTGCCTCTCATCTCAGATGAAGATCCCGGTGAATATGGTCAGGGAGATGACAAAATACAGGCTTATTGTTTTCGCATGTGCCTGAGCAATCATCCTGACAATCGGGTGCCTTTTCCTCGTCCCGAAGGCTATGATTCCAGCCGCTATGAACTGCTGGCCAGGGTGTATGATAAAGGCTGGAGAGCTACCTTCAATAAATTTGATAATATCCCGAATCGCAAAACCGATACCAATAATCATGGGCCTGTAAGTACAGATTATATCGGAATGAACTACGATTATCCAGAGGCATCCTACGAACGCCGCCAAGAGATCATCAAAGAACATGAAAACTACCAGAAAGGGCTGATGTACTTTACCGCCAACGATCCTCGGGTGCCGGAGGAAATTCGTACCGAAATGCAAACCTGGGGCCTGGCCAAAGATGAGTTTACCGACAATCGCAACTGGCCCCACCAGATCTATGTGCGCGAGGCACGCCGCATGATTGGTGACTATGTAATGACGGAAAACGATATTCTGGACAAAAGAGAAACACCTAATTCAGTGGGCATGGGTTCTTATACCATGGATTCGCATAATATTCAGCGTTATGTAAAACCGGATGGATTCGTGCAAAATGAAGGAGATATCGGCGTTAAAGTGCCCGAACCTTATGAAATCGCCTACGGCTCACTCGTGCCTAAAAAAGAAGAATGCGAAAACCTGCTGGTTCCTGTCTGCGTCTCCAGCTCTCACATCGCCTTTGGTTCCATCCGTATGGAGCCGGTATTCATGATTCTGGGACAAAGTGCCGCCACTGCTGCGGTACAGGCCATAGAAGATGAAGTGGCGGTGCAGGATGTGGATTATGAAAAATTGAAAACCCAACTCCATCAAGACGATCAGAGACTTACCCTAGATGACAATCAATTAGCTGACCGATAACCAAACCATGAAAAAACTACTTTTACTGGGGCTGGCATTTTTTACCCTGGCCTGCTCCTCAACCGAAACTGCTCAGGAAGATAATCAAGCTGCCGAATATGACATTGTCATTTATGGAGGTACTTCAGGAGGCATTGCTGCCGCCATACAGGCTTCCCGCATGGATAAATCGGTAGTACTCATTGAACCATACCAAAGAATAGGAGGGATGACTACCGGAGGGCTGGGGCAGACAGATATTGGAAACAAAAGTGCTATCGGAGGGATTTCCCGAGAGTTTTATCAGAACATCCGCAAGTATTATGAGGATTCAGCGAACTGGGAATGGCAGAGCAGACAGTCCTATCAGGATGGAGGACAGACCCGCACGGAGGAAGGGGAGGATGCGATGTGGACTTTTGAGCCCTCGGCGGCTCTTGACGTGTATGAAGAAATGATCGCTGCCGAAAACATTGAATTAGTACGAGGAAAGAAACTGAACCGTGAAAATGGTGTAACCAAAGAAGGTACAGCCATTACTGCCATTGCAATGGAAGACGGTACGACTTACAACGGAAAAATGTTTATTGATGCTACCTACGAGGGTGACTTGATGGCGGCTGCCGAAGTAGATTATTATGTAGGACGTGAGCCTAACAGTATGTACGGAGAGACCTACAATGGTGTACAGATGCTGGAGGGCCATCAGTTTCCCGATGGTGTTGATCCCTATGTCACTCCTGGTGATGCGAATAGTGGTTTACTCTGGGGAATTACTGATGCAGAACTGGAACCTCAGGGAAGTGGGGATAGCCTGGTGCAGACGTATAATTTCCGGATATGCCTCACCAGTGACGAGGAAAACATGATTCCTATCACTGAGCCGGAAAACTATGACGCTAGCCGCTATGAATTGCTGGCCCGTCTGTTTGAAGCACAGCCTGACATGAGACGTATTAACCAGTATTTCATCTGGAGCCTGATGCCCAATGACAAAACCGATATCAATAACCGGGGAGGCTTCTCCACCGATATGATCAACTGGAGCCATGCCTATCCGGAGGCCAGTTATGCGGAACGTGATTCCATCATTAAAGCCCATGAAGATTATACCAAAGGATTACTCTATTTTTATACTACCGATCCCCGTGTTCCTGCCGAACTTCAGGATGAAGTTAAAAAATGGGGCTATCCCAAAGATGAGTATGAGGAAAATGGTAACTGGTCGCCACAGCTCTATGTGCGAGAAGCCCGTAGATTGATCGGTGAATATGTGATGACGCAGGCCAATTGCGTAGGCGAAGAGGAAATCGATGATCCTGTTGGCCTGGCTGCCTATACAATGGACTCCCACAACTGCCAGCGCATAGTTGTGGAGAATGAAAATGGAAGTCCTCAGGTAAAAAATGAAGGGAATGTTGAGGTGGGTGGTTTTCCTCCTTATCCCATCTCTTATCGCTCCATCATCCCTAAACAGGAAGAAGTGACAAATCTGCTGGTGCCGGTCTGTTTATCTGCCAGCCACATCGCTTTTGGATCCATCCGTATGGAGCCGGTATTCATGGTGTTGGGTCAGTCTGCCGCCACCGCTGCTGCCCAGGCTATTGACGCCAACCAACCTGTGCAGGAGATTGACTATCAGGCTTTGAGAAGTAAACTGGAAGAAGATCAGCAGCGACTGGTGCATCAAGGCGAATAATGTTAAAATATGAGATTCAAAAAGTAAAATTGAAGTGAAAAATACTCCTTTTTATTGTATCAAAAATTAGGAGTATTATTCTAAAAATTCCTCTAATTTATTTAATTTACTATCCTTAATCACTATTTGAGTAAGTATCTAAAAATAGTGATATATGCTTTTTAAGATTAATATTTTGATAAGGTAATTGTCACTATATCAAGTTTGATATAATTCTCTTTAGACATTAAGATTTTTTTGATAGAAAATTCTTGAAGCTAAACAACTTAACCAATTTTTAGAGGATGAGAACATTTTTACTATTTTCCTATGGAATTTTTATTGCCTTATTCCATAACCCTATTTTATGTGAGGCAAATGATGTAAATAATTCATTTTCCGCATATTCTTTTGTACCCATTGTTGAGGCTGGGCAAGAGTTTGAGGTATTGGAAGGTAGCCCTACCGGTACTGCTGTAGGTACTGTAGCAGCTTCAGATGCGCAAAGCATTACAGGATTTGCGATTACTGACGCAGACGCATTGAGCACAGGGACTCCACCTAATGATTCACCTATCAATGCATTGGCGATGTTTACTATTGACAATAATGGGCAGATTACGGTCAATGATCCCACGTACCTGCTGGCAGTGGTAGGACCAATAAGGCTAACAATAGAAGTGACCAATACTCAAAGTGAAAAATCTTCGGCTGATGTACAAGTTAACATCAACGATAAAGTAGTACAAACCTCTTTGAGTCAGGGCCTTTCATGGTCTACAGGCACTCCCCAGCCTCTTGGAAATAGCGAAGGTCAATCCGAAGTTGTGAATGGGAAATTATATTCCTTCAGCGGTTTTGATATTGAAAAAAGACCGTCTTATACCCCTACTGAAAGAGTTTACGTATACGATCCACAGCTTGATAGCTGGACATTGCTCAATCCTATGCCTAAGATGCATCCAAATTCAGCACATGGAGGTGTTACGCATGCGGGCTTTACTACTGATGGTGCAAACATATATTTTGCCGGGGGGTATGCTGCCAGTGCCAATGGAAATGGGCAAATTTTCGGTACTAAATATGTCTACAAATACATAGTAGCAAGTGATAGTTATGAGCGACTGCCCGACTTACCCCTGGCAAGAGCCTCCGGTGGACTTGAGTATATTGACGGAAAATTATACTACGTGGGTGGTGAAAATGCTGCTCGTAATGAAGATCAGGGAGATTTATTTGTTCTTGATTTACATAATCTGAATGCCGGATGGACAAATCTAACAGACAGCCCGCTACCAAATCCGCGCAATCATTTGGGCTCAGCAGTGATCAATGGAAAGCTGTACGTTGTAGGTGGTCAGCATCAAAAAGATAATAACCTTACTACTCAGGATGATGTGCACATGTTTGACCCTGCTACCGAAACCTGGACTAAAGTTACCGATTTGCCAGACATAGATGAAGTGCCTGATAATCTTACACCCGGCAAAGGTCATATCACAAATGCTACTTTTGCTTACGACAACAAGATTTTTGTATTAGGAGGTGAATATCAGTTTTTAGGGCCATATTCAAAATCTGTATTGGCTTACAATCCAGCTGCAAATGAATGGATAAGGTATTCGGATATGCCAACAGTACGCTCATCAGGAATAGCTGGTATCGTGGACGGAGTAATGTATTACTCCACTGGACGTAACTCATCTACAACTTATCGGACTCCCATCGGAAGCACTACGAGTCAGAAAGGAATTTGGCTGGAAGCGGAATGTAGCGAGGTGGGTAGTAACTGGATTGAAGTAGAAGATAGTGAAGCCTCTGGTGGTAGTTATGTGGTAGTACCTAACCTGAACAGCTATAGTCCTCCATCGGATGTACCAGCTAACCGAGTGCGATTTACTTTCTCTCTAGATGATGGAGGCAAATATCACTTATTTGCCAGGCTCAGAGCTCCTACAAGTGGAGATGATTCATTTTTTATTCGTATCAATGGTGGGAACTGGGTGCAGTGGTGGGAAAATATAAGCACAGGAAGTACTTTCAACTGGAACGAAGTGGAGGGTAGCCCTTTGACATTAAATTCTGGAAATAATATCATAGATATAGCATATCGTGAAAATGGAGCACAACTGGATAAGCTGCATTTGAATCAGAGTGGTTTAATGCCTGGTGGAATAGGTGAAGGTGCAAATAACTGTGAGGGAAGCTCAGAAAATCAGGCACCTACTGCTCAGTTAACTGTAGATAATGAAGCTGGGACTGCTCCTTTAACAGTTACCTTTAGCGGTAGTAGTTCCAGCGATGATCAGGGAATTGTAAAATATAGCTGGGACTTTGGCGATGGCACCACTGGCAGTGGCGAGACCGTAAATCATACATATGAAAATGCAGGAGAATATACCGCTAAGCTTACAGTAGCTGATGCTGAGGGTTTGGAAGGAGAGGCAACAGTTAAAATTAATGTTAATTCCCCAACATCGGATGGAGGTATCTGGCTGGAGGCGGAATGTGGAGAGGTGGGAAATAACTGGAATACTGAAAGTCTGGGTGAAGCATCCGCTGGGAGTTACCTCACTATCCGTTCCGGACTAAATAGTTATGGTGCTGCACCAAGTTCAGTTAGTAGTCATGTTTCTTTCACCTTTACTGCTCCGCAGGCAGGAGACTATCATCTATATGCCCGAGTACGTGCTCCATCTGGTGCCGATGACTCGTTCTGGGTGAGGGTAGACGGAGGTAATTGGTTACAGTGGAATGTCGCCCCACGTACTGGTACTTTTGATTGGCGGAAGGTTAGTGGGTTGATGCCAAATTTTGCTGCAGGTAGTAGTCATACCCTTGATGTTGCTTACCGTGAGGACGGAACAGATCTGGATAAGCTGTTTTTAAGTATTAGCAGTGCATTGCCCGCCGGCTTAGGAGAAGCTGCCGATAATTGTGGAGACTCTCCAAACGAAGCTCCTCTAGCCTCGGTCAGTGCAGATATTCAATCAGGGACAGCGCCGTTAACAGTTACCTTTAGTGGCAGTAGTTCCAGCGATGATCAGGGAATTGTAAGTTATAGCTGGGACTTTGGAGATGGCACCACAGGTAGTGGAGAGACTGTGAATCATACATATGAAAATGCAGGAGAATATACCGCTAAACTTACAGTAGCTGATGCTGAGGGTCTGGAAGGACAAGCAACTATTAATATCAATGTTAATTCTCCAACTTCAGTTCAGGAAGTTTGGCTGGAGGCAGAATGTGGAGAGGTAGGAAGTAACTGGATTGTAGCATTAGATGGTGCTGCTTCCGGCGGGAATTACGTAGTAGTTCCCAATCTAAATAGTTATAGCCCTCCCTCAGATATACCAAGCAATCGTATTCGCTTTACATTCTTGCTTAGTGAAGGTGGCTCATATTACCTTTTTGCAAGGGTACGTGCACCCTCCAGCAGTGACGACTCCTTTTTTATTCGTATCAACGGAGGCAGTTGGATTCAATGGTGGCAAAATATGGCTTTAGGCAATAGTTTTAACTGGAATGAAACGGCAGGCAGCCCCTTCAATTTTGTGGCTGGTGAAAATACAATAGATATGGCTTACCGTGAAAGTGGTACCCAGCTAGACAAATTACACCTAAACCTTACTGGTTCGCTCCCGAGTGGGGTGGGAGAAAGTGCAAGTAATTGCAACGGAGAAATTAATAATAAAGATGAGGTTCTTTCACTACGTGCTTATCCTAACGCTTTAGAAGATAACAACTTTCTGAAAGTACAAAGCTCTAAGAGCTTTAGTCCTAAGGTTGAGGCTTCACTGATTGACCAGACCGGAAGAATCTTACTTGAGAATGTTCAGGTCAATCATTTTAATGCATCTACTATTTCTCTGGATTTTTCCACCATTTCCCTGAAGCAGGGTGTATATTTTCTCAGTATTAAAGAAGACAAGTTCACCCGCCCCCAACTCATAAGGTTTATTAAAAAATAAGTATAGCATGTGTCTCCCTAAAAAATCTCGGGAGATACATGCTTTTATTCCATCTTCAGAGCATCAACCGGATTAGCTTTGGCAGTAGCATAAGTTCTATAGCATACCGTTAAAAACGATATGAGCAATAGCGTGAGTACGGGAATTAAAAAGAGATCAATGCTGATACCCACCTGGTAGGCATAGTTTTCCAGCCAGGCTTTTCCACCGAACAAAATAGCCGGGACAGAAAGACCAATAGAAAAGAGCAATAACATTAGATATTCACGAGATAGAAGCATCATCAGGTGACCTACTCCTGCTCCCAACACTTTTCGGATGCCAATTTCTTTGATTCGCAAAGTAGCTGAGTAAGATACCAGCGCAAACAATCCTATACAGGCTATGAAGATGGCCAGTGCCGAAAAAGCAGAGAACAGATTCCTAAATTGAAGATCAGCCTGGTATTGCTGGTTGAAGGCATCATCTAAGAAAAAATATTCAAAGGGATCGTCAGGAAAAACTTCGTGATAGGCTGATTCAATATGTGCAATAGATGCTGGTATGTCCGACATGTTCATGCGGATAGAAAAATAAGCTGCGTAATTATGCAAAATGAACAGAGTTGGAGCGTGAGCATCTTTTAATGAACTCCAATGTATATTTTTCACTACGCCAACGATTTCAATAGAATCACCCTCACCCCAGTTGTTGATTAAAACCTGATGTAGTGCTTCTTCGGCTGATCCAAAACCAAAAGCTTTTACTGATTCTTCATTAACAATGGCTCGATCAACAGAAGAGGAAACATCAAAAACGGTCCTTGCTAGAAACTCTAGTTCATAGGTATCTGCAAAAGCTGTATCCACAATCACAGTACTTACATTCTCTACAACTTTTGTTTTCCCAGCATTGCGGAAACCCTCCGTAGTAAAATATTCTTTACCCGGGATTGAACTAGCAAACGAAAAAGAAGTAATGGAATGATGGGCAAGCAGTTTGTTTCTGAATACTTCCTGTTTACTTTCTTCTGTCAGTCCAGCTTCTTTTAGGGTTTCCCTAAACAACCTTGGTCCATTCAGTACCAGTATTTTTTCCATATCCATGCCCAGGTCCTGATTTTTCATGAAAGTAATTTGTTGGTATACCAGATAAGTACCTGAAATGAGCAGTAGCGAAATTAAAAATTGAAACGCGATTAAGCCTCTACGTAAGTCAAACCCTCTCTTGAACATTGAGAATGATGATTTAAGCACACTTACTGGCTTAAAAGACGACAGAACAAAGGCTGGATATAAACCTGAAAGCAATGACCCTACTAAGATTGCTAATGAGAAAAATCCCCAGAACTCCATGGACTGAAATATAGTAAAGGATATTGTTCTTCCAAGAATATTGTTGAGCATAGGCAACATAGAAAAGGCAATGCCTATGGAGAGTAAAGCAGCAAGAACATTGATCACGATAGATTCAGTCATGAACTGACTTACCAATTGACTTTTAATTGCACCCATGGTCTTTCTAACACCCACCTCTTTTGCACGATGCATGGCTCTTGCAGTGGAAAGGTTGATATAGTTTACCCAAGCCATCAAGAGTATGAACACGCCTATTATCGAAAAAAACGCTACATTCTGTATGCTTCCGGGACTGCTGAGCGGATCGTTGGGAAAATTTGACTTTAAATGAATATCAGTAAGTGGCTGCAACTCAATCTTCCAATCCTCTGGCCTTTCAGCATCTCTAAGGGCATGAGTAGCCATCAACTGACTGAGTTTATCACTTACCTGACCTATATCCCCATTTTCATGAAGTTTAAGGTATGTTACATAATCAGCTAACGCCCATCCTTTGCTATCATCTACATAGTAAGGAATATAATTTTCTCGGAAAAAGGCCATAGGGATAAGAAAATCAAACTGTAGATGACTGTTGACAGGCAATTGATTTAAAACTCCTGTGACAATGTAATCTCCACTCATTAATCCTAAACTAATTCTTAGCTCTTTGCCAATGGGGTTGATCTCTCCGAAATATTTTTCAGACATTTTTCTGGAGATTACAATATTGTGTTTCTGATTGAGTGCGGATTCTCTTTTACCATAGATCAAGGGAAAGTTAAATACTTTTAAAAAAGTACTGTCAACATACCAAACCTCATTTTCCAGAAATTTTAATTGGCTTTCAGGGTTAATGATAATAGGTCCTTCATTTACGATAGTTCGTATTCTTACAAATTCCTCTACCCCTGGTATATTTTCTTTTCCACTTGGACCAAGCCCGTATGTGGTATAGACGCCGGTTCCCTGCTTTTCTCCATTCTTAATGGTGGTTTGGGTAAGGCGGTAAATGTTTTCCGCATCCTCATGAAACTGATCATAACTGAGTTCAAAATGAATGTACTGATAGATCAGCAGACACACCCCCATACCCACCGCAAGTCCCAGGATGTCGATCGCTGTATAAAATTTATGCTTAAGCAAAACTCTGGTGCTGATGTTAAAGTAATGTCGGAACATGGTAGGCTGATTTAAGTTGAGTTGCGGAAAAGACCGAATGAGGGAAGGACGAAACAAACCCATAACCTGAAAGAAATATTTCCACTGAGCCAAGCGATAACCTTCTACTTTATTCCGCTCATACATTTCTTCCAGGTCTCCTGCAATTTCATCATAGTAGTCAGGATGGCAAAACCATCGGAAAAAGCGCTTGGCCAGTTGTTTGATCATTTGCTTTAATTTTTTTCACAGCTCATGTGAATAACCGCCTTACTCATCTCTTAAGGTTTTAGCCGGATCAAGAATGGCTACCTGGTAAATCTGGTAACCTACTGTGATCAGTGCAAAAAGCATTACTATACACAGTGCTAACATGATTACCAACCAGGGAAAATCAATGCGGAAGGCATAGTTCTTAAGCCAGGAGTTCATCCCCCAATAGGTGGCAGGTATTGCAATCAGCCCAGAAATTGAGAGGAGTATTAAAAATTCTTTATAGAATATGCCGATGATGTTGGGGATAGAAGCTCCCAGTACCTTTCGCACGCCTACCTCAGTGGTACGTTGTACTGCCATAAAGGAGGATAAGCCAAAAAGACCTAGTATTGCAATGAAGATCGCTAATGCTGAAAGTGTTCCAAATATTTCGCCGAAACGTCGGTCCTGTTCATAGAGTGCAGCAAAACGCTCATCCAGAAAGGTATAATCAAAGGGTGTATCGGGAAAAAATTCATTCCAGGTATCACTCAGATATTCCAGGCCTTCCTGATACTGCCCAGGCTCAAGTTTTACCACAGTGGAGTAAGGGCTGAAGTCAGGAAAATATAAAGTGGGTTCAACACTGGACTTTAGCGAGGTGCGGTTAAAGTCTTTTACCACACCTATAATCTCATACTTGCGGTTGGTGTCATCTTCTCCAAACTGCACGTACTCATTCAATACCTGGTTCTCTTCATTAATATTGAATTTTCTGAGAAAAGCCTGGTTTACCATCACTACCAAGGAGTCCGCAGTTCTTTCCTGGTCAAAATTTCTTCCGACCAGCAACTCCATATCTACTGCATCCAGAAAATGTTCATCATTATACTGAATATAAGTAGTTCCGGTCTGTCGTTCTGTCAAACCTACGATCCGTAGTTTTCCGGCAGCAGAATTAATATCAGAACCGTCCCCACCCGGCAGATTAGAGGTACCCCCTACAGTTTCAATAGCTGAGTGTTTGCGGAGCACTTCTCTGAAGGATTCCAGTTTGGTGTTCATCAGATTAGTAGCTTGCTCGTTTTGCTCTCCTCTGGGCATCCTGAAACCTACGACGTAATCGGTGGAAATCCCCAGGTCCTTATTTTGCATGTATTGCAATTGATGATAAACGATAAAGGTACCTGCTATTAAAACCATTGACGCAGTAAATTGAGTGACAACCAACGCTTTTCGGAGTAAGGTTCCACTTTTTGAGTTACGATATTTTCCCTTAAGCACGGCAGCTGGCTTGAATCCTGAAAGTACCAATGCCGGATAGAAACCTGAGGCCAGCGTACCAATCACAAAAAACAATAGTAAGCTGAGCAGAAAAGTATAGTGATTCCATACGTTTGTGAGCAGTTCTTTACCAATCAGTTGACGAAAATAGGGGAGAGATAACTCAGATACTAGCAGGGCAATCAATGCTGCCAGGAGATTGACCAGCAAGGCTTCAAACAAAAATTGTCCCATAAGTTGTATCTTATAGGCTCCTACTACTTTTCTCAACCCTACTTCTTTAGCTCTGTTCACCGCTCTAGCAGTAGATAGGTTAATGTAGTTGATCCAGGCAATGAATATGATGAACAACGCTATGATTCGGGTAAATGTCACAGATTTTTCACTACCGGGAATTTCCGCTTCAAAGGTATAGTCCGAGTTAAGGTGGATATCAGTAATCGGATAAAGGTCAAAGCGAATATCTGCATCCCCACCCAGATATTTTTTAGACAAACCCTCCAATTTCTCATCCAGATCAGAAAGTTGGGTGCCTTCCTTCAATTTCAGATACGAATAATAATTAAAGCCATTCCAGTCATCGCTTTCATATTGTGCTTTGATGCTTTCGTCTGAAATCAGCATATCAAATTTGTAATGTGTATTCTCAGGTACATCCTCCATGACTCCGGTAACTTTGAAAGTTCGGTTAAACTGTCCCAGAATTTCCAGCGTTTTTCCTACTGGATCCGCTTCACCAAAGTAAAAATCAGCTTTGCTTTGGGTAAGTACCAGAGAGTTGGGTTCAGACAGCATCTCATCAGGAGAGCCTTGCAAAACTTCGTAGTCAAAAACACCAAAAAAATTTGCATCAGCAGAAATTACATTTCGCTCCTGAGTGAGTTCTTTTCCCTGACGGTATATAAGTTCACCGAATTTGTAGGTTACGGTATAATTTTCAACCTCCGGTAGTTCATCACTTAAGACTTTCGCAGCGGGATGGTAAGTCATGGCATCTTTCACTCCTATTTCTCCATTCACCACCTGTACCGTGGAGAGGCGGTAAATTTGCTCTGAATCTGAAAAGAAAGTGTCGTAGCTTTCTTCAAAGCGTATATATTCATTGATGAGCAGAAATGCTGAAAGCCCCAGTGCAAGTCCCAAAATATTAATGACTGAGTACATTTTGTGCTGAAGCAGGTTACGGGTGCTGATTTTGAAGTAATTTCTAAACATACCGGGATGGATTAATAAGTGTTGAGGAAAAGACCGAATGAGTGAAGGACGATACAAACCTATGACCTGAAAGAGATAAACCCACTGTACAAAGCGCTTACGCTCATCAAGATTACGCTGATACATCTCTTCCAGATCTCCTGCAATTTCATCGTAGTAGTCAGGATGGCAAAACCAGCGGAAGAGATGGTTAGCAAATCTTTTGATCATGAGAACTTGAATTCAAGGGCGAGTTTGGGAATGGACTCCCAAAGTTCTGTGCGGATGTCTCTGCTATGCTGCAATGCCCGTTTGCCAAAGGCGGTGATGGTATAAAAGCGTTTGGGTTTGCCGCCCCGCTGGGCATTGGCGTCCCCTTCTCTGGACTCCAGATAACCTTTTTTCTCCATCCTTTTCAGCGCGGACTGCAATGCACCTACACTCACATTTCGTTGTGCCTTTTCTTCAATTGTGTCTTTGATCGCTACTCCATAAGCCTCATTGTAGAGCATCCCTACTGTGAGCAATACGATTTCTTCAAATTCCCCTAATGGATATGTTTTCATGCAATAGTTGTTGAATTGTAAGCTAAGTCAAAAGCTTATTAAAAGCAATCTCTTATTTGTAGTATTGTAATAAAGAAAATTTTATAACAAATTCCTAATGGTAGTATTGCTAAATGTTTTTTAACACGAAAGAGAAAGTGTAGGGAAAAGGGCTATTTGAGTTATTTTCTCAACGCTTCAGCATATTGATTAGCCAGATTTAGATAGGCTTTTGCTTTCTCCAGCCATTTCTTATCGTTTTGGTACTGCGGTTCATAGATATGTTGGGCAGATAGTTTTGCTCTCAAGCAGGACCGATTACATTGGTAAAACTTAAATAACTTTTCAGAAAAGTTGTCTTCCGTATTTTTTTGATAAATGTCTGTAAACCATTGTGCAACCTCAGTATTTCCCAACATTTCACATTCCATAGCCAAAAAAGCTAATTCATCTGCCATGTCCACCGTACGTAGTTCTTTGTTAAATTCCAGGCAGTCAAAAATCACAGGTTTTATGTCCAGACAGATGTGTTCAGGGCGCAGATCGCCATGACCTTCAACAATCTTACCCGCACTTACCCTTGCTTCCAGCAAATCGTCATGATCAGTAAGAAAAAGCTGTAATGCAGTAATCACCTCCTTGATCAGATCAGTAGATAGTTGATAGGCCGGGTCCAGCAGTGCTGCGTAGTTTTCCTTCACGCCACGCATGATTTTATTCCAGTAATCAAATGAAGAAATATTTTCGGCTTCCAATCCCTGATAAAATTGCGTAAGATGCTCAGCTGCTTTCTGCACCTGTGCTTTTTCTACTTCTCCATTTTTGATCAGGGTATCCAGCATGAGGTTTTCATCAAGTTTGCGCATCTTTACCAGCCAGTCTACGGCTTTACCCTTTCCATCAAGTTGAAGTTGCTGCTGATTATCCAGGCAAAGAGGAATTACCCTCAGGTAGGTATCTTGAGCCAGTCGGCTATTGAGTTCTACTTCACGCTCGCAATCCTCTTTTCTTTTCTTAACACTACTGAAGTCCAGATAGTCAAAACGTACCGGTTTCTTAAGTTTGTACACATATACATCCGTAAGAAAGACCCAGGACATGTGAGTTTCTTTGTTAAATACTCTTTTGGGGTTTTCTGAATAATGCTGACCTCTTTTCAGAAAACGTAATTTTTCTGCTAAGGAAATAAACTTGTTGTTTTTTCCATTAGGCTTTTGTCTTTTTCTATCTGTTCCTGAGGGCATATTATATTATTAAGGTGAAAGACAATAATGAAATAGAATTACTATGACACTATTGCCTTTACAAGGACTAGTGCTGATCAGCTTTTCAGTATTTTAGAGATGCTGTATAAACCACTCTCTACTCAGTTTGATCACTTCATTTATTGCTGATGGTGTGGTAAACCCTTTGCCAGCATCGTTGAGCACTTCCATTTTTGATGAAGTGTTAAAATACGGTAACGATTTCTCATGCTGCACAACATTTGCGTTGTCCATATCTCCACAGATAAATAGTAATGGAATATCTATCCGTTTTAGCGCATCAAATGCCAGATCAGGTCTACCCCCCAAAGATACCATTGCATTGATTTTGCTGTCACGATTGGCTATTGCCTCCAGAGCAGAAGCGGTGCCACTACCAAAACTAAATAATCCTGCACTTAAGTGCTCTGTCTGGGGATTTTCCTCTGCCCACTTTCTGATGTCAGAGATGCGCTCCGATTGCTTGTAGATATCCATAGCATCTGTAGGATTCGCTGATTCTTCAGGAGTAAGTAAGTCTACAAATAAGGTAGCAAACCCTTTATGCTGTAATACTTCGGCTATTTTTAGACTTCTTTCATCTTGCCTGACCTTGCCGGTTTCATCAACAAAAAGGATAATTGCCTGACTTTCTTCCGGAATGATCAGATGACCTTCCATTACTTTGTTTTGAGAACTTATGTTAATGCTATCATTAAAAGATACTGTCTTTTCCATAATGTTAAATTTTTAAAAAATTAAGCGTTTAATAAAGAAATAACTTCCTCATCATCAACCTGATGAAATTCTTCATAAAACTGACCTATGGCAGAAAAATTTTCTGGACATGCTAACACTATAAATTCATCTACGGCTTCACCTATTTTCTTTACTATATTAGGAGGAGCCAATGGAACAGCAACCACTATTTTATCAGGCTTTTGTTTTTTTATCAATTTAATTGTTGCCATCATAGTATTACCAGTGGCTATTCCATCATCTACCAATACAACGGTATGACCACCCCAGGAGGTGCAATCTCTTTTACCGGTATATTTCTCATAGCGTTCACGAAGAAGCTTTCTTATCTCTTCAGCTTTCTCATTAAAGTATTTTTCAGGAATAGCAAGTTTACTCATGGCAACTTCACTATCCAGACTTACCGCTCCTACTGCCAGTTCAGGATTTCTTGGGTGACCAATTTTTTTGGTCATCACCACATCAAATGGCACCGAAAGCTGTTCTGCAATGATTTTGGCCATTACTACACCTCCCCGCGGAATGCCTAAAATGACAAGTTTTTCCGCCGGTAGGTGGCTCAATTTATGGCTCAAAGCAATAGCTGCTTCTTCACGATTCTTAATCATATTCCAAAAAATATTATCTTCTGCTAGCTTAAAAAATGTTATGCTCTGTACTTTAATATACAAGTAAGTAGGAGCTTAAGTTTGTATATCTCAAGAATATATTCTTAAATTGGTAGAAGAAGGGGATAAGTTAATATCTCTTACTGAAGTGTTCATAGGTATATTTTTCTTTAAAATGAATAAAAATGATCACTTCAAACAACAACCTAAGCTAAATCAACAATGAATGCTAAGTCGTTTTTTACATATTGACGACACTACAACCTGGAATGCATTCCGTAATGGAAACCACGATGCATTTGCTCATATTTACCAGGCTCACTTTGAAGTACTTTACGCATACGGAAAAAAATTTACCTATGATGATGCTCTCATAGGTGATACCCTGCAGCAACTTTTTACTGAGATCTGGCATAAAAGAGCTAGGCTTGGCCCTACAGACCACATCAAAAATTATCTCTATAAATCTTTCAGAAGATCATTACTGCGCAGGCTCAGGAAAAAGAATGGAGATATCACCTCTGAATCAGAAGTAGCTTTTCCTGTAAGTATTTCTCACGAAGATCATTTGATTCAGGAACAGCTTGATATTGAACAACTTGAAGATCTGGAATCTGCTATCAGTATGTTAAGTGAAAAACAGAGAGAAGTAATTTACCTCAAATTTTACGACGGACTCTCTTATGCTGAAATCAGTGAAATTACCGGTGCCAGTAATTCTCAGGTTTATGATTTGATGTACAAAGCTTTGGGATCGCTTCGCAAAAAGATCAATAAAGCACGTATCTCGCCTTCACTTTCTTCTTCGGTCATTACTTTTATTATGATTTGCAATTCTTTTGCCTTATTGTTTTAATTTTTTTAATGGCATACCAGTATTATATAAAATACGCAATAACAGCCTAGTTATTCAATATCATTTGTAAAAATTAAAAAATAATTGCTAGCTAAAGACGAGATTTAAGCTGACTCAGCCTTTATACCCTTAGAAGGTAAAATTATGGCTGATCACAAAGTTACAATAGAGCAATTAGCTGCCGACGAAAAGTTTCAGGAGTGGATATTTTCTCCAAATCCTGCCCTGGATCGTTACTGGAAAAACTGGCTGCTGGTAAACCCTGAACATAAAGAAAAATTACAGCAGGCGAGGCAGCTATTGACTTTGATGCAGGTAAAAAAAGATTCGCCTCCCACTCGTCTTCAGCAAGATATCTGGGAGCAGGTGTATGCCAATACAGCGCCTCAGCATGACTCAGAAAAAAGCATAAGCCTGCTAACCAATAAATACTGGCTGGCCGCATCAGTATTCTTCTTTGTTGCAGGAATGAGCATCTATTTTCTGTTTTTTCTGAGTAATCAGGTAAGTTACCAAACAGCCTATGGCGAAACGAAGACTATCCTCCTGCCGGATAGCTCGGTAATTACACTTAATGCTAACTCTACAATTCATTATACTACCGATTGGGAAGAGCAGAAGGTTCGTGAGATCTGGCTGGAAGGAGAAGCTTTTTTTGAGGTAAAGCAAATTCCAATCGCTGACGATAGCAGTGGCATGCGGCTCCCCTTTGTCGTGCATAGCCACAATATGGATGTAGAGGTATTAGGGACTACTTTTAATGTAAAAGATCGGGAAAGTTATTCTGAAGTGGTGTTGAACACCGGAAAAGTAAGTGTAACTCCCAAACAAACTCAGGAAGTAGCGCCCATTGCTATGCTACCCGGCGACTGGCTGGCTTACTCAACGGACAGACAGGAGTGGAAAATTCAACATATTAATCCTGAAATATATACCTCATGGCGTAATCAGGAACTGATTTTTGATGAAATGAAACTCAAAGAGATTGCGCAAATTCTTGAAGAGACTTATGGATATAGTATCAGTATTGAGCAGGCTGAAGTAGCAAACTATGAGTTTACCGGAAAAATAAGATCTGATGAAATAGAATTACTCCTGCCTATGCTTGAAAGATCATTTGGTTTGAAAATAGAGCAAAGCGGAAACGATATCAATTTTTTTAAAAGGTAGGATGCCCCCAGGCCTGAGCTTGGAACCTTTAGCGACCTGACAGGCATCCGGATTAGTTCACTTAAACTACTCAAATATGCTTAAAAATGTACCTATTACACAATTTTGGATCTCATTTGTAATGGCTTTATGGCTAATTTCATCTGTTGTCCATGCACAGGACGTGGCGATTAACCGCTTGTCGGGCGATTTGCCGCCTGCTTATCGCTCACAGGATGTAAAGAAACAATCCCTTAAGTTAGTACTACAACAATTAGAAGTAACGTATGGCGTAAGGTTCAATTACGCAGCAAAGCTGATAAACGACAAATATGTAAGGGAAGATGCTGGGAGTGAAGAAAATCTTGATAAGTCACTCAAAAATCTGCTCCAACCTCTTGGGCTTAAGTACGAAAAGCTAAGTGAAGAATTGATTTTCATAACTCAGGATGAAAAAAATTCATTTAGAAAAATTGATCGGCAGAAGATTAAGGAAAATGAAGATAAGGGTAATGGTACACGCTTTCAACCTATCTCAAAGGTAGGTGCCAGCTATGCAAACCGCATTCAACCGGTTTTTCTGGAAATGACCATCACCGGAAAAGTCACAGACCTCTCAGATAATTCCGGGCTTCCCGGAGTAAATGTTTTAGTAAAAGGCACCACAATAGGAACAGTAACCGATATTGATGGAAACTACCGTCTTGTTGCACCTGATGATGCGGAAACGCTGGTATTTTCATCCATTGGTTACCAAAGTCAAGAGGTAAACATAGGTAACCAAACTACTATTAATGTTTCAATGACACAGGCAGTTACCCAACTGGGAGAATTTGTAAAAATAGGCTTTGGGGAAAGACAGCAAAAGGATCTTACAGGTTCTATCTCAACGGTGGGATCGCAGGAAATAGAAAAAGTACAGACAGCCTCACCCCAATTCGCACTTCAGGGAAATGCTGCCGGCGTGAGGGTAGTCAATGCCAGTGGTGATCCCAATGAAGCTCCTCAGATTTTTGTAAGAGGTATTGGTACCTGGAACGGAGATGCCCAGCCACTCTACGTCATTGACGGACAAATCATTGAACCTCCCAGGGCAGGCAATGAAGATGTGATAAGTGGCTTGGGAAGAGATACACCTCCTAATCTTTTTAACCTGATCAACCCTAATGATATTGAGTCCATTACTGTATTAAAAGATGCCTCGGCTGCAGCAATTTATGGTAGTCGTGGCGCAAATGGAGTAGTGCTGATTACTACGAAGAAAGGTAAAATGGGCGCACCAACTATAGAATTCAACGCCCGTTCGGGTATTCAGAATATTCCTACTTATGATATGCTGAACACCCAGCAGTTTGTAGATCTAGCCCAGGAAATGTATGAGAATAATCTCAATCCGGATATTACCATTGAAAACCAGCTTTATGGTAGAGATGAGCCGTCTGATGCTACCCGACTGATCGCTTTTAACCCTCAGTTTGATCCGGAAAGTCCTTATTACATCAGTGACCGTACTACTTACGACTGGCAGGATGAACTGGTCAAAAAAAATGCAATCAACCAGTCCTATGATATGAAAGTGAGTGGCGCTACTGAAAATGTTGATTATTATATATCCGGTGGCTTTTTCAATCAGGAAGGAATGCTGTTGGGAAACGAATTAACCAGATATACCGGTGCAATTAATGTGAATACCAACATCACCAATTGGTTGAAGGTGGGGGTAAATTATAAGTATACTCACCAGGAGTCGGAGCTAAATGACAGGGGGGAGTTACAGGATTATGCGGACGTTTCACCCTGGCAGCCTCTGCGCGATCCCAGTAATAGATATGGTTATGCCGAAGTGATCACACCTTATGCTTTTGGAGATACCTGGACAGCTGCTAAAATCTACGGACAGGGCTCAAACGAAAATTACCTGGCACTGGCAGATCTGGATTACCGCAGTTTTACAATTGACCGGCAGTTGGGCCAGTTTTATGCTGAACTTTCCCCCTTTGAAGGATTTCGCTTAAGAGGTAGTCTCAATCTGGATTACACCAAGCAGGACAGATATACGCTTGATACCTGGTCCAGAACAAACATCTTTAAACCTACCGGCCTGGATCCAGCCACTGAAGCTCCTGCCGCACCTAATAGTTTGGGTGGACTGGGACATAGAATCAACAACATATTCAATTATCAGGTTGACTTAACTGCCACTTATACCAGAACCTTTGCCAATAAGCACAACACGACCATCACTGCAGCAGTGCAGGATCAAAGACATAAGCGGGAGTTGGTGAATCTTAGCGGTGATAACCTGCAAAACATTAATGATGAGGATCCCTTGATGAATGGTTACAGCGGTGATTTAGCAAATAACAATAGTATTTATGGCTGGGACCGTCGTTTCTGGTTCGGATTAGTCGGTAGAATTAATTACGATTATGACAGTAAATATTATCTGGATGTATCTTACCGTAGAGATGCCAGCAATGGCTTTGACGATGAATATCGCTGGGGTAACTTTTATTCTGTATCGGGAGCATGGAGGATTTCTTCAGAAAATTTCTTTCAAATACCTTTCATCAATGACCTGAAATTCAGAGGAGGTTGGGGTGAAGCAGGTAATGATCAGGCTGCCGTCGGTCAGTATGCATTTCTTTCCGGCACATCAGGCGTATCTTCTTACCGCTGGGGATCTGGTAATGGTGATCCTATAGGTAACTATGTGCCCGGTACATTGGTAGCTGACTTTCCTAATCCTGGGCTTACCTGGGAAGTGGTAACCACTACTTATGCTGGCTTTGATGCTTTGATGTTTGATAATAAAATCAATTTAACAGTTGAAGTTTATAACAGGGCTACGGATGGTATTTTACAAAGGGTGAATCTGCCGTACTCTGTCGGGACACTGGATCCGCTTTTTAATATAGGACAGTTAGAAAACAGAGGGGTAGATTTACAACTGGGATATAACGATAGAGTCGGAGATTTTACTTACGGTATCTCAGGAAATATCAGCTTCCTTGAAAACGAAGTCACCAACCTGTATCAGGACCAGCCTCTTTCTACAGATTTTGGTAGGGTAGAAGTGGGAAGGTCAGTCGGGCACATCTGGGGATATAAAGTAGGCGGAATTTTTCAGAGCCAGGATGAAATTGATGCTTATTTTGACGGTCTGGAAGACCAGACTATCGCCAACGAGGATTATCTCGCTCCTGGTGATTTATATTTTCAAAATGTAGGAGGGAATCCAACCGAAGATGAGCCCTTTTATAGCACTACGCCTGATGCCCTGATCAACAGTTTTGACCAGACTGAGATCGGTAATACTATACCAGGATATACTTATGGTATCAACCTGAATTTTGGTTGGAAAGGACTAGATCTCTCTATGAATTTTTATGGTGAAGGAGATGTAGACCGGGTCAATGAAGTAAGGAGAAGATTTGAAGCTTTGACTGGTGCCGGCAATAATTCCTTTACCAGCGTCTTGAACCGTTGGACACCACAAAATACTTCTACCAGTATGCCCCGGGCAGTACAGGGAGATCCAGCAGGCAACAACCGATTTTCAGATCGCTGGGTAGAAAGTTCCGCCTTCTTTAGGTTGAACAACTGGCAGATAGGCTATTCCATTCCTAGTACAGTACTGGAAAATATGGGTGGATTCATTAGGTCATTGAGAGTGTATGTCGGTGGACAGAATAATATTTATGCGTTCAGATGGTCAGGTATTGATCCGGTGAATGATTCTTTTCCGTTGCCCAGATCGTACAATGCAGGTCTCAATGTCAGGTTTTAATGATGAATTTAAATTCTAAAAAAATGAAAATATTGATTAAAATATACTTGGTCGCTTTTGCTTTCATTTTTATCAGCTGTGATCCTGATTTAGTGGATGAACCTCCTTTGGGGCCTACAGAACAAACCTTTTTCAACAATGATGTTGAATTTAGGCAGAACTTAGCCAGTGCATACGGAGCTTTGTATGATTACTACCATTTTGCCGCTCCTTCATTTAATTTTAACGGATGGGTGACAGCTACCTGGTTGTTGCCGGGAGACGACCTTACTGCAAACAATGGTGCACGATCTGGTGTGGAATTATTTGATGGTAGTCTCAACCCGAATAATACCCAAATTCAGTTTACCTTTCAAGCTTCATATAAAATTGTGGGTAGAGCCAATGTGGTGATTGATAAGGTAAGAACAGTAGATTATTCAACTTTTGAAGGAGCTGAAGAAATTACCTATATGGAAGGTGAGGCCCTTTTCCTGAGGGCTTATGCTTACTATAAGTTATTTAATATTTATGGAAGCGTGCCGATAGTTACCGAAAGAATTCAGGATGAAGCGGAGACTAACGTTCCCAAAAGTCCTCCTCTGGATGTGTTAAGTCAGGTGATTGAAGATCTTCGTATGGCGATTGATATTCTGCCTGAAAGCTGGGAAGATATTTATGCCGGTAGAGCTACCAAAAACTCAGCGCGAGGCCTACTGACCAAAGCATTGGTATTTAGGGGAAACTACACCGGAAACAATGCCGATTATACTGAAGCGCTCAGTGTTTTTAATGCGATGACTGCCGAACTGGTACCTGACTATATTGACAATTTTAGCTCATATACTGAAAATAATGAAGAGTCTTTGTTTGAAATACAAGCTACCGTATCCAATAGTGGCAACAGTAATCTGATTTTGCATAATGATGGCGCCTGGAGAGGAGTAGAAAATATGACAGTGTACCGTGGATACATGATGGAGCCCGGAGATCCCGGTGCTTTTAACCCTTCTGCTGCCAGCCGTTTTCTGGTTACCGATAAGCTGCTACAGGACTTTGGTGACGATCCCAGAATTAGTGTTTTTCTAAATCCTGAGGATGGCTTTGATGGTAAAATATTCCAGAAGTATAATCTGCCTGCCGGTGTTAATGAGATAACTGGTTTTCATGGAGGGTCAGCCAACAACGAAAGAGTACTGCGCTATGCAGATGTAAAGCTTGCTGCTGCTGAAGCTTTTCTGAAAACAGGTAACGCCAGCGCAGCGATTGAACAGGTCAACGACATAAGAACAAGGGCCAGAGTATGGGGAGCAAATTCCGACTATGGAGATGGAGTGATACCTGCAGATCATTCTTCAGCCGAGTCTGATCCTGCAACCATTATGCAGTGGATCATGGATGAACGATTTGTTGAATTAGCGGGTGAAGGACAACGCTTTTGGGATCTGAAAAGGTGGCATATCGCAGGAGATATGGATCTGACAGGCTGGGATGGAAGCGATGATGAGTTTAGTACCGAATTGGCATCACCGGTACAGTTTGATGTGAACAAACATCTTTACTTTCCTTTACCTCAGGAGGAAGTAGAGCGTAACAGTGCGATTACTGAAAATAATCCTGGATATTGAGTTTCATACAATGAGTGTTTAATAGTTGCTGAAAATTTGCAGCTTTAACAAAGGCCCTGAAGATTTTCATCAGGGCTTTTGTGTTTTTGCTTTAATGCTTAGCAAAATCCCTAAAACCTTTTAGTTAAATCAGGAGTATGTAATTGTGTAATCCCAATTCCTATGCAGCATAATATTCAGCAGGAAGAAAAAGAAAGCAAAGGAAGCTTTTTCATTGAAAATAATGGCAGCAGACTGGCAGAAATGACCTACAGCAAAGCAGGGGATACCATGATCATTATTGACCATACCGAAGTAGACGATGCCTTAAGAGGAACAGGAGCAGGACAGGCCCTGGTAGAGGCAGCGGTACTGTGGGCAAGAGAAAATAAGAAGAAAATCATGCCATTATGCCCTTTTGCCAGCTCAGTCTTTAGGAAAAATCCCTCATATCAGGACGTGATAAAATAAGATATATTATTATTTTAGCTGAGTACTACCTAAACTACTCAGTATATGACTTCTTCTCCTTCCACCAGCAAGTCCTTACCGCAGGATACTATCTGGACGAAAGAAAACTGGAGCAATGGGCAAAAACTACTTTTCCGCTTCGGTTTTACTTATTTAGCCCTCTACATACTTCCTAATTTAGTCTACTTATTTATCAGTATCGTAATCTCCGATCCTGGAAACCTGATGGAACCTTTGGTATTATGGGTTGGCGAGACGATTCTGGATACCGGTAAGATCAATATCATGTCCAATGGCAGTGGTGATACTACTTATAATTATGTGGAAGTCTTCACCATGCTTTGCATTGCAATTCTCTCTACTCTTATCTGGACTTTACTGGATCATAAGCGAAAGCAGTACCGTACATTGTTGTATTACCTAACAGTAGGGATACGCTATATGCTGGGCGTTATGATGTTTGCGTATGGGTTAGCCAAAGTTTTCAAAATCCAGTTTGCAGATCCGTCTTTATTACAAATGCTGCAGACTTTTGGTGAGATGTCGCCCATGGGATTGCTGTGGAAGTTTATGGGCTACTCTCTGGCCTATAATATTTTCACCGGCATGGGAGAAGTGATTGGCGGAGTGCTGTTATTCTTTCGCAGAACAACCACACTGGGAGCAATGATACTGATTGCCGTACTCAGTAATGTAGTGATTCTTAATTTTACCTTTGATGTACCGGTTAAGCTTTTTTCTTCTCACTTGCTTCTGATGTGCATCATTCTTTTTCTGCTGGACAGCCGGAGAGTGATGAATCTGCTACTCTTTAACCGTACGGTACAGCCAATGCAGATTTATGTGCCTTTCCAGCGCAAGCGAATGATTCAACTGGCCAGTTATGCCAAAGTTATTGTACTGCTTGTCTTTCTGGGAAGCATTAGCTTTCAGTATTACACTAGCCTTTCTATGCAAAATCAAAGTGAACCGCCTCTTTTTGGCATTTATGAGGTACAGGAATATATCCGCAATCAGGATACCATTCCCGCGGATGGGAGTTATGAGACCCGATGGAAGAATATGATTGTGGATACGCAGAATAGATTTCATATCCAGGATATAAGAGGGAATTTCAACTATTATAAGATCAAAGCGGATACGAGCAAATATAGCTTCGCCATCATGAATCAGAATGAAGACAATCAGCCCCTTTATGACTTTACCTATAGGCTAGATTCTACCGATCTTTTAACCCTCAGAGGCGTTAACCTCTCGGACTCGGTCTTTGTAAAGCTTAAGCGTAAGGATTATGATGACTTTCTGCTGACCAACCGAGGCTTCCATTGGGTAAACGAGTACCCTTTTAACCGTTAGACTTTTGCTACCTGCTTTTTACTGCTTTCGGTAGCACGAATGGCTACCCAACTCATTATGGTAATCAAGCCTATGCTTGCAATTGAGGCTATGAGTGTAGCATTGGGATTTCTTTCCATCCCAAAACCTACGATGATCGGCCCGATTGCCGAGGCCAGCACCATCAGCGTAGTCGTCATGCTTTTGATGGCACCCAGATGACGCACGCCGTAGATTTCTGCCCACAAAGATGCGCTGGTAAGTCCGCTTAAGCTGGCTGTAATACCCGCCAGTACCATATAAATCATCGCCAGCCAGGGATGGTTGCCCAGCAGCAGGGTGCCGAGCCCCAAAGCAATGGGTAACAGGTAAAAGATAAAGACATTGCGGGAGGAAAAACTGTCAATCAGGCTGCCGGCAATGAAATTGGTGCTGATACGGGCGATGCCAAAGCCCACAAAGCAACTGGCCATCCACTGCATCGTCCAGCCTTTGGCTTCGGCAAGTAAATTCTGGTGAATGAAGATGCCGGTAATGAATAAAGGGAGAAAAATGAGGCCGGGCACCAGCAAATAAAATCTCCAGTCACGCAATACCTCCTTGCGGGTAGCATTTTGTACCGGACTTCCTTCTATATTTCCTTTTTGTTGGGCGGGATCTTTTTCCTGAGGCACAAATTGGAAAGGATTGTTACTCTTCACCAGCATAATAGCCGTAGGCACAAACACAATCAGCGTAGCTGCGGCGAGTATCTGCCAGGTAGCAGGCCATCCAAAGCTCTGTATCAGGGAAATGATCACGACCGGCATGAAAGATTCGGCGATAGGCAGGCCCATACTGGAAAGTGATAATGCTTTGCCCCGGGTGAGGTCAAAATAACGTGCGATAGAAGTAGAACCAATCAATACCATCATACCCTGACCAAAAAAGCGCAGGATGAGCAGCCCAAAAAAGAGAATAAAGATGTTGGCAGAAAAAGAAGTGAGGAGACAGGCAAGGGATAATCCTATTCCGGCGATCACACTGAGATTACGCAGGCGAAACTGGTCAATCAGCTTACCGGCAAAAGGCAAAATCATCGCGCTGCTTACCGTAGCCAGTCCGTAGATGAGACTGAAAGAACTATTGGTTACTGAAAGACTATCTACAAAGTAAGGTACAAAGGTACTGATCAGGAAAGTCTGCCCCATGCAGGAAAAAAAATAGTGCAGCATGCCGTAGCCCAGGTAATTAGGATAGCTACGTGCCAGGCGGATGTAATTCATAAGCTCTTTTAGTAGTTTGGCCTTTGGTAAAACAGTAAAAAAAATAAATAAGCAGTCAGGCTAGCTTAAAGTTCCTAAAAATGCTCTTTTATTAAAATATTTGCAATATTTCATGGGTTTTGTTTTGAAAAACTACTGTATCTCCAGCTTTTTTTCCTTTTAGTGCTAATCCCAGTGGAGTATTGAGAGAGATGGCAAAGTATTCCTCTCCCTGCAGTAGCAGACGCCCTGCACTGATGGCCATGTACAGTTTCAGGTGATTGGTAATGACCAATGCGCCTCTGTCTACCGACTGTTTGGGTTGATCTGCGCGGATCATCTGGAGTGCTTGCTGTTCATTCAACACTTCCTGTAGTTGTCGGCTGAGCTTTTCAGTTTCAAGTTGCATCATTGCCCTGCCGGTTTCGTGTTTATCACCCGCGCTGCTCTTGGTTTCCTGATTAGCCGCCTCCTGCGCTTCTTCCAAAGCAGTTTTGATGTCTTTTAATCGTTTTTCCAGACTGTCTACACAAGCCTGACGGAGCTTTTGCTTCAGTACCAGTGCTTCTTCCTTTGTCATGGGTGAATGTTTATGTTTTTGATATTATTTCAGACTGATAAAATACAAATATAGTTTTTGTTTTCCTGTATCAGGTCATGTACATGTAGTCAGGCATCTTATCCCTTATCTAAGTTGAGCATAGTAGTAGCGGTGTGGGAATAGGCATAAGCGAGAATTGGAAAGGGTGCAAATAATGCACAAGCGAGACGCTTGCACAGATTATGAGGAAACTTAGGATGAGCTTTCTGGTCTATGATGAGGTAGAGCCGCCAAAAATATTTATTTTGAAAAGTGATTCTGTAAAGGAAAGCTTAAAGAAGCCTTTGTTTGATGACAATGCTTCAAAACATAAGTTAATCTTCAAATACCATTATCCTATGCCCTCGCAAAGTCTTAATAATCCTCCGGTGAAAAATATACAACTCAAAAGCAGTCCTGAAGTAGAAGCGGTATTCAACAACTATCCTGATGTGGTGCGAGAGAAAATGCTTAAGCTTCGTAAGCTTGTACTATCAACTGCAGAAGAGACAGAAGGGATCACCCAGGTAGAAGAATGTCTGAAATGGGGAGAACCCAGCTATGTAGTCAAGAAAGGAAGTACGCTACGCATGGACTGGAAGCCGAAAACACCTGAGCAATATGCCCTCTACTTCAAGTGCACCAGCAAACTGGTCTCCACTTTCAAAAAAGTGTATCAGGACTTGTTCCGCTATGAAGGGAATCGTGCTATTGTTTTTCAGCAGAACGACACACTACCGGAAGAAGCATTAAAAAAATGCATCCGTGCGGCGCTAACATATCACCGGGTAAAACAGTTACCTAACTTAGGATTAGCATAGATCAAACCTCCATTATTCTCCCATCAGCCACATGCTGTTGGTAAATTTACCATATAGAGTACTTAAGGAAGCACGATAAACCTGAATTACAGTATACTTGCATCAGGCAAGCAAAGAAATAATATTTCCAAACAAGTATTGATCATAAAACTAAGTTGCTATGAAACTAAGGGTAATGAAAACAGCCGTACTGACTTCCATAATGATAGTATTATTTGCCGCTTGTAATGAATGTGATGATTGTCTTGATGCCAGTAGTAAGCGCATACTGTTGCAGGATGAATCGGGAAACAATCTTTGGTTTGGCGAGGAGGCTATCTATAATCCTGAAAGTGCGCAATTGCTCGTTTCTGATCAGCAGTACCTCCCGCTGGAAAGTGATGAGACTTCAGGCACGGTACAATTTATTTTAGAAAGGGAGTATTCGGAGTATTATCTTCAATTAGAAGATGGCAGTGTAGACACACTACGCTTTGCGTTGGCACAACAAAAAAGCGAAAGATGTTGTGGGATGAGAACTTACTCTACCCAAACCTTTCTCAATGGAGAAGAGCTGGATAATGCTGATTTGATCACCATTACACAGTAGAAAAGTCCTCAAAATCTGGCACAAGTATTTCGTTTGCGCAGCATAGAACGTCTCATTTTTGTTTTTTGCTTGATAAAAGTCTTGATGTAAGGACGAATCTTCATTTTTGCCCTGGCAAAAGTGAGAATGTCACGTTACATCTTCATTTTTAAGTACTGAAAAGTCAGGAAATGCCCTCACATGCTCATTTTGTTTAACTAAAAAATCAGAAAATCACGTCACTTTCTCATTTTTTCATTGGCAAAAGCAAGGATGTTACATCACATCATCATTTTTTCTTTAATAAATGTTAGGATGCAGGCTTTCAAGTACGTTTCAATAAATACAATTACATAGAAATCCATAGCAAGCACTGAACCAGCGCAAGCGTCCCGCTTGTGCGGCTAAAGCGGCTAAATTGCACAAACTAACGTAAGCGTCTCGCTTATGTCAGCATTGTGTTGATAAATCAACACCTACCATTCGTTAATAATGATTAATCCGCTAGCATATAGGAAAAAATGTTATTTTGAGGAAAGATATTGTGAAATATGAAGCAGTAGATAGGTACAAATGCGGCACAAGCGAGACGCTTGCACTAGTTTATAAGATGATAATATGGTTTTAAGCAATACGGGATATTAGGTGCGAATGAGGGAAAAAGCCAAGTGATGAAGTGAGTAGATATAGTTAGTCTGAATATATTATTTTCCGGCAGAATAAGGGAACTGTTGTCAGTTAATGGCTGGCACAAGCGAGACGCTTGCGCGGGATTGCTGCTTTGGTTCTAGTAAACCTAATACAAACACTTGGCGCAAGCGTCTCGCTTGTGCGTGGCTAATTGCATAAACTAATCTATTGTAGTGTATTTCAGTCAAATTTACTTTATTTTTCATTCTATGAAGCATTCTATTATAAGCCTATTATTAGTCCTTACAGTTTTTGAGAGCATAGCATGTGAATGTAGCATTGAATATGAACTTAATGACTATATGCATAGTGATTTTGTTGCTACCGCTATAGTTGTTGAAGGCTTTAAGGATACACTGGGCATTACTGATTTCAATATGCCTGAATATTGGATAAAAATCAGTCCCACAGAAGTATTTAAAGGGAAAACACCTGATTCTTTGAAAGTTACCGGAGGTGGCATGTGCGTCAAAACCATAAAAAAGGATACGCACTGGCTTATTTATGCTAAGCAAACAGAAGAGGGCGTTTTTCAGATCAATTATTGTTCAGACTCAGAGCAGATAGATAAATATCAACATTCCACCTTCCCTTCTTCTAAAGTAACTTTGGAAAACCATAAGGCTTATATGGATAGGAAGATTCGGCAGTTAAAAATACTAAAAAGATACAAGCTTGATTATACTTATCCTTATGAGCAACTTCATCTATCCAATGCTGATCTATCTGAACAACTTGAAGCCTATCATGGAATTACACTGAGTAATGACATCGCAATTTTTGAATTAGTATTAGACAAAAAACTAAATGTTCAATCAGTGAATTTGATAAATGGCTTTGAAGCAAATATTGATGAAAAACTGATCAAGCTTTTAGAAAGCTCTGCATATAAATTTACAAGTCAGAAGACAAGTGAAGAAGTCGGTAGAAAGTGGCTGATTGGAATTTATTATTATCCGGCTGAAGATGGTAACCCGAGTGTGTTGTCACCGTGGATATTGTAATGCTAATGCCGTTAATGGCACAAACGTTTGTTTTCAAGCTAGCTTTTGATGTAAATACACGGCCACATGATATTTTAATGCATGAGAATAACAATATTTATCTGCGGTATGGCTTTCCTGGAAGGATTACTATGCTGTACACCGGTAGAAAAGGAATTAACAAGAAAGCATTTAGAGGGCCGCTGGGAATTTTTGGGATACTGGAAAGATACTAAGCTGCAACAGGATACGCTTAAAGTATATTTCTTTGAAAGTGATAGCATCATATCAATGGATACCCATGCTTATGATGTAGTGACCGATAGTGGTATATGGAAATTTACTGTCGTAAAAGAAAATAGCATAATCGCCGCAGAACCTCACCCTTTTTATACTACTCTCCGCTTTGAAAATGACTCTACTGCTTATATTCGCAATGCGGACAGCACAGATTTTCTTATTGGGCAGGCGCTTCAGGTGAAATTAAAAGGTGGGGAGGCTATAGTCTACGCAGACGCACTTATAGATGAAACATTGATGGATACTCTGGTCCAAGCGTACGAAGGAAATCTGGAAATTGGTCCGGCAGACACATTACAAATTCACTGGGGTCATGGAATCACTGCTAAGTGGAAACGCAAAGATTAATATTCCTCTCAATTCCTATAATACACACAAACCCAGCGCAAGCGTCTCGCTTGTGCGCTTAAATGTCTGCATGTTCCGTACTTCTTTTTCCTTTCCATTCACTAATTTGAATCCATGAGCCGAAAATATAAAATACGCGATCAGACAAAATTATATTTCGTAACGCTTACTGTTGTCAACTGGATAGATGTATTTACTCGTCAGTCTTACAGAGATGTCTGTATCAAAAGTGTAAAATATTGTCAGGAAAACAAGGGATTAGAGGTGTATGCCTACTGCATGATGACTAATCATATCCATCTCATTATTGGCAGCAATGGAACGATGAATATTGAAGATATTCTTAGAGATCTGAAAAGCTTTACTTCCCGAAGTATTCGTAAATTACTGGAAGACAGGAATAATATTGAGAGTAGAAGGGACTGGATGCTTGTGATGATGAAACAGGCGGGACAGAAGAATAGTAATAACAAGGATTTCCAGTTTTGGCGGCAACACAACCACCCCATAGAGCTGAGTTCCAATCAATTGATGGATCAAAAGCTAAATTATATTCACATGAATCCTGTGAAAGCTGGTTTTGTGGAAAGTCCGGAAATGTGGACTTATAGTAGTGCTAAGGATTATTGGGGAACAGGAAAGAGTGAGATAGCTATTGTTATTATTGAATAGAAAATATACAGTGCAAGTGGGTATAATGCACAAGCAGGACGCTTGCGCAAGTGTGTGCAGAACATTTGCGCCTATTTGCAACAACCCAGCGCAAGCGTCTCGCTTGTGCGGGTAAATTGTACCACCTAAACTAATGCAGTGTATTTCAGTCAAGCCTATTTGCAATTAAGTGTTATAAAGAACTTCAAAAAACAAAACCCAGCGCAAGCGTTTCTCTTGCGTGCTGAAATGTACATGATCGTAATACTCAATAGCCTTCAGGAAAATAATATGAGATGATCCTGCATCTTAGCAAATAATCAGACATCCCTGAACTGCTCTTTTGTTGTCATTTTGCCATGATGATGTATGGCATTTTCTTTAATGAATTGATTCCCTACAGGAAATGTATGTTTAAGTGCTTCACAAATTACACGTGTAATGCGAATTTTATTTCCTGTAGCCAACACTCAACAATAACAACTTATTTTTGATGTACACAAAGTAAAACACTCAAGATTGTATGAAAACTACGTCAATTCACGGGCTTTTTGAAGCGGTACACCTGGCAATATACAATACGCAGGCGTACGAAGACATGCAAAAGCGTCTGGTAATATTTGGATACACCCCAAAGCGCATGCAGGAAGGCAATGCCTTATTAGAATATGCCCGTATGCATTATAGCACACAGGAGTCACACTACAATACGGCACGTTATCTTACTTTACAGATCAGTAAGGATTGTGCGGCTGCGCTGGAAGCCTTCAGAGAGCATGTGGCCATTGCCAAAACCGCATTTCGCAAAGCACCTTACATCATTCAGGAGCTTAAAGTGACTAAAGTGGCCACCAGCAAATGGAAATGGGTACTGCAGGCGAAAGATTTTTACGCTAAGGCTGAGCTACATATGGAGAAACTGGAGCAATTTGGTGTCAGCGCAGCCTTGTTTCAGCAGAACAAGGAAGCAATAGGGGCATTGTTGGCGCTGAAGGCTGAACGCCTGAAGAAAAAGGGGGATGCGGAGAATAGCACTGAAGAACGTGATAGAGCGATCAAAGCATTAAGAGCATGGTATGGGGATTTTCGTAAGATCGCCCGTATTGCATTCAAAGATACTCCACAGGCGCTGGAAACTTACGGCATCAAAGTCTCCTCAGTAAAGAAAAAGCCTGGAAAACCAGTAACAAGTAACGACGTAAGTGCGGGATAAACTACTGTAAAAGCTTTATAGCTGAAAATTACCCGGCAAAGAAGCTAAGTTTCTGAAAGACTCTAAGCAAAATGTACAAATCAATAACAGAAGAACGGATAATGGTTACATTTTTGCATAAACTCATACTAAGCTTTAAACAATACGACTTACAAATGATTATGCAGGAAGTATTGATAGGCTTTTCACCAATAAAGCTGGCAAATGTAGCCAGCTAATGTATTGAAACTCCTAATTTGACAGCGATATGGAAGAGATAAAATTAAAATTAAGCAGGTTCTGCCATCAGTCGGAAAGCTACCGGACCCAATATACCTGGCTGCACGGAAAATTACTGATAAGCTGCATTGAGGAAGATTACAGTTATCACTTATATGCCGTTGATGGTTTTTTTGTAGAGCTGATTTACAATAAAAAGACTCAAAAAATAGCAAGCATCAATCCCACAATGAAGCATGCCAACCTCACGAGGTATCTGGATCAAATTCAGCTGGATCAATTATTCTGAAGCGTTGATCAACTACATTTTACCTATAAGTATTAACACAAAACAAATTACGGTTTCTAAAGTACCTGTAAAGCCTTGCAAACGCAAACTAAAGATAGTGGGGTGAGCACGCCCGCTAGCAAATAATTATTTGCCCAGCTTATTTTCTAATAAATCCCAAAAATGTGTTTCCATTACTTTAGGTTTGATGGAAACATAAGTCTGTATCGGACGTCCGCCATTTTCGGTAGGAGCCAGCCGCTCTTCCAGTTCGGCAGCATCAGGATAAATCATCGCTTCCACCAGTGCAAGGTCCCACATCGTCCATTGTGGACCGGCACTCACTTCTGCCCAGCGCCGGGAGAGGATCTCACTAAGCGGATGATAAATATTTGCCAGTTTTTCCAAAGTCTTTTCATGTCTGAACTTCAAAGTACTACTGATGCTAGCAGGCATCACATGGAGTTCAAGCGCTTCATTGGCAAGTAGGCGGTCCAAACCATTAAGGTCATTGCGCACATTGAATTCATTCTTGTTCCATATGCCTTCCTCAGCATTGTATTGCATACCCAGCAGGTGAACAGTGATTTTATCAGTGATTTCAGGAGCCAATTCCAGCGCAGTAGCCACATTGGTAACTGCACCCAGACAAAGCACCGCTAATTTTTCTCCTTCAGCTACTTTAGTAGCCTGTTCAATGATAAAGTCAGAGGCAGGAGAAGAAGGAATGGGAGCACCTTCATAATATCCCCAGGCATAGCCCAGCATACGATTGGCTCCGCGGGGATGAGGTATGTCTTCCCTCCCTAAGGCCCGCAATAACTCTTCATTCAGCTGCTGACTGATCTCCAGTGTGTTAATATTTTTAGTTGGGTAGATATGCCACAGACTATCGGTGAGCAATTGGGCATTATTAAAATGCGCCGAGCTAAGTCCTATCACTTCCATTTCATCCGATAAGATCGCCATCACAATAGCGTAGAGATCATCCATCTCATTACCGGTATCCGCGTCAATGATTACTTTTCTGGCAGCTTGTTGTGCTTGTACAGTGGAAGCATAAGCAAAGAAGAGAAAGCAGAAAGATATGGCAATAATTTTATAGCAGTACTTATTCATAACCTGGATAGCTTAAATAAAGATTAGGCAAATTTAATTGGCATAAAGATGAAAGAAAAAAGATAGAATTAAGACCGCTGCTGATAATTTTTTATTGTTCTGCTCGTCAAAAATGCACTTGAATGCTTAAACTTGCGCCCCTATGACTAACCTTCTGTATATACTGGATATTGTAGGTACTTTAGTATTTGCAGTAAGTGGCACCATCGCTGCCAGTGAAAGAAAGATGGACCCCTTTGGTGCGGCGGTAATCGCATTTGTTACCGCAGTAGGAGGTGGCACTATCCGTGACGTACTGATTGGAAGCATACCCGTAGGCTGGATGTTGAATCTCCATTATCTCTACGCCATCTTCGCAGGAATACTGCTTACTTTTTTTCTGAAGAAGCAGATTATGAAGTTACACAAGACCATGTTTTTGTTTGATGCCATTGGCATAGGACTATTTACCTTATTGGGCCTGCAAAAAACGCTGGCGGCAGGACTTTCTCCTCTTGTGGCAGTGATGATGGGTACTGTCTCAGCCGTATTCGGGGGCGTTTTCAGAGATATCTTTTCTAATCGTATTCCATTAATTTTTAGAAATGAAATTTATGCCACCGCTTGTATCTCAGGAGGCTTATTATTTCTATTACTACAGTACCTGGGTATTGACGAGCTGATCTGTACACTGGGATCTATGGTATTTGTGATTCTTTTACGCGTACTCGCCGTAAGGTATAAATGGTATTTGCCCACGCTTTCATAATTGATAGATCAGTAAGTTGTCTGCTTACTATGGTTTTACTACGAAGGTTTATCTTTGCACAATGGTAGAAGTACAAAACGTAAGCGTAGTTAAACAAGGAAAGAAAACATTTGATCGTCTTAACTGGAAGATTGAAGAGGGGGAGCACTGGGTTATCAGCGGAAACAACGGGAGTGGCAAAACTTTGCTGCTGGAACTTTTGGCAGGCAAAGCACAAGTTTCTGAAGGAAAAGTAATCTATGATTTTATACAGGAAAAAGACTGGAATGCATATTTTGACGCACTTCGCAGCAGGATAAGATATATTCCTGCTCATGCAGCTCATGCTCTCTTAAAAAAATATCAAGGGCTCTTTTATCAGCAGCGATACTACGGTTCTTTTAACGAAGGTATTCCTCTGGTGAAAGATGTTTTTGAAGATAAGCTGAAGCTTGTAGATGCCCTTGAGCTTCCGGGTAGCTTTAGCATCAAAAATCTGCTGGAATTACCTTTGACCCGCCTATCCAACGGCCAATTTAAAAAAGTGCTGATCATCCTCTATCTGTTGGAGGGAGATACGCGCCTTTTGCTACTGGATTATCCTTTTGAAGGTTTAGATCACGAGAGCAGAGAGCATCTCAGTACGTTTATTGACCATATAGCCCTTACCCAGCAACTGCAGGTCATTCTTAGCGATCATTATCATGAATTACCGGAAGTAATCAATCGCAGATTAGTAATCAATGATTATAAGATAGAGACTCAGGGATTTTATTCTGCTCCTGCTGAAAAAGTAAGCACGCAAAAGCGAGACAAACCTATCCACTCAAAAGCAGATAGCCCAGTGGTAGAAATGAAAGACTTGCGTATTCAGTATGGTGAGAAAGTTATCCTGAAAGACTTCAACTGGAGCGTTCATCAGGGAGAAAGGTGGGCACTGGTGGGCAAGAATGGCTCAGGCAAAACTACTCTTTTCAGTCTGATTTACGCTGATCATCCGCTGGCTTACAGTCAGCAGATTTACCTCTTCGGTAAACGAAGAGGAAGCGGAGAATCTATCTGGGATATCAAAAGAAGAATCAACTACCTGGGGCCGGAGCTGATCAGCTTTATGAATCCTCAAGGAATCAGAAGTAAAGCTTTAGACTATATTAAGCAGAACTATAAAACGTATAATGAAGAGAAATTAAAACATATCATTTCTTTCTTTCAGTCAGACTCCTTTGTCAATAAGCCAGTTCATCAATTGTCATCGGGGCAGTTGCAACTTATATTACTTATTCAATGCTTTCTGGACGAAAAAGAGCTTTTGCTGCTGGATGAACCGTTTCAGTTTCTGGACCCTAAACAAAAAGCGCTGGTAAGCAGGTATATGCAGCAATATCTGGATGAAGAAAAAACTTTGATACTGGTGACACATTATCAGAAAGATATTGATCAATGGGCGGAGCATATCATGAAGCTCTGATCAAAAATATTTGTAAAACCAGGTTAAAAAGAACTGGAAGGCTATCTATATATAGGGTTTCCGCACAAAAATATGGGATTGACCTTTTCTAGCGCAGAAACAAAGATTTTAATTTTTGTCTCTATTGAGAAGCAGATTCAAAAACTGCGTTTATTGCTTGTATAGCTAATCTGCGAAATTTGATGCGGAAGCCCTAATCCATAAAGAAAAGCAAAAAATTCTAAAACAATTTGTCTACTAAGCAAGTATTACTAGTTATCACAGTAATATTGACATTTTTTAATTTTTACTAACTAAACTTTTTAACCATGAATGATATTACCACAGCTGCCAAATCTGCTGGCAGGAAAGCTCAAGGTAATCTTCCGGAAACAGAAAAATGGGTTGAGAAACTTGCCCGTTTTGGCTATGCTTCCAAAGGTACAATTTACATACTTATAGGGGTTTTAGCTGCTATGGCAGCTTTTGGCGCTGGAGGGCAGACTTCAGGTACGACAGGAATTTTTCAGGAAATTCTTTCGCAACCCTTTGGAAAAATTCTTTTGGGAATTGTTGCTGTAGGCTTTGTAGGCTACGCTATCTGGCGATTTGTGGCAGCTGTCAAAGATGCTGAACATAAGGGAAATGATACTGAAGGTATTGTTAAAAGAGTAGGGTATGTATTAAGTGGAGTAATCCATGGTTTCCTTGCTTTTCAAGCTTTTAAAATGATCGCTGGATCCGGAGGAAGTAGTGGAGGCGGTGGAGAACAGACTCTCGCGGCTAAATTATTGGCACAGCCTGCCGGACAATGGCTGGTAGGTATATTGGCTTTATTAGCGTTTGCTTACGGAATATATCAAATTTACAAAGGTTGGGCAGATAAGTTTGGTGATGATGTGAGAGATGGAGGTGTAAATAGAGAGATCAAAAACTTATATATGAAACTAGGTAAGGCAGGATATATAGCTAGAGGTGTTGTATTTTCCATTATAGCATTTTTCTTTTTCAGGGCTGCCATCACTGCAAGTTCTTCTCAAGCAGGCGGTACAGACCAAGTCTTCAGCTTTTTAAGTTCCACGGGCGGGCCCTGGCTGATGGGAGTAGTAGCGATTGGTCTGGCCGGTTATGGCGTATTCCAGATTGTAAAAGCAAGATATAAGCCGTTTAATACGAATTAAGCAATAAAGTGAGTTCAGCTTATATGCCGGAAGATGGTGATTTCACTGTTTTCCGGTTTTTTTATGCAAAATGTATAGCTGAAATAATTAGCAATAGTCTACTTCCACCCATTTTTCCCTTTGCTAAAATTATTTCTCATCCTCAGGTTACAATTCTTACGCCAAAAAATACTAACTTATAAGTACACAAACTGGTCATTCGTCTAACCCAAAGAAGTATGCAGATAAGTTGTTAATCAATTCAGCGGGAAGATAGATGTGACTACATCATGGCTTTCGGGGTAAGCATGCACAATGCTCAGGTACAAAGGTAAGGTCTATAAGGCCTGATGTAACTTTAAGATGTACTCAACCAAACACATTATGTGCCATGATACTTCTGAACTCGCAACAGCCCCTAAGCAAGACATTATTTCTTTTGCTATTTTTCTTTCTCTTCATTCAATGCAATGATGATGGGAATGATGATCCTACACCAGATCCAGAACCTCCGGTAATTACAGCTATCAATCCTACTAGTGGTACGATTGGTACAGAAGTAAGTATAAGCGGTAGAAATTTTAGTGAGACCATTTCTGAAAATCAAATACAATTCAATAATTCAAGCGCTACTGCCAAATCAGCTACTTCTACTGAGTTAATTGTTGACGTGCCCAACGGTGCCACCACCGGAGTAGTTAGTGTGACAGTAAATAATATGACAGCCACCGGTCCTACGTTTACAGTAGAAGAGGAAGTACCGGATAATATTTATAACTGCGATGAAAACGAGATTACCGCTTCAATTACCTGGGAAGATGTGGCAGAGGGAGATGAAGTTGATTACGTGATACAGTGTGCCATTTCTATCACTAATGATGCGTTGCTAACCATTGAACCAGGCGTAATTATCGCTTTTGAAGGAGAAGAGAGCGGTTTATTTACCAGTGATGGAGGCGGTTTGAAAGCTGTGGGGAGTGAAGAAAATCCGATTAAATTTATTGGAACCACTGCGCAAAAAGGAGTCTGGAAAGGAGTCTATTTTGGGTCAACTCATCCTGAAAACCGGCTGGAATTTGTGGAAGTCATGCACGCGGGAAGAACTGCTTCTGCCCAATCTGATGAAAAAGCAGCAGTACAGCTTAGTCGCGAAGATGAATCACGTGCCAGTATCGTCAATTGCAGAATAGAAGATAATGATGGATATGGTGTTTTCATCACAGAAGATAGTGACCTGGAAGAGTTTAGTGAAAATATAATTACAGACAATGAGCTTTCCCCGGTTGGTATCTACTTTGGTCAGTTGAGCTTACTGGATGCTACTTCCACATATTCTCCTGATAATGGTCAGGAATATATAGAAGTAAGAAGAAATGTATTTGATACCGATGGTACAATATCTAGTTTGGAAGTACCCTATAGATTTGTAGAAAATAATGCTTATTACGTACAAAGTTCACTGACTATTGAGGAAGGGGCGATTCTGGAGTTTGCATCCGGCGCAGCTTTAAGATTAGGTGAACAAGGCGCTGATTGTAGCCTTACTACCGCATCTTTGAAGGCCGTAGGTACAGAAAATGCTCCCATTACTTTCCGGGGAGTTACTGAGGGCAGTGGAAGCTGGCTGGGCATTGGTTTTAACTCATCCAGTCCTAATAACCAATTGATTTATTGTAATATCAGTGGTGCGGGTGCTGCCAAAATATATAATGCCAGTCATGAGCCTGCCAACGTAGTTTTGCAGTGTGAAAGCAGGGTTAAAATTCAGAATACTACTATCTCTCAGAGTGGTAATCATGGCATTGTGATTCACGATGAAGACGCAGAGCTGGAAGAATTCACAAATAATATATTAACAGATAATAATGCTGCGCCTGTAGCATTGTACTTTCATCAGCTTGATCAACTGGATGCTACTACACTATTTGAAGAAGGAAATGCCAATCCTTACATAGATGTTACCGGAAGCGTACTGGCAGATAACGATATGACAGTTGCCGCTCTGGAGGTACCTTATCGCATCAGTGTAGCCAATAACGGACGTATTCCTTATGTAGAAAGAGCGCTTACTATTGAGCCGGGTGTAGTGATGGAGTTTGAAACTTCTTCGGGAATCAAACTTGGTAATCCGGGTGCTGATTGTGTTGATAATACAGGTTCGTTTAATGCAGTGGGAACAGCTGAAAACCCTATCATATTCAAAGGAGTGAGTGAAGGGCAGGGCACCTGGCAGGGTATAGGCATCAATTCCAGTACTTCGCTCAATCACCTGGAATTCTGTGAAATCTCTGGCGGAGGAGCGGGGCAGATGTACAATGCTGGTGGTCAGGGTAATATCGTGATGCAATGTGAGGCCACCCTTAAAGTTGAAAATTGTGTAATCATAGATAGTGGAGGCTGGGGTATAGATTTTGTTAATAATGGAAACGCATTGGATGCGACAGATAATACGTTTGACAATAATGCTTTAGGGAATATAGCCGGAGAGTGAAGGTGATGAAAAGTGTTATGGTTTGAAGTTTCAATATCATTTAGTAAACATATTTGATATCACTATTACCCCTAACACCATAATTACTCAAAATCTTACCGGGGAAAGTAAAGATGTATTTTGTCAAAGTAATTCATATTTTGACTGCCTTACTTTGGCAGCAAAAAGAGTAAAATGGAATATTTTAAAAATGAATTTGCACAGATCAACTATCTGGAAGATGTAAAAACAATTGAACTGATCTGGAAACAGCGTACTAGTAGCCAGATGTATCGTGATATTTTTACTAAAGGGGTGGAAGCTTTAGAAAAACACAAAATTTCTAACTGGCTTTCTGATACTACTGACCAGGGACTGGTTTCACCGGAAGATAGAAAATGGTTAGAGTCTCAAATGATCCCTACTGCTGTACAAAAAGGATTGCGAAATATTGCAGTACTGGTTTCAAAAGATGTGTTCAAAAAATATTATGTGGACAGTGTTCGCAAACATGTTGAAAAGTCACACTTGAGTATGCAGTATTTTGATAAGCGGGAAGATGCAATACAATGGCTGAATGAAATCAACAATGCTAAGTATGCTCAATCAGCGTAATTAAAGGTTTTACCAACTACTCCTTCAAACCGATGTCCTCAGCACCAACAGATGCTGAGGATTTTTTTTGCTATTTTTCTCAGCATACTAATGAAGCATTTTTTAAAATTACACTACAGGCTTATTACTGTTACTTTTCCACTTAAGTAAGAAATGCGTTTGACAGTTAGCACTGCTGTATCGCAAATGATTCTCAGGGTTTTTAAAATGCTTCTTACTCATATTTTTTTGTCTACTGCCAAAGAGGTTTAATCTAATTTTTAGGATACTTAGGCTTAAAATCTACTTTTCTCAACATCATATGCTATTTTGCGTGGTAAAAGCAGACAACCTAAACCTACTCTTTATCAGTATGCAGACTTCAGCCGGGCAAGGACATATTTATCTTAAAGTCTTATTTCTTGTTCTCTTTTTTAGCAATGGATTGTTTTTTTCTACTCCGCTATGGGCCCAGGACCAAGGGACAAAAATAGCCATTCGGGGTAAAGTGGTGGACGCTGACACTCAGGAAGCTCTTCCTTATGCTACCGTAAGTCTGTTTCATTTGCAGGATAGCAGTCTGATTAGTGGAGGAATAACTGATCAAAATGGTGCTTTTAGCCTGGAAGCTAGTGCTGGTGATTATTATGCTACCGTCAATTTTATGGGTTATGCTGCTAAGCGCCTGAATGACCTCACCCTTAAAGCAGGCCAGGGGCCTATGAATCTGGGAGAAATACCCATAGAGGCGCAATCAACTGACCTAGAGGAAGTGATCGTAGAGGGAGAAAAAGATCTGGTTGAACTGGCCCTGGATAAGAAAGTGTTCAACGTAAGTCAGGACCCAATCAATGCCGGCCGAACCGCTGCCGATATTCTGGGTAACCTACCCTCAATTACGGTAGATGGGGAGGGGAACGTGAGTCTGAGAGGAAGCAATAATGTGCAAATTCTGATAGATGGTAAACCGTCTGGCTTATTGAGTTTTGATGGTGCTGAGGGGTTAAGACAACTACAGGGAGGTCTGGTTGATAATGTAGAGATCATTACTAATCCATCAGCACGCTATCAGGCAGAAGGGATGGCTGGCATTATCAATATTGTGCTCAAAAAAGAGCAGAGTGAAGGAATCAATGGTTCTTTTGATTTTACGGTAGGGCAGCCTGATAATTATGGTGCGGCGATTAATCTTAACTACCGTCGTGAAAACCTCAATTTCTTCATTAATTACGGCTTGATCTACCGTAATATTGAAAACCCCTACAACAGCCTCTATCAGGAAGTTTATACAGTAGACACTACTTTTATCACCCGGCAGAATAATATCAGTCGTCAGACTGTGCTGAACAATAATATACAGTTTGGTGCTGACTACTTTTTCAATGAGAATAATATTCTAACGACCTCTTTTACCTATCGCCATGCCAAGGGTACAAGAAATACGGAAATAGAATATATGGACTATTTTTTCACTAATGAAAACTTGCAATCCATTACCCGCAGGTATCAGGATGAAGATGAAATTGAGCCCAACCTGGAATATTCGCTCAACTACAAGCGGAATTTTGGCAAGGAGGACCATGAGCTTACCGCTATCTTAACGTATATAGACAATTGGGAGGATTCGGACCAGTTGTATACCCAGAAGTCTTTTTTGTCTGACAATACGCCCAGTGGTGAACCTGATGAGTTTCAGCAGTCTATAAATTACGAAACTGAAAAGCAACTCTTATTGCAGGCAGATTATGTTTATCCTTTTGGCGTAGAAGGCAAACTTGAAACCGGAATTCGAAATACACTTAGAGATATTACCAATGATTACCTGGTTACTGAGTTGCGTGATAATGAGTGGATACCGCTAGAAGGGCTGGACAATGATTTTTACTACGATGAAAATATCTATGCTGCTTACATGATCGTGGGCAACAAAACTAATAAAATAGGGTATCAGCTAGGATTGAGAGGGGAGTATACAGATTTGGCTACCGAATTGTTGCAAACAGATGAAGTCAACAAAAGAGACTATTTTAACCTCTTTCCATCAGCTCATTTTACCTATGATTTACCTAATGAGCACGCTTTACAACTTAGCTACAGCCGACGTCTTCACCGTCCTACCTACAATGACCTAACGCCTTTCGTCACTTTTTTTGATAACCGTAATTTTTTCAGTGGTAACCCTGACCTGAATCCTGAGTATACACATTCTATTGAGGCGGGGCATATTAAGTATTTTGAAACCGCGTCTATTAGCTCTGCAATTTATTACCGGCATACGGATGATAAGATACTGCGAATTCGTGAAGTAGATGAAGAAGGGAATTCTACTACCCGTCCCTTTAATTTGGTCATGGAAGATGCCTACGGGGCAGAATTTATTACTTCCTATCAGCCAATAGGCTGGTGGAAGATGGACCTGAATCTGAATTTTTATCGCTCCATCATAGACGGTACCAACCTGGACCAGTCTTTTGAAAGTGATACCTACACCTGGTTTGGTAGACTCAACTCTCGCTTTACCTTATGGGGCAATACTGATTTGCAATTACGAGCCAGCTACGAGGCTCCGCAGCAAACCCCTCAGGGAAGACAACTGGCGATTGCTTTTCTTGACCTTGCTATTACCCGAGATGTATTCAATAATAATGGTACACTGACGCTAAATGTTGTGGATGTATTCAGGAGCAATCGTGACCGAAGTATTACTGAAGGTGACATTTTCTATACCAGACGTAATTCACTGCGTAGCCCCCGTCAGATCAATCTTACACTTAATTATCGTCTCAATCAGAGTAAGAAGAATTGATAAGAATAGTATTTCTGATCAGTGAGAAGGAGATTCACCTCCCTCAGGGCCATAAAAAAACACCCAGGTGGAGAAGTCATCACTAAATTCAAAGAAGTGATGGGCTTTTCTGGCAGGAACAAAGAGGAAGTCACCGGGGGCAAAGTTGACAGTCTCATTTTCCAGCATAAATTTTCCACTGCCGGATATGATCACGTAGATTTCATCGCGCGTATGAGGTTTTTGTTGATCGGTTTGATCAGGTTTATAGATTTCAACAGAGAGGCTACCATGTTCAAAAAGTTTGGTAAATACCTGACCACTTTCGTGTAAAGAAGATATGGCCTCAAATGGTGATAGCTTGAATTTTTCCATAAAGCTTTGATTTAAAGAATTTTGCCTTAACAAAAATAGAAAAAGGACATGCGTCTATGAAAAGAATAGATTTTTTTATAGGGCTTCCGCACCAAATTTCGCAGATTAGCTATACAAGCAATAAACGCAGTTTTTGAATCTGCTTCTCAATAGAGACAAAAATTAAAATCTTTGTTTCTGAGCTAGAAAAGGTCAATCCCATATTTTGGTGCGGAAACCCTAATTTTTTTACTTCACTAAAGAAGGTAATAAGTATTTGAGTTTAATTGCATAATACATTTCCGGTTTGTGGAGACCGCCGAGGCCCAACAGCCCAATATCAGAAAATATGCCGCAGTATAGTTTGATTGATAAAAAGGAATCATAATGATAGACATGATTGTCAGGATAAGAATAAGAGTTAAAATAAGCCACCCTTTTTTTTATTGGAATTTTATCGCACATTAATATGTAGCAGTAAATTTTTTTGTAAATCAATTTTAACGAAGATTGATAAAGTAGTCTGTAAAATTATAGTCAGAAAAGAAATGAAAGATTAAAGCGAAATAAATACGAATGCCAATATTCTAACCTCTTTCTAAGGTTTACTGCTATATTTATTGTTTTGAATTATTGATAGATGCACAAAATACTTTTGTAAAAGTACTATTGATAAAAGAGTAAAATCAACTAAGTTTACTGCTAAAAATTTAGTAAATTATAGATAGTCGGCAGTATTTTATAGATTTAGGAAAATTTGTGAGAGTGGATAGAAAACATATACAGCAATATACTAATCAATCTTCTTCCAGTGATATGCGGCAGTTTGAAGAAGTATACCATCAGCATATTGATGCACTCCATAATTACGGTACGAAGTTTAATGCCAATCGCGAACTTGTAGAAGACTGTATCCAGGACCTCTTTGCTGACTTATGGGAAAAAAGGCAAGAACTGGATACCATACTTTCTCTCCGGTCTTATCTATTGGGTGGATTGCGCCGAAAACTACTGCGAAAGATTTACAGCGATCGCGAATATGTTTATGACACAGAGGAGTATAGCAGTTTTTTTGAGATGCACTTGCTAAAGGTAACAGAAGCCAATGAAACTTTAGCAGAAGAACAGGTACAGCAAATTACCACTGCCTTTGGCAAGCTCACAGAAAAGCAAAAAGAGGTAATCTATTTACGTTTTTACAATCAACTAAGCTTTCATGAAATTGCTGAGGTAATGTCTGTGCAAACCCGTACAGTGTATAAACTTGCTTATCGGGCTATTGACCTGCTGAAAGAGCAAATTTCTCCTTATTCACCCGCCTTGCAATTGCTGTTTTTATGGTTGATTTGTTAATGATTTTTATTAATCATTGCGTAATTTTTAACAATAAGTTCTTTTCGTTGATCATAATGTAAAAAATAAATTTTTTCGTCTTGTCATGGGGCACAATGGAGCATTGCTGTAACTACTTATTACAGCAACAGACTCATGAATAAAGAAAACTACGAAACTTACCAACTCAACGATTTCATCCTGGATGAAAGCTTCCAGGCCTGGGTTCAGGGAGGTAATGACCGATTCTGGGATCATTTTTTAGAGCTATATCCTGAAAAGAAAGATGTTTTTAATGAAGCTCTCCTGATGACAGGAGCGTTAAGTGTTCCCGAGAAGAAGCTTTCAGATACTGAAAAAGAAAATTGCCTGGCAGCAATCTACCTCAAGGTAGATCAGAGAGCCGATGAAGCCAAAGTTATAAAACCTAATTTCTTCACTGTCAGGTGGAAGTTTGCTGCTTCTTTCACTGCGCTAATGGTTTTGAGTGGGCTGCTCTACTATCTATTTATTGTCATGCCCTTTGATCACTATGAGACTGCCTATCAGGAAAATCAGACTTTTCAGCTGGCAGATGGTACTGAGGTCTTACTTAACGCAAATTCCAGTCTTAAAGTACAGCGAAACCTTCATAACAATGATGTAAGAGAGGTTTGGTTGGAAGGTGAAGCTTTTTTTAAGGTCAACAAACTCAAACTGGATGAGGAGGCTAGTACATTTATCGTACATACGCCAAACCTGGATGTGCAGGTTTTGGGAACACATTTTAATGTGAAAAGTCGTGATGGCAATACCCGAGTGATGTTGGAAGAAGGTTCGGTGAAAGTAGCCAATGTTAATACTCGTGAAAATTTGCTCATGGCCCCCGGTGAAGCTGTGGAGTTGAATGAGAAAGAAGGAAAGATCAGAAAGGAGTTGGCCAAAGAATCTAAAGAACTGGCCTGGCAGGATAACTTCTTCATTTTTGAAAATGAGAGCCTGGGCAAGATAGCCGAGGAAATCTATCAGTACTATGGTATTAAGATTGAGTTTGAAGAAGTTGAGATGCGCGATTACATTTTTACAGCCGAAGTTTCTCGCGAAAACCTGCCTCTACTGCAAACCTTGATTGAGGAAGCATTCCAGCTAAAAATTGAAAAGGAAGGAGAAGTGTTGATTGTAAAAAATAAGTATTAACAAAGGACCTATTTAAGCCTGCATAAAGATGTGGGCCACTACTATCATATTCTAATTAAATTATTTGTTATGAAACCCAAACTTACCAGAGTTACAGGGGCATTTTTAATGATGCTACATTTTTTTGCCCCGCCTTTAGTACAAGCCCAGGGTTGGGCATCGGCCACGGAAGTGAATGCAATAGATGTTGCTCCTTCTTATAAGTTGGCTGCAATGGACATGGTGGAAGGCAACCGAGATGCTGATGATGATCAGCAAAACAATCCGGTTTCCTTGGATAGCTTTTTATCTAAATTGGAAAAAGAATATGCAATCAGCTTTGCCTACGATGGTAATCTGGTGAAGGACAAACAGGTAAATTTAAACAGCGAGAATGAAGAGAACCTGGAAAAGGTGCTGGATGATGCTTTGACTCCGCTTAAACTGAAATATAAAAGGGTTAGCGACAAACATTATATCATTCAAAAGGCACAGGAACAGAATATCAATAGGATTGAGACCAAGTCTGACGTAGTAGAGAAGCCGAAAGCTCCCGCTTTTCTGACTTCCATGAATGCTAATATTGCACCTATCATGATGCAACAGACTATCAGTGGTGTAGTTACCGACGGTGAAACCGGAGATCCGCTTCCCGGTGTAAGCATTCTTGCTCAGGGCACTACTACGGGTACAGTCACCAATATGAATGGTGAATACCGACTAAGTGTAGCCGATGATGTGACTACGCTGGTTTTTTCTTCTATCGGTTATACAACAGAAGAAGTTGCTATTAACAACCGTACTACTATCAACCTGGAATTGATGCCAGACATCCAATCACTCAGTGAAGTAGTGGTAGTGGGTTATGGTACTCAGAAAAAGTCTGATGTAACTGGTGCGATAGGAATGGTAAGCTCTGAAGAGTTGCTTAAAGCTCCGGTTAATAATGCTTTACAAGGACTACAGGGAAAGGTAGCTGGTGTGAATGTTTTCCTGAACTCAGGCTCACCTACCAGCAGCCCTCGCGTACTTATCCGTGGTTTAGGAACCATCAATGCTAATTCTTCTCCGCTTTACGTAGTAGATGGAGTTGTTATGGAAGATATTCAGTTCCTAAATCCTAATGATATCCAGAGCATGGAAGTATTAAAAGATGCTTCTGCCACTGCGATCTACGGTTCAAGAGGTGCCAATGGAGTGATCTTGGTTACTACCAAAAGAGGAGCAAATACCGAAGGCTTGATCGTAGGTTATGATGGCTATGTCAGTGTAGGTACATTAAGAAAGAAAATGGACCTGCTGAATGCTGAAGAATGGCTGGATGTGGTAAGAATCGGTATGGAAAATACCCCTAAATATCGTCCTGATAGCAATCCGGTTTTCACTACCAATGATCCTGATCTTTTTGATGAGAACGGAAATCCGTTATACGATACGGATTGGCAGGAAGAAGCTACGCGTACTGCAGTTTCGCACAACCATCAGTTTTCTATCCGTCAGAAAAGCGAAAAGTCTTCATACGGTGCTTTCCTGAACTACTCTCGTATGGAGGGTACCATGCTGAACAATTACCTGGATCGTGTATATGGTAAAATTGCTTACGAAGGAAAACCTAAAGATTGGTTTACGTTCGGTTTCAACCTCTTGGCAAACTACACCAAAGAAAACGAATTTGACGAAGGTGGTGGATACCAGATGCCACGCCGTACCATGATTGAGATGCCTCCTATCTTCCCGGTAAGATTTCCTGACGGCACCTACAGTAATAGCCAGATGATTTCTGATCCTTACAACCTGGAGGCAATGGCTAATCCGGTTCATGTGCTGGAAACACAGGATAGAATCAGAAAGCGTACTCAGCTATTTGGAAACACATATTTCGTATTCCATATCGCGGATGGACTTGACCTCAGAACTCAATTTGGTTTTGACAAGCACGACAGATTGTTCCAAAACTATAGCCCTACAGATCTGATCAATATTTCTGATCCATTAGGTACAGCTAATCAGGCCAATGAAAGAGTAATGTACTGGCAGGAAGAGACTTTCCTTAATTATAACAAAGACTTTGGACAACACCGTATCAATGGGGTGCTGGGTCTCAGCTGGCAGCAGCGTATAGAAGAAGGTTTTGGCATCACTACTCGCGGTTTTGCTGACGACTTCTTCAGGTACTATAATATGGGAGCGGCCAGTCAGCCCGATGCTCCTACTTCTTACTATGACGAATGGACATTGAATTCTTACTTCTTAAGAGGTGGCTATACCTATGCAGATAAGTACATGCTGACACTAACGGGTAGAATAGACGGTTCTTCTCGTTTTGGACAAAACAACAAGTACGGTTTCTTCCCTTCAGTAGGGGTAGGCTGGATGCTTTCTGAAGAATCCTTCCTGGAAAATTTAGACTTTATCAGTCAGTTAAAACTGAGATCTAGCTACGGTATCACCGGTAATACTGAGATTCCTATTTACCAGTCACTGGCTACAGTTTCTTCAGGAACAGTATTACTCAACGGACAGCGTGCTACATCAAGTGTGGTAAACAGACTTTCAAATCCTAATCTGGAATGGGAAAAAACTGAACAGTTTGACATCGGTTTCAACTTGTCAATGTTTAACTACAAAGTTTCACTGGAGTTTGACTACTACTATAAGCTTACTACTGATTTGTTGCTCAACAGACCTTTACCTCAGACTACCGGATTTGCTTCTGTATTTGATAATATAGGATCTGTATCTAACCGTGGTATAGAAGTAATGCTGAATACCACCAATTTTGAGAACAATCAGTTTAGCTGGAATACCACGCTCAACTTTAACTACAACCAGAACCGCATTGAAAAGCTGGGTGAAAATGATGAGGATATCTTCCCTGGTCCTAACTGGGTATCTGGTAGCCAGACCATCCTGAGAGTTGGTGAGCCATTGAGCTCTTTCTGGGGATACGAAAGATTAGGCACCTGGAACCTTGATGAGGCTGATGAGGCTGAAGCTGTAGGTGCTGTTCCCGGTGAAGCCAAGCGTTCTGCTGAGCAGAAAATCATTGGAAATGGTTTGCCAAAATGGACAGGTAGCTTCATAAACAACTTCAGATACGGCAACTTTGACTTCACAGTAGATCTTCAGTTTGTATACGATGTTGATATCCTTCAGCAGTTCTATCACTCTACTGAAGACCGTTCAGGAATTGCCAACGGTCTGAGAACAATCCTTACCGAAGGATGGACTCCTGAAAACCAGAATACTATGGTACAGGAAATCAGAAATCAGGCTTATGCTGGTCAGAACAGCCAGGTGGATAGCCGCTGGGTAGCAGATGGTTCTTACCTGAGAGGAAACCTGATTACACTCGGTTACAACTTTGATAATGCCATGATGGAGCGATTAAATATTGGAAACATGAGAGTATACGCCAGCGTTCAGAATGCCTTTGTAATCAGTTCTGATGATTTCCAGGGACTTGATCCTGAGGCTACATCTTGGGGAGGTAATCAATGGGGACAGAACATGTTCTTTTTCCAGTACCCTCGTCCCAGAACTTATACTGTGGGCGTAAACTTTCAGTTCTAATCAACACAATGAACAGGCATGAAATGAGCATAGATGAAGCAATGGATTATGAAAGGAAAATGCTCATTTCATGTGGCTTCAATAAATAAATTACAGACACATGAAATATATATCTAAAGTATTCATGCTAATGATCGCGGGGACGCTTTTCTATTCCTGCGACGATTTTCTGGAGGAAGTTCCCAGAGATGAGATAAGCTTAAACCAGTTTTTCACTGAACCTGCACACGCTGAAAATGCGGTGAATGCATTGTACCGGGTAGGTGCTCCTCAAATGTACTCTACCGGAGGAGTATATTCCGGTAAACGAGGAATGTACGGACCATATTTATCAGGCTTCTTTGATAATGAGTATAAAGGACAGGAGCCTTATATCCAGTTTGCTCAGCAGCTTACATTGAACGGAACCAACATAGACGGTTTTTCAAATGGTATATGGTCAGACCTATACCTGGCTATTGCCAGAGCAAATAATGCGATCAAGTATATCCCCGAAACTCCCGGCTTATCTGATAGCGATGCAAACAGGCTGATGGCAGAAGCTCGTTTCTTTCGTGCTTTCGCTTACTTTTACCTGGTACGCTTTTACGGTGAAGTACCTTTGATAGTAGAGCCTTACGAAGCTATTGAAGACATCTACGTACCTGGCAGCCCTATTGCTGACGTTTATGACCTGATCGTAAGTGATTTGGAGTTTGCTGTAAATGAAGGTGGACTTTCAGAGGCAGCCATGGTGAACAATGCTTTCCGGGTAACTCAGGGAGCAGCGGCGACTTTACTCTCAGAAGTTTATCTTACCATGAGTGGATATCCATTGCAGGAAGATCATTACGCCGATGCCGCTGAAATGGCGCGTATGGTCATCAATAGCGGAACATATTCACTGGTACAAAATGATATGGTAGAGGGAGAAATTGACTTTGAAAACTCTGCTTATAACAAGATCAGACGAGAAGAAGCTTTGGCTGAAGAATACATCTACCTCGTTGAATATCTGGTAGGTATTGAGACCTCTACTTATCCTCAGTGGTCTTATCCGGTAGCTTATGCCAGCGATGTAGAGTATGCCATCACCAACGGTGCTTACCAGCCCGTGGATGAATTCATGTGGGGCTATGATCAGGAGAATGACTTACGTGCTCAGAACAAGCAGTATTTCCATACAACTTTTACGCACGGAGATGGATCAACTTCAACTTTCCCTCCCACACCCTATATCTGGCACGATGATGAGGCGCTTTTCCAAACTGCTACTTCCGGAAAAGATGCCAGAGCATTGAGTTATTCTGAAGTACTGCTAACAGCGGCTGAGTCAATTGCCCTTTCGGAGGGTGTAAATGCCGAAGCAATTGATTACCTGGCTCAGGTGAGAAGCAGAGCTTACTGGAAGCAGGATATCAGTGAGATCAGAGATGAATTGACCGGTCTTTCAGTTGATGAGTTTGTAGAAGAAGTATGGGAAGAGCGTTATCGCGAACTGGTTTTTGACTTCAAATTGTGGTTTGACATGATCAGAACCAGAACTTATCCTGAGACAGCCCAAGAAGCTAATGGTGAAATTGAATTTGCGCCATTAGTAGGACACGAAAATACCTGGGGTCAGACCTATGAGGAGAAGCATATGTTATTGCCTATTCCTCAGAGAGAGCTGCAAAGAAATCCTCAGCTTGAACAAAACGAAGGATACACTGAATAAGCACATACCACTTTATGTTAGATACCGTCATCCTGATCAGGGTGGCGGTATTTTGTTTACTGTACCAAGCTGTTAGGTTTTTGGGTTTTTATCAATCTTGTAGAAAACAGTAGGCTTACCATCTTCCATAAGTAGTTCAAAAATTTCATACCCAGTCGTTCTGCTACATTATGTGAGGCTATAGGTGGCTCATTCATGCCACTTAATTTAATAGGATCAAACTAAAGTGTACCGTGTCCTTAATTTAGACCTTAATGATCTGAAAAGATACTTTCAGCGTATTTGATTAATGAATGACAAAGCGCTTAATCTTCAAATATAAACACGCATGAAATACATCCTCAAATTTTCTACATACACTGCTTTTCTGTTTACAATTCTATGTCTGTTTACTGCAGCGCAGGCGCAGCAGAGTGAACAGCCGCTTGATTATGTCAATACTTTGATGGGTACTGATTCTGAATTTAAGCTTTCCAATGGCAATACCTATCCGGCAGTTGCCCTGCCCTGGGGGATGAACTTCTGGACACCACAAACCAGTGATATGGGGGATGGCTGGGGCTATAAATATGACGATTACCAGATCAGAGGAATTAAGCAGACGCATCAGCCCAGTCCCTGGATCAATGATTATGCCGCCTTTGCATTAATGGCCATGACCGGGCAGCCTATTTTTGATGAAGAGGAGAGAGGAAGTTGGTTTTCTCACAAAGCTGAAGTCGCCAAGCCTCACTACTACAGTATTTATCTGGCTGACTATGACGTGATGGTAGAAGTAACTCCTACTGAAAGAGCAGCAGTATTCCGCTTTACTTTTCCTGAAAGCGATACTTCTTACATCTTGCTGGATGCTTTTAATAAAGGTTCAAAAGTGAATATTGATAAAGCAGGAAGAAAGATTACCGGCTACTGCAGAAATAATTCGGGAGGTGTGCCTGATAATTTTCATAATTATTTTGTAGCGGAGTTTAGCAAAGACTTTGATTTCACACACACCTGGGAAGATAGTGTAATGCAGGAAAACAGTACTTCTGCGGAAGGAAATCATACCGGAGGTTTTGTTGGCTTTTCTACCACCAAAGGTGAAGTAGTCACCGTGAAAGTAGCTTCTTCATTCATCAGTCCTGAACAAGCAGCACTGAATCTTGATCGCGAAGTTGGAGATGCTGACTTTGATACCATATTGAGCAGGGCAGAGGATCGCTGGAACAATGAACTGAGCAGGATAGAAGTAGAAGGAGGTACTAGAGAACAGAAAGCTACTTTTTACTCTTGCCTGTATCGGATTTTATTGTTCCCCCGCAAGTTTTACGAGTTCAATTCACAGGATGAGATGGTGCATTATAGCCCCTATAATGGAGAAGTGCTTCCGGGATACATGTTCACGGATAATGGCTTCTGGGATACCTTTCGTGCAGTATTTCCTTTCTTTACCCTTATGTACCCTGAGTTCAACAGCCAAGTGATGCGGGGCCTGGTCAACACCTACCAAGAGAGCGGCTGGCTTCCTGAGTGGGCAAGCCCCGGCCACCGAGGTAGTATGATTGGCTCTAACTCTGCTGTGAATATCGCTGACTCCTATCTGAAAGGTATTCGCGGTTATGATATTGAGACTTTGTACGAAGCCATGATCAAGAATACCAAAAGTGTAGGACCTATTCATTCAGTAGGCCGCTATGGCGCTGATTACTACAATGAGTTAGGCTATGTACCCTATGATGTAGGTATCAATGAAAATGCCGCCCGTACTCTTGAGTATGCTTTTGCTGATTTTAACATCGCTGAACTGGCTAAAGCTTTGGGTAAACCCAAAAAAGAGATAGGGTTATACGAAAAAAGGGCCCAAAACTACCACAAGCTTTTTGATGAGGAAACCGGGTTGATGCGGGGTAAAAATGAAGATGGCACTTTCCAGCAGCCTTTTAATCCCTTTAAATGGGGTGACGCATTTACTGAAGGAAACAGCTGGCACTATAGCTGGTCGGTCTTTCAGGACATTGAAGGCCTGAGTCAACTGATGGGAGGTCATGATGCTCTTGTGAAAAAGCTGGATTCTGTCTTTACCCTTCCCCCAATTTTTGATGATTCATATTATGGCTTTCCGATTCACGAAATTCGTGAAATGCAGATTGTCAATATGGGGCAGTATGCACATGGCAACCAGCCCATCCAGCATATGGTGTATCTTTATAACTATGCAGGGCAGCCCTGGAAAACCCAGTACCATGTGCGTAACATAATGAATAAGTTGTATACTCCACATCCTGATGGTTACTGTGGCGATGAGGATAATGGACAAACCTCAGCCTGGTATGTATTTTCAGCTATGGGATTCTATCCGGTTACACCTGGTACACAGCAATATGTCTTGGGAAGTCCTATATTTGAGAAAGTCACTTTGCACTTGCCCAATGGCAAAACGTTCATGATTGATGCTGAGGGTAATGAAATGGATACGCCCTACATTGAGGAGGCTAGCCTAAATGGACAAATTTATACGCATAACTATATAGAACATGAGAAGATTCTGAAAGGCGGTACACTTGAGCTGGAGATGAGTGAGCAGCCAGCTAAAGATAGAGGTACAGATGCGGAAGACTTTCCCTTTTCTATGAAGAAACCTTAAAAGTAAAACAATGTATTAAAGGAGCCCTTGGGTTCCTTTTTTTACGATTTCGAACGAACAGACTTTACTAATATTGCCAGGATAATCTGAAAGATAAACCCCAACTGTAATTTTATCAGCTTAAAATATTTACTTTCAAGAATTAAATTATGAGCAGTCTTAAACGTCAAATTGTCAGCTACTTGAATCAATAAATCCTTGATTTTACAGAACTGTTGATAAGGCGATAATAAAAAAAATGATATTTGTAAATTGAAATCACTGAAAACGATTGCACAACCAACACCCAAGGGCTTAAAGCTTTCAAAAAATGTGATATCAAAAACCAAGTGCTTGAACAATAGCTCAGCACATTTTTTTGCCATTCATCACCTTACCGGATAAAGGTAGTACCATTATAATTTAAGGGGTAAAGGTGTTTGTGGCTTTACCTATTTTCTGATTCATTCAGGTAAAAATATAAAAAATGAAATGTATTTTAATTTGACTTTATATCCATATATGAGATTTTATAGAGATTGAGCGGTATTTGACATGTAAAAAATATCATAAAAATATTTGACTTACTTGATAAAAGTCTGAGAAAAAGACTTACATTTGTTTTAGCCAGGACTTATGGCTGTGTTGTGTATGATCAAATCAGATTTTATTCACCCTCTGTACTTCCTGTCTAATAGTGCTTATTTATTAATTTCAGTATCATGAACATTTATGTAGCGAACCTAAACTATAAGGTTCAAGACGAAAATCTAAGAGAATTATTTGAAGAGTACGGTGAGGTATCTTCTGCCAAAGTTATCAGTGACCGCGAAACTGGTCAATCAAGAGGTTTTGGCTTTGTAGAAATGCCTGACGAAAACGATGCGCTTACTGCTATTGAGGAACTTGACGGAGCAGAAGTTCAGGGAAGAGCTATCAAAGTAAACAAAGCTCGTCCTAAGACTGAAGGAGGAAACGGCGGTGGTGGTCGTAGATTTAGCAATCAACGTTATTAATTCACTATAGATCATCGCATCAGAAGCAGGCCATTTGGCCTGCTTTTTTTATGTGCCTTAATATCTTTTTTGCAGAAGTTTTTTGAATAATGACAAACTGGTCATCCATTAAAGAGCAATATCCTGCCACCCAAAAATATACTTATTTAAATACTCCAAGCTGCGGATTAATTTCCAAAGCAACTGCTGAATGCGCGCAGCAATATTATCAAATTTTTTTACAGCACGGAGGGCAGGAACGGCGTGATTGGTATTGCAAGATAATAAGCCTGAAAGAAAAGCTCGCCGAATTTATCAATGCAGCTCATGATGAAATTGCACTGGTTACCAGTTTTTCGGTAGGCATGAATTACGTTGTTCAAATGCTTACTTCTCTGGATAGGGTGCTGCTACTTGATCATGATTATCCTTCATTGTGCTTACCCTGGCAGTTACACGAATATAAACTATACTATCAGGGTTGGGAGAAAGATGGAAGCCTCAATTTGGAAAAGACAGCTGCTATGATCAGAAAGGAAAAGATCAAGGTGGTAGCAGTGAGTCATGTACAGTATCAGACAGGTTATTGCCTGGATATCAAAGCTTTAGGAAGGATATGCAGAGAGAATGGGCCCCTGTTGCTTGTAGATGCCACTCAGTCACTAGGTGCTATTCCCCACATCAAGAAACTCGATTAATTTCTTGAGCTAACGATACGCACATAATCATTCTTGAATTATCTTGT